>JBEKEQ010000090.1:0-17391 GCA_050013735.1 Occallatibacter sp.
GAATTTCGCACGAGAACCTGATGGGCTTTGGCCGCGAGTATCCCACCGACTACGGCGAACAATTTTGCATGACGGTGCTGGGGCTGAAGCTTTCGCGCCGCGCCAATGCGGTTTCATCGCTGCACGGCGAGGTTTCGCGGGCCATGTGGAAGTGCCTCTACCCCGGCAAGCCGGAAGACGCGGTGCCCATCGGCCACATCACCAACGGAGTGCATGTTCCCTCGTGGCTGGCGCCGCAAATGCACCGGCTTTACGATCGGCATCTGGGCGTTGACTGGCAAAGCAAAAGCGGCGAGGCGCGCACCTGGGAAGAGATTGAAAATGTAGACGACGGCGAGCTTTGGGAAACGCACCTGAGCCTGAAGTCTGAGCTGCTTGAGTTTGCCCGCCGCCGCGCGCGCGAACAGGCAGAGCGCCGCGGCGAGCCGGCGGAATATCTGCAGCGGCTGGGCAAGGTCGGATCGCCCGATGCGCTGACCATCGGCTTTGCGCGGCGATTTGCCACCTACAAGCGGGCCAACCTGGTGCTGGCCGATATGCATCGCCTGGCCGCCATGGTCAACGACCCCAAGCGCCCCGTGCAGTTCCTTTTTGCCGGCAAGGCTCACCCGCACGACGAGCCGGGAAAGCGCGTGTTGCAGCAGATTGCGCAAATGATGCGCGACTCAAAGTTCGCTGACAAGTTTCTGTTCATCGAGGACTACGACATCAATGTCGGCCGCTACCTGGTGCAGGGCGTTGACGTGTGGCTCAACAATCCGCGCCGTCCGCTTGAGGCTTCAGGAACCAGCGGGCAAAAAGTGGTGCTCAACGGCGGCTTGAATCTTTCCGTGCTCGACGGCTGGTGGGCTGAGGCCTATGACGGCCTTAACGGCTTCGCCATCGGCGGAGGCAGAACGCACTCCAATCTCGATATTCACGACAGCCGCGACGGCGAAGACCTTTACCGCGTTCTGCGCGACGAGCTGATTCCGCTGTACTACAGCCGCGATCGCGACGGACTGCCGCGCGGATGGATCAAGCGCATGAAGCGCACCATCCGCACCCTCGGCTGGCGCTTCAACGCCGACCGCATGGTCATGGACTACACGCTGAAGTGCTACATTCCCGCGGCGGGCGGCACGTCGAGCGAGATTCGGCAGCCGTGTTAGGAAGGCTTTCGAGGCTCACCCCTACGAGTGTGACGCGGGGCCGGAGGGAGCAGGAGCCTTCAGGCTCCTGAATAGAGCGCATCAAAATGCGGGCCTTCAGGCACGGGTCTTGTTCCCGAAGCCCGATCAGCTTTGCAGGTGGAGAGGCATGGGGTCCATCGGGCCGCCGGCCGCGGAGCTGAAGGGCCAGGCTTCCGGCGTCGATACAAGGCCGCGGCGAAGGGGGTTCTGCTCGATGTAGCGGACGCAACTCAGGAATTTCTCTTCGCTCATGATCTGGCTCTCGTTGAAGCTGCGCGTCCACACGTCCATCTTGCTTTTCAGGCGGAAGGAGAAGCCGCCTTTGATGAACTGCATCGCCTTTTCGAGGGACACGTCGGGCGCGGGCGTGATGAGGGCGTGGAAATGATCGGGCATGAGGACGAACGCGTGCAAGAGGAATCTCCCGTGGCTGCGGTAGTCGAGGATGGTTTGGCGAAGCAGCTCCGCGGTGGCCGTGACTTGAAAGAGGCTGCGGCGATGGGCCGTGACGGCGGTGACGAAATACGTTCGAGTTTCTTGCGGTGCGAGTCGCACGCTGGAAGTATAGGCGATAGGCCCGCGGCTGAAGCCGGATTTGTTATGAGCCCGCACTCAGAGGCCTGAAGGCCTCTGTTCCCTCCGACGTGGACAATCCCAGGCCCGACCCACGTTGTGGGTGCCCCGCCCCTGTTCCCTCCGCCAGAAGCCCCCTACGCACTGCGGAGAGCGGGGCGGATGTGGTATACGTTTTCGCATGACTGTCCGCAATGTTTTGCTCGCCGCTGTCTTCTTTGCCGCCACATTTGCCGCGCCTTTGTTGCGCGCACAGGACCCCGCGCCCACGCCTCCCATGGGCTGGAATAGCTGGGATGCGTATGGGCTCACCATCGATGAGGCCGACTTCAAAGCCAACGCCAAGGTGCTGGCCAGCGTGGAGCAATTCGGCTGGCAGTATGCGGTGATCGACGAGGGATGGTACATGGAGAATCCCTTTGGCGAGCACCTGGAGCAGCGCAAGTACCTGTGGGACGCGAACGGGATCTTGATTCCGGTTGCGAGCCGGTTTCCCTCGTCGGCAGACGGAGCGGGGTTCAAGCCGCTGGCCGACTGGGTTCATGCGCAGGGGCTCAAGTTCGGCATCCACATTGTACGCGGCATTCCGCGGCAAGTGGTGAAAGCTAACTTGCCGATTGCGGGCTCGAAGTTTCATGCCGCCGACGCGGCCGACACCACGGAAACCTGCCCGTGGGACGACGGCAATTATGGCGTGAAAGACAATGCCGCCGGACAGGCTTATTACGACTCCATGCTGAGGAAGTTTGCGTCGTGGGGCCTCGATTACATCAAGGTGGACTGCATCAGCGCCAATCCCTTCAGGCCGACGGAGATTCGGCAGGTGTCGGAGGCGATCAGGAAGACCGGGCGCACTATTGTGCTGAGCCTTTCGCCGGGGCCGACGGCGCTGGAAAACGCGGCGTACGTGGGGGAGTACGCGCAGATGTGGCGCATCACGGACGACCACTGGGACGGCTGGACATTTGAACACAAGGCAGGAGCCGGGGAATATCCATTTGGAATAAAGGACGAGTTTGACCGGCTGGGAAAGTGGTGGGTATATGCCAAGGCCGACAACTGGCCGGACGCGGACATGCTGCCGTGGGGATGGCTGGGACCGCATCCGGGAATGGGCGAGGCGAGGCAGTCGCGAGAAACAAAAGACGAGCAGCGGACGGAGTTTACGCTGTGGGCCATTGCGCGATCGCCGTTGATACTGGGAGCGAATTTGACCAGGCTGGATGATTTTACGAAGTCGTTGATCAGCAACCAGGCGATGCTGTTTATGAACCAGAACATTACCTACAGCCATCCGGTGGACACGACAAAACTTAGCGGCTTCGATCACGCGCGCGTGTGGCGGGGAACGATCAACGAGCCCGGAGCGCGGGTTTACCGGGAGTACTTTGCGTTTTTCAATTTGGGCGATGCGCCGGTGACGCTGCGCGCTGCCTGGAGCGACCTGGGGCTGGAGGGCGCGAAGCATCAGGCCGAGGATGTGTGGACTGAGAGCACCGGCAAGGCAGCGAAAGATATCAGCGTGACACTGCCGGCGCACGGAAGCGCTGTGTACGAGGTTCATTAAGCAGGGTTCGAGAAGAATCCAGAACAGCTTTTGGGGCGAGAGAAATGCGGTGTGGTAGCGGGTTCGTGACGATTTTCGTTCTGCTGTTTACTTTGCTTCTGATCCCGGAGATGAACTGCGGCGGAGTAAGCTCCGGGGGAACCACCACCCCGCCGCCGGGCAGCCCTCACATCGTGTCCATCCAGGTGACGCAGGACGTTGCAAGCTACCCTTTTTTCGGCGATCTTTGGGCCAATACCTGGGCAGACGACGATGAAATTTATTTTAGCTTCGGCGACGGCACGGGGCTGCCTGCGGCGCCCACACGCGATGGCGTGAATCCTGGCGCCTTTGTGAGTCCTTGGGCTGGAGCCACACAGTCCAGCCCCGGCTGCTACCACATTCCCCCGGCGCCGGCGGGCAGTTCCGACCCGTTGTGGGGCCTGTTTTGCGGCGCGTTCGATTGCTCCATCGCATCGGCCTGCTACCCCATTGCGCACTTCACCGACTCGGGCCTGGTGGCGATGAGCGGCTCAGTGCCGAACTTCAACGCGTGTCCGTCGGCGGGTTGTCTATCGCAAGTCGATTTGCCCGGCGAGCCGATTCCGACGGGCGGGTGGCGCAACGATGACAAAGTTTCGAGCCTGCTGTATGTGAACGGCATTCTTTACTACGCGGGACACAGTCCATCGGTGACTCCAACGCAGGGGTACATCGCCACGTCCACCGACAAGGGCAAGACGTGGACGATAGTGCCCGGCACTCCGTGGACGGGGAGCAGCGAATTTCGCGTGCTCATGTTCATCAACATGGGACAGAGTTACCAACTCAACACTGACGGTTATGCATACGTGATGGGTACTCCGCTGGAGTTAGAGACGACTTATACCGACCTGCAATCGGTTTACCTGGCGCGGGTTCCGGTGCAGTCGATTGCGAGTTACAGCAGTTACCAATATTTGACGGCAGTTGATGGCAACGGAAATCCGACATGGGGCGCTGCGGCCCAAAGCGCAATTCCGCTGGCAGGGTTGACGACGCTGGCCACCGGATCGGCAATGTATCACGCAGGCACGCAGGAATATTTATTTCTTGCGGGGGTGAATTCGCCCGCCGGCAATTTGAAAGGGACGCTGTATGCGGCGCCTGAGCCTTGGGGGCCGTGGGCCGCTGTGGGTACGATTCCGGGCGTAAATATTGACATGCTGATTTCAAAAGGCGCCGGCTCCACTTCGGTTTATTACACGGCAGCGGGCGGCACGGAGCCGTACAACCTGAACATCGGGCGTATCGATATGCAGGTCGCTAACTGACGGCGTTGTGCGACGCCGCCGTGGCCGAGAACGGATGAAGTACAATTTGGCATCGTGCCATGAAGGCCCGGACACGAGGGCACGGTTACAGGCGCGGTGAGGACAGTGTAGAATCTGCGCAAATTCCACGGAGAGTCTAAAAAAATGCGCCGGTATCATCACATCGGAATTCCCACGACTGAGGCGAGGCCAGGCGAAACGCACTTGAAACGCCCGAAGGTGTTTGTGGTGAGCCACGATAAAAGCGAATTTGGCGTGGAGTGGATGCGCTTTGAAGCGGAGGCGGAGGTGCCCGACCTGGTGAGGCAGGTTCCGCACGTGGCGTTTGAAGTGGATGATCTGGCTGCGGAGCTTGTGGGCCGCGAAATCCTGATTGCTCCGAACAGCCCATCGGAGGGCGTGCGGGTGGCGTTCATCGTGGAAAACGGAGCGCCTATCGAGTTGCTCGAATTCACCGATCCCAATCATCCTGCGCGGCTTCAGCAGAGCTAAATGCCGATAGATAGCCACGATGCTTTGCTCGGAGCATCTGGATTCGACCGCGTTGTGCGAAACTGGAGTGCAAGGCTTGCGCTTCGTTTGGGGCTCGGGCTGGAGGGGTGGTGCGATGCCTCTTTTGCGTTCCGCATTTATATCACTTTCTAAAAATCGAACTCTGCGGCGCTTTTGCGAGCGGTCGCGCGCAGGGCGGCGGCTGAGCTCGCGCTTTGTTGCGGGCATGGAGATTGAGGACGCGCTGCGCGTGGCCGCATCGGTGAACCAGCAGGGGATGGCAGTGACCCTGGACTCGCTGGGCGAGAGTGTGACTTCAGAGACGGAGGCGCACCAGGCGGCCGAAATTTACCACCAGCTATTGGACATGATTGCCGCGCGGCGGCTGAACGCCAACATCAGCGTGAAGTTGACGCAGATGGGGCTGGATCTGTCGCCAGAGCTGGCCGAGGAGATTGTGGAAGGACTGGTGAAGCATGCCAGCTCGACGGGTAATTTTGTCCGCATCGACATGGAAGACTCGAAGCTGACGCAGGTGACGCTGGACATTATGAGGCGGGTTCACGCGCTGCCGCAACTGCGCGGAGCCATTGGAATCGTAATCCAGGCCTACCTTTACCGTTCAGAGGCAGACATTGAGCAACTGGTGGCTGAAGGCATACGGGTGCGGCTGTGCAAGGGAGCATACAAGGAGGGCGCGGAGGTGGCGTTTCCGCGCAAGGCGGATGTGGACGCAAACTTTGTGAGCCTGAGCCGGAAACTGCTGGACAGCCCCATTTATCACGGCCTGGCTACGCACGATGAAGCCATGGTTGCCGCTGCCAGAGCTTTTGCGAGGGAGCGCGGGATTGACCCGAGCCGGTTTGAGTTTCAGATGCTCTATGGGGTGCGGCGCGACCTGCAGCGGAGCCTGGTTCGCGATGGCTACAATGTGCGGGTTTATATTCCCTTTGGCCGGGAGTGGTACCCCTACTTCATGCGCAGGCTGGCAGAGCGGCCGGCAAACGTGCTGTTTTTGGCACGGAACTTTTTCCGGGCCTAGAACGGATTTTCAGTTCGTGTGGCTTGATTGGCTCTTCGAGAGGGTTGCGCCGGACGCGTGGGACGTTGATGGAGCCGCAGAACGCGGAGCCTTGTGGACCGAGGCCGGTTCGGAGCCGCCGTGCTCTTTGCCTTGATGCTGCCTTCTAAGCAGCATGGGTTCCCTGCAGTAGGGACATTCCCACGGATAGAAACCGAGCAAGGAGAGGACAGTCTTCTGGAAGGTTCCCTTGCGCGGCAACCGGCGCAAGGGACACGAACATCGCGTGCAGATCATTACGCAGTTCAAGCCGTGCGGCTTTTTTGGAGATTTGGACCGCAATCTCTACCTCTCGTCGTGATCCGTCAGTGACTGGGCCCGGTGTTCAAATTGCACATACGAATTCTATCGGAAGATTTGGCCCATCCTAGCAAACCGGCGTAATCCATGCAATCAAAAATAGTAACCAGGTTCTTTGACGGTTAATGTACCGGATCGCAGAGGCCTGACGTAGAAAAGCTCTAGCCAAATTTCACACCATATCCACCCGTCGGGCTGAGCAACTTTGCTCATTTTGTCTTTTCAAGTCAACGGATCAGGCGACCAAACCATCTAACCTGGCCAGCCCTCGCCGGGCCAAGTCGGCGATGGCCCTGGCGAGAGTGGGAGAGGCATTCAGCGACTCCGGCCGCTCCAGCCGAATATCAAGTTTGACGGCAACCCCGCGGAAGAGGATGTCAACGTCATAGAGGATTTCGATGTGGTCGCAGAGAAAACCGATGGGCTGGAGGATGAGGGCTTTTACGCCGGTGGCGGCGATAGTTTCGAGCGTCTCCTCGACGCTGGGGCCAATCCATGGGCCGCCGCTCGCGCCTTGGCTTTGGAAGGCGAACCACCAGCGGGGGATTTCCGGCACGCGGGCGGCCACCAACTCTGCGGTGTGGCGGGCCTCCTCGGCGTAGGGGTCAGAGCCCTGGCCCGGCCAGAGACGGGGTTGGGCTGGCTGGCTCCCGTCTGGAGCCGGCGGCTGAACGGTGCGGGTGGGAACGCTGTGCGCGGTGAAGAGCACCGGGACGGGAGCGCCGGTTTCTTCGATCAGTTTTTTCAATGCCGGCCGGAGGCGCTCGGCAAAGGCTTCCGCGAGGAGCGGATGCTGGGCCCAGGCTTCAGTGAAGTCGATGCGGAGACCGGCTGCTTCGGCCTCAACCGCGCGGCGGTAAAGACCCACGCTGGTGCGCGAGTTTTGCGGCGCGAGGCAGAGGACGGCGGCTTCTTCAACGCCGTTGGCGCGCATCTGGCGGACTACGTCGGGAATGTAGGGGCGCCAGTTGCGCATGCCAACATAGACGGGGACAGACGGACCTTCAGCGGCAAGTTCGGCTTCAACCAGGCGGGCTTGTTGGAGCGTGATTTCAGTGAGCGGACTGCGGCCAATGAGGGAGTAGCGGTGCTGGATCTCGTCGGTGACCGTCTGAGGCAGCGGACGGCCGCTGACCACGTTGCGCAGGTACTCGGGAATCTGGTCGACGGTTTCGGGGGTTCCGTGGGCGAGGAGGAGGACGGCTTGGTTAGGCATTTACGACTCCCTATTGAACGGACCGGTTGGAGTGAGTGGTTTCCCGCCCATTTCGCGATGGTTCTGCGAATTGGATGGGGCGCGGGCAGTTCGATTCCCCCTCCCCGGTCCCCAAATGCAAGGGACCGGGGGCACCCTCAACTGGCGCAGACCGTTTGAGGTTCGTGGTTTCCCACCCATGCGACAAAAAGCGGCGCATGGGTGGGGCACGGGCTTGGTTAGGCCTTCGCACTCAGGCTATCCAGGTTAAGGTGGAACTCTTTGACCATGCGGACAACGGCCTGGACGTTTTCAACGGGCGTGCTGGGGACGATTCCGTGGCCGAGGTTGAAAATGTGGCCGGGGCGGCCGGCGGCGGCGCGGAGAATTTCTTTCACGCGCAGTTCCAGAACTTCAAGCGGCGCAAAGAGGGTGATGGGGTCGAGATTGCCTTGCACGGCGTGGTTGTGGCCCACGGCGCGCCAGCCTTCATCGAGGGGCTGACGCCAATCGAGGCCGATGACGTCGGCGCCGGTCGAGGCCATTTCGCCGAGCAGGCCAGCGGTTTCGACGCCGAAGTAGATCACGGGCACGCCCATGGCCTGGACGGACCGAACCAGGCGCTTGGAGGCTTCAAAGGCGTATTCGCGGTAGTCAGCCAATCCGAGGGAGCCGACCCAGCTGTCGAAGATTTGTATGACATCGGCGCCAGCCTGGACCTGAAGGCGGCAGTACTCTTCGAGGACCTTGACGATCTTGTCGAGGAGCAGATTCCACGAGAGGGGTTCGCAGTACATCATCTGCTTGGTATGGATGTAGTTTCTCGAGCCGCCGCCCTCGATCATGTAACTGGCCAGGGTGTAGGGCGCGCCGCAGAAACCGATGATGCCCAGGCGATCGCGAAAATGGGCGGCAACCAATTGGATGGCGCGGGCCACATAGGCCAAGTCCGCGGCGCGGTCAGTGCGGAGGGCGCGAACGTCTTCAATGGTGCGGACAGGATGATGGACCACCGGGCCCTCGCCGGCCTGGAATTCGAACGGCAGGCCCATGGGCTCGAGGGGCAAGAGCAGGTCCGCGAAGATGATGGCCGCATCCACGCCCAGCTTCTCTGCGGCGGTGATGGTGACTTCAGCGGCGAGGGCGGGCTGCTTGCAGATTTCAACCAGGGTGTGGTGCTTGCGGACGTCGCGATACTCCTGCATGTAGCGGCCGGCCTGGCGGAGGAACCAGACCGGCGTGCGATCGACGGGGCGGCGCAAGCAGGCGCGGATGAAGCGGCTGCCGTCGAGGATGGGGCTGGGAATGGCTTCGACGGCGGGGGCTGATTTGGACTGATCCATATGTTGGCAATTCTAACCGGCCCGCGCTAACGTTTGCCCACAGACTCTGCAACGACTAGACAGAGGATCGAAGATCGAACTTCTGCGCGACAGGCTCGACGATCTGAACCACGCCGTGGCCGGGATTGACTTGCTCACGAATACGGATCAAGCCGAGGGCCCTGAGTTTGTTCACGTCCCTGGTTACGGAGCCGCGGTTGCGGCCAAGTTCCAGGGCAAGCGCGGAGACGGACAGGCGCCTCTTCCTAGCCACCTGGCAGAGGCGGATGCGCTGAGCCGTGAGGCATTGGAGCATGAGGAGCGGGTCTTCGAATGTAAGGACCTTCTGGGCCGGAAGGCGCTCACGCCTGCCCATTTTTTGGGCGCGTTCAAGGGAGCGGCGCACATGGCCTTCCACTCCATCAGTGTAGATTTTGGTTTTCATTGCTTCTCCTTGAAACCTCTGCGAAGAGCGGCAACCTTGCGTTGGAAACGCCTGAAAACGTTCAGGTACCCATGAAACTCGACGGGTTGGGCGTGGCCCATGAAATGCCTTTCATGAATGCCGTGAGCGTTGTCGTAGCCCAGGATGCGGCCGTTGTCGGCTCGGGACAAGTGTGGAAGCAGGAAGGCGAGATTGTAGCGGATGACCTCTTCTTTTGCATTGACCCAAAACTCTTCGCGAAGAATGCCGACACCGCCCGCACACCGGAAAGCACATTCGTCATCTGTGATCTTGCGCAGGCGGGTCTTTCTGCCCATGCGAGGATTGTGCCACAGATGATGCGCTTGATGCAACATCTGAGCCATGAGCGAGAAGCGCGCAGAAGAGGATTTGCACCGCTCCGGAGGGCTAGTTGGATTCGACCTGGACGATGCGGATTTCGGGGTATGCGCCGTCCCAGTCGGGTGAAACCGCGTCGAAGATGAGGCGGAAGTCCTGTACGGCGCCGGGCTTGAGGGGAGCGGCCGAGACTGGCTCGATGTCGACGTAGGGGTCGCGGGTGCGGATGAACTTGAGCGGCAGGGTCTCGTTCTGCGCCACTTCGTGGGCAAAGGTGCGGAAGAGCACCTGGACGGTAATGCCGGTGACGGTGCGGGGGCCGGTGTTGGCAATATGGCCGTCAAGATAGGTGACCTTGCCTCCGGCCAGGTTGGACGACTCGCTCATGGCCAAGCCGGTGATGGGCAGGCTGGAGGCGTAGGCGTCAGGGGTCGACGAGATGGGCGTAACATTCGCGGCGGGCCTGGGGTGGTCGAAGACCAGCACCAGAATGGCGACCACTAACAGGACGACGCCGGAAGAGACGGCAAGGGGCACCCAGTTGCGTTCCCTCTGATCGGCGGGGGCGGAGAGATTGAGATCGGAATTGGGGTCTGGCATCAAATCTCCAGAGCGAGCAATGCTCTCGTGCGAGATTTTACATCGGTTACCGAAGGAATACCGCTCGATCCCTCGTTTTAGTTTATTGAAGCAAGCGTGACCGTCCTCTGCCGATGTGCATAGCGTGCCCAGAATTGTGTGCGAGTCACGAAGTGGTTTCAGACATCTCAGGACTTTGGGTTGCGTCTAAGAAGTTAAGCGGCCGGAAAATCAGGACTGGGAAGTGACACGCCTGGAGACCGGCACAGGTTTAATATACGCACTCATCCTTCACCCTTACCCTTGCCGCAAGGCAATAGAAAGGCAGAACGCCCGATGCAGCCCTCCCCCGATACAGCATCCAATTCTCTGCCCGCGTTGAATGGTGCAACAACGGAAACCCGGCGGCGCGAGGACCTTTTTTACCAAGGAATGACCATAGCCGCCATTGCGTTGCTTCTATTGAGCCTTGGGTTGTTTTGACGCTGCGGTTGTAGTTGGCCTCTATGCCAGTTCACAGTTCTCAGTGCGGAAAAACTCCGAGCGTAAAGCGAAGCCGGCAACGCTTGAATTTACAGGGGTGATGCCCAACTCATTCAACCAAAGCGGGCGCGCTTGACGGTTTGGCGAAAGTCTTCGCCGGTCATTTCTACACGTACACACATTTCGGAGAGGCGCGACCTCATGCGGTCGCCGATGCGGTCGCCGAGCGAGTCTTCGCGCGCCGCTTTCTGGGCATCGGTCAGGAGTCCGCGGCCTGCCGGCAGATCAGGATAGTTGGTGGTCACGATGGTGGTCTGCTTGTCGTTGTAGCGGGTGTTCAGGATGAGGGCAACCGTATCCCAAACCCATTCGTTGGGCTTTTGCGCGCCTAGATCATCGAGCACCAGGACATCGGCGGCAAAGATGGGCTTGAGCAGCTCGAGTTCGGTGGTTTGAACCTGGGGGTTGTAGCTGTTCTGGATGCTCTTGAGCAGCTCGCGGTAATCGCAAAAGATGCCGCGGACGCCGCGCTCCTGCACGAGACGGCGGAGGACGCCGACGGCCAGATGGGTTTTGCCCACGCCGATGGAGCCGGTGAAAAGCAGGCCCTTGCCGGCGGTATCGACGGGATAGGCATCCACGAATTTACGAGCGGTGAGGTGAGCGCGGCCCAGGGAGGGGTCAGCTCCGCGAAAGGCGGTCTCGTAGCCGTCGAGGGTGTAGTGGCGATACCGCTCAGGGATGTGCGCGGCGGCCACGCGGCGCTCTTCACGCACCATCTCCTGGCACTCGCAGGCGCGGGAAACCCATTGACCCTCCTGGTTGACTACCCGCACCAGGCCAACGCCGCCGCAGATTGCGCAAACACTCATACCGGTTCAAGCCTAGCGCATTGGGCGGGAAGGCGCGGCGGTGCGTCGTGGGGGCCGGAATGTGGAAAAGGAGCCGGCCGGAATTGAAACTGACGGGATTGGCTAGCAAGAATGCAGGTTCGGGGAGCCATTTCAGGACAGCCGGGAAGATTTGGAACACGAAGAGATGTTGAAAAGTGAAGATTCCTCGATATATTTCGAATTCCATTGACGACTCGCGCTCCGCCCCCTACCCTGTGTAGCAGGAATCTACCGCACATTTCTAGGGTTCCACCGTACATTTTCATGCTGGTTCTCGCCGGTCAGAGAAAAAGCGTGACCGGACGCTGGGATTTGCCGGTCAATTTGCGCTTCATGCCGGCCAGGCAGCGGCGATAGCTGCCCGATGAAACATTTACAAAACGGCGCGGCACTTTAGCACGCTGCGCAACAGTCGTTCGCACTCCTTGGAGGTTGTCGTGGTTAGGAAAACGCTTGTTCTCGCCAGTATTTCGCTGTTTGCGGCTTTGTGCCTGTCTGGTTGCGGCGGCAGCTCCGCACCCATCAGCGTTACAGTGAACGCCTCGGTGACAACCGTGGATGGGACAGATACGGTGAAGCTGACGGCGACCGTAACCAACGACCAGAATGCCGCTGGCGTGACATGGAGCGTAACGGGCGGGGGAACACTTTCCGGCGAAACGAGCACGTCGGCAACTTACACGGCGCCGGCAGCCGGAAGCTCGGCGCAGACGATCACCATTACGGCTACCTCTGTGGCCAACACTTCTGAGAGCGGCACCATTTCGCTGACCATCCCCGCGACGCTCTCGATTACCTCGACCGGCGGAGTGAGTGGGAGCCTGGCCGGCCAGGTGGGCACGGCCTACTCCGTGCAGCTTTCCGCGTCGGGCGGGATTTCTCCTTATACCTGGACCATCACCAGCGGCGCACTGCCTTCGTGCCTCTCCATGACTTCAGGAGGACTGATCACGGGCACGCCTACGGCATCGTGCTCGGGGACGTTCACCATTACTTTCCAGGTGACCGATTCGGGCACGCCGACTTCCCTTTCCGCGACCCTGCAACTGACGCTGGTGATTGCCGCCGCGCCGCCGATTACTTTCACGGGAAACATGCCGGCGACAGGAACCTTTGGGACCGCGTACACAGGCAGCGCAGCAGCCACCGGCGGAGCCGGCACGCTGACCTATAGCGCCACGGGATTGCCTGCATGGCTGACCCTGAACACGGCCACAGGCGCTGTTACCGGAACACCCGCAACGGCCGCGGCGGTGGGCAAATTTACCTTCACGGTCACAGCTACCGACACGTTTGGCGATTCGGCGACTTCTCCGCAATACACGATTACGGTGGGCTATCCGCTGGTGACCATCGCCCCCGTGGGCGGGGCTTTGCCCGTGGCCTATGCCAACGCGGCCTACTCGACCACGCTGGTGGCGGCAGGCGGCAGCGGGACGGGGTATATATGGTCAGCTACGGGGCTGCCCTCATGGCTGAGCATCGCGCCGGCGACGGGGGTTCTTTCCGGCAGGCCCACTGCGGCTGCGAGCGCGGCCAGCTTTACGGTGAACGTGACCGACTCGGCTAACAACACTGCCAGCGGCCGCTATTCGGTGACCGTCGATCCGGGCGTGAGCATTTCGCCTTCGGGGGGAGCTCTGCCTGTGGCCTACGCCAACGCCGCGTACTCGACGACCCTGACCGCTTCCGGCGGCAGCGGGACGGGGTATACGTGGTCAGCAACCGGCCTGCCGGCATGGCTGAGCATTTCATCATCCACCGGGGCCCTTACGGGCACGCCCACTGCGGCTGCGGCTGCGGCCAACTTCACGGTGATGGTAACCGATTCGCTGGGCAACACCGGGAGTGCAAGCTACGCGGTGACCGTTCTTGCAGGCATCAGCATTGCGCCTTCGGGCGGAGCTCTGCCTGCGGCCTTCGCAAATGCACCGTATTCGACCACGCTGGTGGCTACTGGCGGCAGCGGAACGGGGTATAGCTGGTCAGCAACGGGGCTGCCGGCTTGGCTGAGCATCAATTCAACGACGGGCGCGCTTACGGGAACGCCGACAGCGGCCGCATCCGCCGCCAGCTTCACGGTGAACGTGACCGATTCGGCACACAACACCGCCAGCGGGTCCTATTCCGTGACCGTGAATACGGGCGTGGGAATTACGCCCTCGGGCGGAGCTTTGCCAACGGCGTACGTTGGCGCGAACTATTCTGAGACGCTAGCTGCGGCGGGCGGCAGCGGAACTGGCTACAAATTTGCACTGGCCAGCGGCTCATCGCTTCCCTCATGGTTGACTCTCTCGCAGGCCGGTGTTTTGTCAGGCACGCCGACCGCGGCGGCAAATTCTGTCAGCTTCACGGTGAAGGTAACCGATTCAGACAACAACACGGGCAGCGCAACTTTGTCTATCACCGTGGATGCGGGTATCAGCATTGCTCCTTCAGGCGGAGCTTTGGCCGTGGCGTACGTTGGGTCGGCCTACTCGGCAACGCTGACGGCCAGCGGCGGAAGCGGGACGGGGTATACGTGGTCAGCAACCGGCCTGCCGGCATGGCTGAGCATTTCATCATCCACCGGCGCCCTCACGGGAACGCCTACAGCAGCAGCAACCGCAGCCAGCTTTACGGTGAAGGTGACCGATTCGGCGCACAACACAGCCAGCGGCGGCTACTCGGTGACCGTTCTTGCGGGCATCAGCATTGCGCCTTCGGGCGGAGCTCTGCCTGCGGCCTTCGCAAATGCACCGTATTCGACCATTCTGGTGGCGAGTGGAGGAAGCGGAACGGGGTATAGCTGGTCAGCAACGGGGCTGCCGGCTTGGCTGAGCATCAATTCAACGACGGGCGCGCTTACGGGAACGCCTACAGCTGCCGCGTCCGCAGCCAGCTTCACAGTGAACGTGACCGATTCGGCACACAACACTGCCAGCGGGTCCTATTCCATAACCGTGAATACGGGCATCGGCATCACGCCCTCGGGTGGGGCTTTGCCCA
This sequence comes from Occallatibacter sp., assembly GCA_050013735.1. GTDB lineage: Bacteria > Acidobacteriota > Terriglobia > Terriglobales > Acidobacteriaceae > Telmatobacter. The sequence continues at coordinate 14,722 of JBEKEQ010000090.1, forward strand.
CGGCATACGTAGGTGCGAACTACTCGACTACACTGACGGCCTCTGGCGGCAGCGGGGGCGGCTATAAATTTGCGGTAGCCAGCGGCTCTTCGCTTCCAGGATGGCTAAGCCTCTCGCAGGCCGGTGTTTTGTCGGGAACACCGACCGCAGCCGCACCTGCTGCCAGCTTTACGGTGAGGGTGACCGATTCGGCAAGCAACACTGGCAGTGCAACCTTCTCAGTGACCGTGGATGCGGGGGTGAGTATTTCCCCGTCGGGCGGAGCACTGGCGGCGGCATACGTTGGTTCGCTGTATTCGACGACGCTGACGGCCTCCGGCGGGAGCGGGACGGGCTATAGCTGGTCGGCCACGGGACTGCCGGCATGGTTAAGCATCTCGCCGACCACCGGCGCCCTCACGGGAACGCCTGCAGCAGCAGCAACCGCAGCCAGCTTTACGGTGAAGGTTACCGACTCAGCCAACAACACCGCCAGCGGTTCTTACTCCGTGACCGTAGATGCGGGCATCAGCATCAGCCCAGCGGGCGGAGCTCTGGCTGGGGCCTTCGTCAACACGGCCTACACGGCCACTCTGTCCGCTTCTGGCGGCAGCGGCGGCTATTCCTGGTCGGCCACAGGACTGCCTGCATGGCTGAGCATCTCGCCGACTTCGGGCGCTCTTACGGGCACTCCGACGGCGACCGCATCCGCAGCCAGCTTCACGGTGAACGTGACCGATTCGGCCCACAACACCGCCAGCGCCAGCTACTCCATCACGGTGAGCGCGGGCATCAGCATCACGCCCGCCAGCGGAGCTTTGCCGCTGGCGTACGTCAATGCGCTCTACTCGAGTGGCACGCTGACGGCCTCTGGCGGCAGCGGAACTGGCTATACCTGGTCGGTTTCAAGCGGTGCGCTGCCCTCATGGCTGAGCCTGAACACGACAACGGGCGCAACGAATAAGCTAACCGGCACGCCTACCGTTGCGGCATCCGCGGTTAGTTTCACGTTGAAGGTGACAGATTCCGTTGGCAACTCGGCAACTGTGGCTTACTCCGTGACTGTGGATGCGGGCATCAGCATTAGTCCTTCCAGTGGAAGCCTGGCTACAGCGTACGTAGGGCTGGGCTACTCAGCCGGGCTATCGGCGACCGGGGGCAGCGGAACAGGTTATTCATGGACGGCGAACGGGCTGCCTGCGTGGCTGAGCATCTCGCCGACCACCGGCGCGCTGACCGGCACACCCACCGCGGTTGCGGCTGCGGCCAACTTCACGGTGAAGGTAACCGACTCGGCCAACAACACCGCAAGCGCGAGCTACTCCGTGACCGTGGATGCGGGCATCAGCATTACCCCCTCGGGCGGAGCATTGACGAACGGCTATGCGGGCACGGCCTACTCCGCTACTTTCACGCCGTCGGGCGGGAGCGGAACGGGCTATTCGTGGACGGTGACCGCGGGCGGCAGCCAGCTTGGCGCACTCGGGCTGACGTTCAACACTTCCACCGGCGTACTTTCGGGGACGCCTTCGTCGGTGGTGGCCGGGAACGCCACCTTCACGGTGAAGGTGACGGATTCGCTGGGCAACACCCAATCTGGAACTTACACGTTAACGATTGAAGCTAAGCTGGGGATCAGCACCACGAGCCCGCTGCCTTCCGGCGTTGCGACGACGAACTATTCTGACACGCTGAACGCCACGGGCGGCACAGGCGCGGGAACTTACACCTGGTCGGTGACTTCGGGTGCGACGGGAGCAAACAGCCTGCAGTCTGTGGGCTTGAGCCTGAGCAGCGCGGGCGTGCTTTCCGGCACGACTTCGACACTGGTTGCGGGAACCGCGACCTTCGGAGTCCAAGTGGCCGACACCGCCAGCCATACTGCAACGGCAACCTTCACAGTGACGATCAACGCTTCGCTCTACATCACGACAACAACCTTGCCGAATGCGTTTACAGGAACCACCTATACGCAAACACTGATGGCCTCAGGGGGCACAGGCGGCAACACCTGGTCGGTAACCATCAACCCCACTGGCCTCACGGCTCTCGGCCTGAGCTTGTCGAGCGGCGGCGTCCTTTCCGGGACGGGCTCGGGACTGGTAGTTGGAAGCGCCACGTTTACGGCGCAGGTGAAAGATTCGAGCGGCGATACAGCGACGCAGCAGTTGACGATCAATGTCTACAACCCGCTCACGCTGCCGGCCTCCGGCACCCTGGCGGCGGCCACCACCAACACGCTCTACGGCGCATCGGTCACGGCCAGCGGCGGCAGCGGCTCAGGCTATGTGTTCACGGTGAACGGGACGCAGATTCCCACCAACAATTCCCAAGTGCTCATTGCGGACGGCATCTCGGTATCGAACGCAGGGAATAACTTACTGGTGATCAGCGGAACACCCACCCTGACGCAGACAGTTACGTTGACCGACGTTACGGTGAAGGACGGCGCAGGCGACAATGCCGGTCCGGACACTTACACCATCGTGGTCAGCCCACCCACACCGCTGACGCTGCCAGGATCAGAGGCTCTGCAGTCGGCCACCACCAACGATGTCTATAACTCGTCCATCACCGCCAACGGCGGCAGCGGATCGGGCTACGTGTTCACGGTAAACGGCACGCAGATTCCCACGACGGGGACTACGGGCGCAGTGCTCATCTCCGACGGAATTTCAGTCTACAGCACGG
>JBEKEQ010000091.1:0-16956 GCA_050013735.1 Occallatibacter sp.
CAAACCGCGAACACCGCGCCATCGCCGGGCTTTCCATGGGCGGCGGCCAGGCCCTGCAAATTGGCCTCACCCATCTTGATGCGTTCGCCTACATCGGTTCCTTCAGCGGAGCCATCCACAACTTCGACGAAAAGACTTCCTATGGCGGCGTGTTTGCCGATCCGGCGGCAATCAACAAGAAACTACGCCTGCTGTGGTTTGGCGCCGGACTAGCGGAGCCCTTCATGCACGACCCGGCTGTAAAGGCACACCAGGCCCTCGATCAGGCCGGAATCCACAACGTGTTTTTCGAGGACCCGTTTGCTCACGAGTGGCAAAACTGGCGCTACGACCTCAGGGACTTTGCTCCGCGGCTGTTTCAATGAGAGTCATTCGCGCGCAGACGGCGGCTGTGTCATGGCAATGAACCGCAACTACAGGCTGAGCAGTTGTTGTTTGATGAGGAAGTGAATGATTTACCGGAACCCTGTTAAGAGAAAAGTCCGAGTTGCATTTCTGCCCGCGCGGCGGCCTCTGGTTTGTCTCGTCTTCATGATCGTTGCCTTGCAGGCATCTGCGCAGAAGGTTGACCTTTTTCCTGCCAATTACCAGGATCAATGGACGCGCATCGCCATTCCGCCCGGCCATCCGGTCAGCAACATCGCGCAATGGCACATCGATCCGATGCGTCGCGAAATCCTGTGCGATGGCAATGGCGGCCACGAATGGTTGCGCTTCAATCGCGAATTCCTCAACTTCAGTTTTCACGTCAAATGGCGCTTTGCCAAACTGCCCGGCTCACCGGGCTATAACAGCGGCGTGTTCTTTCGCAACAACGAAGACGGTTCCATCTGGCACCAGGCGCAGACCGCGACCAATGGCGGCTATATCTTTGGCGTGACGCTCATCGACGGAAAACCATCGCGCTTCAACGAACTGAAGAGCATGACTGAGAATCGGCTTCATCCTCCAGGCAAATGGAACACCTACGACATTCGCTGCGTGGCCGACACCTGCACGCTCGCCGTCAACGGCGCTGTAGTCAACACCATTCAAAACGGCGTTGAAAAAGGCTACATTGGCCTTGAAGCCGAGGGCTACCAGATTAAATTCAAAAACCTCATCGTCAAGGAATTGCCCTAAAAAAGAAAACTCTCTTACTCATTGAGACAGGCCAAGCCCAACACTTTTTTCGGCTGGGGCCTCTGCGCGTCTCCGCGCAAAATAGTCTTTCTTCTCCTGGACATCAGCGAAGGATTTTTTCGGGAGACGCCCGTTTCCTGTGCATATGTTCGTTAAGTCATTGAAATGTAATGGGGAGAAATAAATTATTGACAATCGTTTATGATTAAGGCTATGATCGTGATGGTCACTATCAACCAAAAGGAGGTAGTTTATGCGTCGTAATCTCGTAGCCACTCTTATGTTGGTGTCTTCGCTCTTCCCCGCAGCGGCAGTCGCAAGTTCGTCTAAGAGCGACTCCTCTGTCCCAACCCAGGTTCGCCGCGTCAGCACCGGCGTCACCAATCCCGTCCTGCTAAAGACCGCCGAGGTAGCACTTCCCCCTGCCGCGGTCATCGGTCAAAGCACTCCCAGGAACGCTGACTTCGTCGTTGCGCTCAGCGTCGACAAGTACGGCAAGCCACAGGACATCAAGATCGTCGATTCGGCCAACCCGGATCTCGATCAGCGTGTCATCGACGCGGTTCACGGGTTCCGCTGGCATCCTGCCACGCTGGACGCGCGCGCCGTCCCATCCGACCTGACCCTGAATCTCAATCTTAAGTACTAACATCAACCCGGTTGCCGCGGGCCGCTGATTCCGCGCAGCCGCCATTTTCCGCTCTGGCAGCCATCAAGCTGCCAGGGCGGATTTTTTGTTTATTCCTGCTCTGTCGTGCCCTTGAATCCCGCTAGCTATTTCCCCAATGCCCTCGATTCACTCTTCACTCACGGTCCACGGCTATTCTGTCGATCGCCTTACCATCCTTGAATCTGGCGTCGCCACCAGAATGAACCCTCCAAGAAAATCAAAGTTTGAGATGCCCGTTCAAGTAGAAAGAGCATCACTTGCCCCCTCTGCTAATGCAGCAGATTTATGCAGAGGCCCCAAGCCAAGCCCTCATCAGCCGTGCCTGAGATGATCGTCTGGTCGAAATGGTTGCAAGCGTCGGCATATTTTAAACAAATGCCCTGTTGACTCTAAAGTAATGATAAAACTATTGTTAACCTTTGGTTTTCGGTTGACTACGCCGGAGTTTTTGGTATATTGAGGCTATTGGCCCCCACGGCCCGGAAGCGAAAATGCGGTCAGAATGGATGAAAGCGCATGCTTTCATTCAATTAGCTTCAACCGTTTCGGATAAGGCATTTTTTGGTCGAAGCCGGAGAGTCTACTAAACAAACCCCACCAACATTGAGGATAAACAGGCCTTGCGATCTATTTCCCATCGCCGCGTTCGGTCAAAGCGTAGTTCCATGATGGAAGTATTGACGGCTCCCCCGTGTGAGTCGAATTGGTTTGCCGTTTACACCGCCTCGCGCCATGAAAAGCGCGTAGCCCAACATTTGAGTCAGCGGGAAATCGAGTTTTATCTGCCGCTTTACCGGTCGGCGCGTAAATGGAGCGACGGTTCCAAGGTTACGCTTGAGCTTCCGCTGTTTCCCGGCTATCTATTTGTGCACATCAAGCGCAATGAGCGCGCCCGCGTATTGAATGTGCCCGGCGCCCTCGCCGTTGTGGGCGGATCGGGGCGTGAGCCTGTTCCGCTGCCCGATGAAGCTATTGACGCACTGCGCACCGGGCTTCATTTGCGGGCCGCCGAGCCGTACCCATTGCTTACTGCCGGGCAGCGCGCGCGCATCCGCTCCGGCGCCCTGGCCGGGATGGAAGGCGTTGTGGTGAGGATGAAGAACAGCCTGCGCGTGGTGCTCACGCTCGAGCACATCATGCAGAGTATCGCCGTGGAAGTGAACGCCGAGGACCTGGAGCCGCTGGAATCCTGCGCCCTCGCCGTCGCCTGAATTCAAGCTTTGGTTGAGCCGTCCGGGGTGCGCAGGTCCATCTGCTGCTAGCCTGCGAGGCTACGGTTCAAGCAGATCAGATTCAGATTCAAATTCGTCGAGTTCGCTGTCGTCTTCCTTGTAAAGAGCAGCCCCGGCAATCGCGGCAATCACCAGTTCCCCCAGTGCGGCCGCGGTTGTGAACGCCGTTAGATGCCGCGAAAACAGCTCGCCAACCCACATTAAGCCCAGGTTGGGAAGCAGCGAAGTCAGAACCCACACGGCCACGCCGGCGTAGATCGCGGTCAACACTCCGGCGCCAAAGCGAGGCCGGATGGCGACATAGACCCAGACCAGCACAATGCCGGTGACCAGCCCGAGCACATTGAACCAAATCAGCTGGTCCGACGCAAACTCATCATGCCCCAGCGCCCGCAGCCCGTCAGCCCATTGAGGCGCAAGCCATATTCCGTCCACCAGGTAACCCAGGGCGTCTGAAACGATCCCCGCGACGATGCCGCCCAGGATCAACCGGCCTATGTTGATTCTTCCCATCCAATCCCCCTTGTTCATCCGCAGAGGTGGAAGCCGCTGAAAACAACCGCTCCTAATCAACTGCGGCAGACGCGCCAAGTATACGCAGGCCATGAGGGAGGAGCAACACCTTTTCGCGGAGTCAGGGACGAGCGGCGACCTCGATCTCAGAAGTAATCGAATTCGCCGCGAGCCGTCAATACCTGCGTCCGCTAGTTCCGTTTCATCGCCGCTTCGAACAGGTGCGTTCCGGCCGTTACCTCAAATGCGCGATTGCCCGCCGAAGACGATGGCTGCGCTTGCGTCCGTACAGGCCCGTCGCCTGGCACCAACACCGTCGCTGTCGTTCCCGGCGGAACGGTGACGCTCAATTTCAGCGTTCCATTCTCGATGCGCCAATCGCTCACGATGTCTCCATGGATCGAGCGATAGCTCGATTTGACGAACGTCAGGTCGCCGACCACTGAGGGTTTTACAACAAAGTGCTCGAAGCCGGGAGACTTGCCGTCGCTTCTGATTCCCCCCAGGCCCTCAGTAAACCATGCGCCAATCGAGATCAGTGTGTCGTGGATGTGAGACCCGCCGGTCCAGCCCTCCCAGCTTGTCGTGGCGCCATTGGCCAGCATATAGCCCCAGCTGGGATACTCCCGGGTGTTGGTCATCAGGTAGACCAGGTCGCTGCGGTCCGCTTCGGTGAGGTACTTCATCAGGAAATAGGTTCCATCCATGCCGGTGTCGAGATGGCCTTCATTCTTGACCCGAATCGTCTTCTCCAGGCTCCCCATCACGTCACTGCGCAACTCCGGCGGAACAATGCCAGTGAGCAGAGGGAATGCCTGCAAAGCCGAGTCGCCATTCAGGTAGTCGTGGCTGGCGGGGTTATAAAAACGCTGTTGGATAGCTTTTGAAACGGTGGCAGCCCGCGCGCTATATCCCGACGCATCGCTGTCTTTTCCTAAAGCGCCGGCGATCTTTGACGCCAGTTCAAGCTGGTAAACGTAATGAATGCTATTGATAAGCTGGGCCGGCCGGGGATCAGCGCTGACCCCCATGAAGCTACCCTTCGGCGTGAGCCAATCGCCCAAAAAATTCCACATTTGCATCGGCGCTGACATTGCGTGGCTCTTGTGGTTCAGCAGAAGGTCGCCCGTGGTCTCTGAATCCAGATAGCCGAGCCATTTCTGAATCATCGGATAATTGGTTTCAAGCACGCCCTTGTCGCCGTATTGCAGGTACATCTGCCAGGGCAATGTCACCACAAATCCGCCCCACATGGGGCCGCCGCCGCCGCGATCCTGATAGTTTGGAGCTGTATGCGGTAGAGAGCCCGTCGAGGGTTCCTGGGAATCGCGCCAGTTGCTGAGCCAGCGGTTGTACAAGCCGCCGGAAGAGAAGTTGAGCATGCCGGTTTCCAGCGAAGTTCCCGCGTCCCCGCCGTATCCCAGTCTCTCGCGCGTTGGGCAGTCAACCACGTACCCGCCGAGCGTGAGGTCTTCATACGTCTGCGTGACCATCTGGTAAATCTGGTTTAAAAGCGCGTTGGACGAAGTGAACTTTCCGGCGCGCTCGTAAGAGGTGCGGATCAAATAGCCGGTCGCGTCGGATGCGGCTGGAGCAGTCTCCAGCCCCGTTACGCGCACATAACGGAATCCGTGATAGTTAAAACGCGAGCGAAAGGTCAGCGCTTCTCCGTTGCCCACCACTTCGTCGCGCTGATTGGCCATGTTAGGAAGGCCACTTTGATTTCCTCCTTGCCTCAGGACGCGAGAGTCTGCACCGCCTGCTGGCCTGGCGCCGGTTGGGCGGCCAGCGCCGGAAAACGGGGCCGCAATGGGACCCCATGCAGCGGGCACACTCGGGGCTGGCTTGTCGCGTTCCAACTGGTCGCTGTACTCCAGCTTCACAGTCGCCCCCTTTGCGATCGGAGGCAATTTGAGCTCGAGCCAACCGGTAAAGTCCTTCCCCATGTCAATGACGTAGCCACCCTGCGGGTAAGGTTCAACCCCGACAGCCTTTATCGCCTCCATCAATTTGTTTGGCTCTACCATTTGCGCCGAGGTCACCACTTGCGGCGGATTGAAGACGCCCGCCGCCTGCCAGGCTGAATCATCCAGATCAGTCGCGTTCCAGTTATCCAACTGCGCGTCATACCGTTCTCCGCCGTAGTCACCAAACGGCGTCCCGCGCCCGAGCGGAGTGATGGGGCTTTCGCGAACCTTCCATGTCTCGTCGGTAACCACCTCTGAGGCACTGCCATCCGGCATTGAAATCTCAACTTGCGCACGCGCCAGTGGACCGTCGTGAATCACCCCAGGGTTCCCCTTGACATACCATCCGCGGCCCAGCCAAAGTGCAATCACGTTCTTTCCGGGAACCAGGCATTCAGCCACTTCATGGGCCACATAGAGATTCCGCTTGGAGTAATCGCTCACCGCCGGACTTAATACCTGGTCATCCACCTTCCTGCCATTGATGTAAAGCTCGTAGTAGCCCAGGGGGTTCACATAGGCCACCGCCCGGCTTGGCTTTTGCGTCAGCGTAAGGGTCTTCCGCAGCCACGGAAATGGAAGCGGCGTGCCGTCTGCTGTTCCTGGGGGACGCGCCTCGCCAATCCATTTCGCGTGCCAATCCGACGCATCAAGAAGTCCCATGGACCACGCGGCCTCATCGCTCCAGGTCGAGACTTTGCCTGAGTCGCTCCAGACGCGCACCTTCCAGTAAGCTCGTTGCCCTGAAGCCAACTGTTTGCCCGCATATTCAATCCAGGTAGATTGTTCTGAGGCCACACGGCCCGAATCCCACAAATCGCCTTCGTTCTTCCTCAGCATCGCGGGAGTGCTCGCAACAAGCACGCGATAAGCGCTCTGACCGCGAACGTTTTCCGCTGGATTCAGAATCCAGCTGAGTCGTGGCTTCCTGACGTCGATGCCCAGTGGATTGGCAAGATATTCAACGCGCAGCCCTCCAGCAGAGAAGGCTGTCTGCGCAGTGGCGCCGGCAACCCCCACGGTTCCCACGCACAAAGCAACCATTGCGATTGCGCAAAGAATCTTCCTCTTGCCGCTGTTCATCAGTGCATCCCCCGATTCATTCAGGCACGAAGCCGAACACCAATTCTAACGTGATGACCGTGCCCTCGCCACCGTCAGCAGGCGGCAGCCTGAGTCACTGTGAATTTCCAGCTCACGGCCACAGCACCGAGCGATCGATGCTGGCAATATCCGTCCTGCCAGTCAGCGCCATCGCCATCAGAAGTTCACGCTGCAGAATGTTGACGACTTTCGTAACCCCCGATTGTCCTATCGCGGCAAGCCCATACACATAAGGCCGCCCGATGAGCACTGCGTTGGCTCCCAGCGCCAGCGCCTTCAGTACGTCGGTCCCTCGCCGAATGCCTCCATCCACAAGAATGGGAACTCGACCGGCGACCTGGTCGGCTACCAGTGGCAGCGCCTCAATGGTCGCCGGAACGGTGTCCAGAAGGCGCCCACCGTGATTGGAGACTACGATCCCCGCAGCTCCCGCCTTGACGGCGCGATCTGCGTCCTCAGGGTTGAGCACGCCCTTCACCAGCAACGGAACTTTGGCAATGGAGCAAAGCCATTCCAGATCTGTCCAGGTCAACGCAGGATCCATAATGCTGCTATAAACCTCAAGTGTGCCTGGACGAAAACCGGCCTCTCGATTTCCCTTGAAGCCCTTCAGGTTGGGCAGCGGCGGCAGCTTCACATCGGCACGGGTTTCGCGATTTCGCGGGCCGGCTATTGGCGTGTCAATGGTGAGGCAAAGTGCGCCGTACCCGGCGGCCTCTGCGCGCTGCAACAACTCCCGGGTGACGCCGCGGTCCGTGAGCGCATAGAACTGAAACCATAGCGGGCTGGTTGCAACGGCTGCGACATCTTCCAGGCTCGTACTCGAAAAGGAGCTCAGAACCATGGTTGCGCCGGCCGCGCCCGCGCCTCGAGCCGTCGCTAACTCTCCCTCAGGGTGAGCCAGCGTCTGAGCCGACGTGGGCGCCAGCAGAATAGGGAAGGGATGTACCCGTCCAAACAAGCTCACGCTCGCGTCCAGACGGGACACATCCACCAGGACGCGTGGCTTGAGTCGAATGCGCTGAAAGGCGTCCTTGTTCCATTGCACCGTATGCTCATCGCCGGAACCGGCGGTCACAAACTCCCAACACATCGCAGACATTTTTGCCTTTGCCAGCGGCTCAAAGTCGGCCAGACAAATAGGTTCGGAGCTGGGCGCGTTGTCAGTAGCTTGTGTTCCTGTCGTCTGCACGACGATTCTCCTTGAGAAGTTAGCGGAGTCCGAATAATGGGCTCGATTGCGCTGTTCTGCCGACCTGCCAAATCTTGCGTTGACCAACCTTACATCACGAATCGCCGTGGTGTACACGGGGTGTCATCCTGCTTGCCCATTGCTGCTCTCATCCAACGTATCTGCCATTTGTTGTCTCGATTGATTTATAAGAAACCATAGGAAGAATAATTGCCAGCCGAACGAAAACCGCGGGGAAACGCCACGAATAAGCGCTCTTAAAAAAGCAGAATGGTACACTTTGTCGTGAGGCGTCGCGCGCGCGTTGGCCTCTCCTGCACGGTTGGCTTTATTGACGCAAACATTTTTCTGCTGAAATCCCCATACAGAAAAGGGTCGGATTCTTGTGTCTTTGAGCAGCCTCAATGAAAAAGAGGGCACGGAACCAGGGCGGTTGTTACGCCACCCTGTCGCGCGCTATTTTTCCGCCGTTGTCCTTGTGGCTTTGGTTGCAGCGTTGAGGTTAGGTCCATCACATTCCTTTGAGTCGACTCATCCCTGGCTTACATTCTGCCCTGTCGTACTTTTAGCCGCAGTCTTCGGCGGACTTTTTGCCGGCTTGCTTGCGACAGCTCTGTCATGCGTGGTAGTCGCGATCTTGTGGCCTTTGCTCACCTCTGAACCCTATATCAAGACCAGTGCAGACTGGCTGGGGATGCTCATCTTTACCCTCATCGGCGTCATGATCTCCGCCGTCTGCGAGACCATGCGGCGCAGCCAGGCGCGCGTCGACGTGTATCAAACCCTGGTCGAGTCGCTCGATGAAGGTTTCTGCGTGATTGAAATGCTTTATGACCGGGGCGGCAAGCCTGTCGATTACCGTTTTATCGAGTGCAACCCCGCGTTTGAGCAGCAGACGGGGCTGCTTCAGGCGCGAGGAAAGACGATGCGCCAGATGGTTCCCGATCATGACAACCATTGGTTTGAGATTTACGGAAAAGTAGCGCGAACCGGCGAGGATATTCGCTTCGAGAATTCAGCCACCGCAATGCAGCGGCATTTTGATGTGTTTGCCTTTCGCATCGGTGGAGACCGAAGTAATAAGGTGGGGATACTTTTTAAGGATATAACCGAGCGCAAGAAAAACGAGCAGGAACTGATCACCGCCGCGCTCTACGACGAGCTCACTGGCTTACCAAATCGTGCAATGTTTCGCGAGCGCCTTGCCGAAGCCTTGGCGCGGGCCAGGCGAGGAAAACAAAGTCTGGCATTGCTCTTTATCGACCTCGACGGCTTTAAAGCAGTGAACGATACACTTGGCCACACGGTGGGAGATGATCTTTTGCGTTCGATTGCCGAAAGGCTGGTGTCGAGTGTGCGCTCCGGCGATTTGGTATGCCGCTTTGGTGGCGACGAGTTTGCGTTGATCCTGGAAAATTGTCCGCCCGAACACTTGCCGGCTTTCGCGGAAGCATTCATCAATAAGTTAGAGGTGCCGTTCGATCTGGAAGGGCGAAAAGCGCAAATATCGGCCAGCATTGGCATTGTCACCTACCCGGAATGCGGAACCGATGAGGAGACTTTGGTCCAGAGAGCCGATTCGACCATGTACGTGGTGAAGAAGAGCGGCAAGAGCGGATTCAAGGTCTGGGACTTATCTATTCCTGGCATCGGGTCTTAAACTGGCCCAGGTCCTTTCGCAAACCGCCGAACCATCATCCAGGCGGACCGCATTATTCAACGGCCTGCGAAGCGGCCCACCCATCGAGATGCGGGGTCAAAGCGCGGGAAGATGAATGTTTAGTTTGTAGGCAATAAAGAGCACCAGGATTGCGCCCAGCGTAGAAAAAATGAGGCCGGCTGGATGATATCGATCGTTTCTGGAGCGGAAAACCAGGTGGGTAACGGCGCCGCCGATGAGCGATCCGATCATGCCGAGCACGATCGTCCACATAAGGGTCAGATGCACGTGCATCACGGATTTCGAGATGAGCCCTGCGACTAACCCGATGATCAAATACCAGAGCAAGTGAAACATTCCATTCCCTCCAGGTCTTGTTTCCGCCCAAATTTTCTTAGGCCGGTTCAGCTCGCATCCTACCGCTGCTAATTGGGAATGGATGGTCAATACAATACATTCGACCGAATTGCCGCGCAATTCCCAGGGTCAAAAAACATCGCGGCCGCAACCCTTGGGGGTCGCGGCCGCGATGATCGTGCGTGGATTACTACTGGACCTTTAGAACGACGTAACCGGTCGAGCTGGTTCCGCCGGAAGTGCCTGTAACGGTGATGGAGTAGAGTCCCGGAGGTGTAGTGTTGCTTGAATTCCCTCCACAACCCTGAACAACGCCACAGATGGCAACAAGCAGTAATACCACCCCCAGCATCGTACGCCAGTTGCGGCGCCGCGCCGGAATGCCAAAGAGGAACACCAGGGCGAGGGCGGTTCCGCCGGCCGATGGCCAGAACAGCTTGTTTGATTTGTTGAGAGCGGACGTGGTCCCCGCGGTGTTGGCGGTCAGCACAGTTGTTATCGGCGTAGCGCCGTTGAGGGTAATTGACGCGGGCTCTACGCTGCACGTCGCAGGATTGTTCGCGGGCACGGGGGCAATGGCGCAAGTCAGGTTGACTGTGCCGCTGAACCAGCCCGCTGGAGTTACGGTGATCGTCGAAGTGTTTCCGGTGGTTGCACCGGAGACAACGGTGATTGACGAGCCCGTGATTGTGAAACTGGCCGGCACAACTGTGACGGGGGCGGTGCCAGTTGCGTTTACGTAGGTGGACGAACTCATTGCATCGGGCACATAGGTAGCCGTCAGCGAGTAGTTCCCAGCCGCCAGCGATCCGACGGGAACGTTAATCTGTGCAGTTCCGCTTACAAGCTGCGTCGCCGCAGATGTGTAGGTGCCGCCGGTGAGTGTCACTGAGCCGGTAACCATGGGGCTGCCCGGTCCCTCGCTCACTCCAATTGTGGCAGTCATCGCCTCTGCCGTGGTGATGCTTGAGGGCGACAGCGTCACAGTAACCGTGGGCGTGGCCAGCGTTCCACCGGTCGCGGTCCCGGTAAGCTGGAGCGTCTGTTGCGCGTTCGTTGTGTTCAAGTTGTTATCGGTGACGATGGCCGCTTCATCCAAAACTCCTCCGTTGTTTGGATCGAAGACATACGTCAGAGTGCAATTGTTGCTGGATGCAAGAGTCTCTCCGCTGTTTGCTGTTACCGTGCAGCCCGTCGCCTGCAATGGGTAATCTGCTGCGACGCTCACGCTGCTCAACACCAGCGGCTGGTTGCCGATGTTGGTTAACGTGTAGGACTGCGGCGCACTGCTCGTTTGCACGTTGGTATACGGGAAGCTCAAGGGCGCGCCCACCGTGCTTACCGTCTCAATCATGTTGTTGCCGTTGCCGATCGTCTGGCCGTCGGCGATATAGATGTTTCCAGCGCCGTCCACTTCCACGCCCTGGATGGCGCCAAGCTGCGCACCAAGAGACGACTCGATGGTCGCGCTCGGTATTGTAGTGCCGCCTCCGGCCACCACAACCAGCTGTCCGGCAAGGTTTAACTGCTCAATCTCCTCGTTGTCGATGTCCGCGATATACAGGTCTCCGGCTCCGTCAACCGCCAGGCCTCCGGGAGCGTTGAACGAGACTCCGAGGGCCGGCTGCGGCGTGGGGCTGGGCGCATTTCCACCGCCGCCTGCCACTGTGATCATCTGGCCGGCAGAGTTCACCATTTCAATGAGATTGATGTTCTGGTCAGAGATGTAGAGGTTTCCAAATTCATCCACCACCATCCCGGTCGGCCCATTCAGGCTCACGCTGGTAGCCGGCTGCGAAGTCGCGAACGGCCCACCACCGTTGCCGCCGCTGCCGGCCACAACCACGATTTGCCCGTTGGGCGTCACCATATCAACCACGTTGTTAAAAAAGTCGGAGATGTAGAGATTCCCGGCCGTGTCTGTCGCAAGACTGTTGGCAGCCCAGATGGCTACATTAAGGGCGGGCTGCGGAGTCGTTGTTGCGGTGAGGCTTGAGGCGGGATTGCCTGCAATCACCACGATCTCCCCGGTAGCCGCCGAAACCTCTTCGACTGCACCTGGGAAAAGACCGTTGTATGGAACGTTGACTGGGATGTTCGAATCCACAAGATAAATATTGCCCGCCCCATCCACCGCAATGGCTGTCGGACATGTGTTCGAACCAATCGCCGGTTCAGGCGTCGTGCTCGGCGTGATAGCGCCGGGCGCGCCAGTGAAGTTACCCGCCACCACCGCAATCTGGTTCGTTGCAGCCGTGACCTTATATGCCAGGCAATGCATGTTGTCAGAGATATACAGGTTCCCCGCTCCGTCCATCGCCAGCGCTGCGAAATTGCTCTGGACACCGATGGCCGCGGTCGTCACCGATTGCGGAGTTGCCGTCACGGCGTTGACACCCCCGCCGATTGCCATGGCTAACGATCCAGGAGTGACCGCTATCTCGGGCCCCTGACCAATTCCTGCCAGCCCGGCGGTGCCGATCACTTCGCCGTTATTGGTGAATGTCAAAGCACCCGTGCGGATGCCGGGATATTGCGGACTGAAGGTTATGGGCACAGTGCAGACCGTACCTGACGGATTGCCGGCTCCGCCCACGGTGCAGCCTGTGACCGTGCCGACGGTGAATTCCTGCATGCCGTTCTGCGCCTTCGGGACTGTGATGCTGCTGATGGGCGTGGCCGCCGCTAAGGTCAACTTGACGTTCACCGACGTGGAGGTCGATCCCACCACAGTTGTCGGCAGGGTCGCAAAGCCGCCGCTCGCCACCGCCGCCGTGTAAGAGAATTCGTCGGCATAAACGGGAGCGCTGCTGTAAGGGGGAGTGGTTACGGTGACGTCTACCGTGCCGCCGCCCGCCGGCGAAGTAGCCGTAATCTGAGTCGCGGAGTTGACCGTAAAGCTGGCAGCCGCATTGCCGCCGAACATCACAGCTGTCGCCCCGGTAAAGCCCGTTCCAGTAATAATTACCTGAGTTCCGCCGGAGGTCGGGCCCGTTTGTACGCTCAGGCCAGTAACCGCAACCGGCGAAATGTAGGTAAATTGATCGGCGCTGAGAATGGCGCTGCTTCCATTCACCGTGGTCACCAGCACATTGACGATTCCGCCGTTCATAGATGTGCCCGCCGGCGAGGTCGCGGTAAGGCTGGTGCTTGATCCGACAACCACATTGGTGGCCAGATTGCCACCGAAACTGACCGTCATGCCGCTGACAAACCCAGTCCCTGTGATGGTCACCGAAGTTCCACCCGCGATTGGGCCGCTCGACACACTGAGGCTCGCCAACGTCGGAGGCGGTTCATAGGAATAGACATCCGAACTGTTTGCTTCGCTCGTTCCCAGTAAGGAGGAAACGGTGACATTGACTGAGCCGCTGCCTGCCGGCGCGGTGGCTGTAATGCTGGTGGACGAATTTACCACGACATTGATGGCCGGCGTGCTGCCGAACATTACGCTCGCACCCGACGAGAAATATGTTCCCGTGATGGAGACAGTGTTTCCACCCTCGTCCGTGCCCAGGTTCGGGCTGACACCCGTTACCGTTACCAGCGAGTAGTCATATTGATCGCTGCTGTTGGGCAAGCTGCCGCCGGCCGGCGTAAACACCTGGACGTCGACCGTGCCGTTCCCTGCGGGCGTCACCGCCGTAATGCTGGTGGATGAATTCACCGTAAAGCTGGCCGCTTCCACACCGCCAAATTGCACCTCGGTGGCGCCGGTGAAATTTGTTCCGGTAATCTGGACTGAAGTTCCGCCGGCATTCGAACCGTTAGACGGTGAGAGGCCGGTAATTGAAGGCGCAGCGCTGGCAGCGGCAAATCCAAGTGCTTGCGCCATCTCCACACGCGCGGCTTCATATACGCCTGGATCGCTCGACCACAAACCGGGGCAGCCGCCGTAGTTGAACTGCGGCCCGCTGGAAGCAGCTCCGGTCGGTCCATTGGGTAATCCCGCGGGAAGGCCGCCCGCTCCCGGAGTTGGATCGGTGCAGTTGCCGGTATAAGCATCGGCTATCGGTAACAGGCCCATGGCATACCAGGACCCATCCACATCTTCCCAGTTCATCGCGCCCCATGACGTGATGCCATCGGAGCCGATGGAATTGGTGAAGGCCAAAGCCGCGGCTCTTCCGCTCTTTTTGCCCAGAAGATAAAGGTACTCATAATCCTCATAGCCACGACGCATCTCCTCCATGCGTATTGAGGCTACAGGACCGCTGATTCCGTTGCACACGTTGTAACCGAGTGACGTGCAGTTCGTGTTGACTGCTGGATTCGACGTAAGAGCCGCAGCGCCTACCGGGTTGGCTGAGTAATAGCAGCCGACTTCATTGCCTGGATAAAAAACAACTCCATCGTCTCCGTCAGAGGCTGTCACAAATGGAGAAGGAGCGCTGCCGGCGCAGCTGGTGGGCGTTGCTCCGCCTTCGTAACCGCTCCACCAGTCGCCCACCCAGATCCATACGCCACCAGGGGTCGGCGGGGGATTTGGATTGTTAAGAGTCGGTACCGTCACATCCAATCCGTACTTGTAGGCGATCCAGTAATTCACCCGCGGGCCCACACCGTTCGCCGCGGGGCCTACGCCGCCGGTAAACGGATCGCCTCCCAGGTAGGTCCACCGCTCGATGGGCGCTGGCGCGGTTGAAAGGGCGGGAACGCCCTGGGTCAAATCCAAAGTGTATTGATAGCCCGTACCCATGGTGAGGGGCGTAGGAGGCGCAGTCCAGCCATAGCTCAGCGCAGGTCCCGGCTGGCCGGGCATGAAGAGCGAAGCGTTCGGGGTCCAATCGGCCACCCATGAGTTGGTGTATCCAGGGGTGGAGTTCGTGGCTCCGGGATAAGAAAGATTGATGTGGTCTGAGCAGGCCAAATCTGTGAAATCCGGATTGTCGCCCTGCTCCTGGCAGTGTGGCGCATCTGTTAGAAATGTGCGCACCGGAAAGGTTGCCGGATCCCACGTCGCGGACTGCGTCGAATTCGACGAGTTAATGGCCTGGTTAAAGGACGAGATGATCTCATAGATCCGCTCGTTGCCGCCGATGTCTTTTGAGTGATACATGTTGTAGGTTTCGTCAAAGGTATAGGAGATTAGCTCCGGCACGCCCCAACCCTTTGTCGCGTGGTTGGCGGCAAAATGCTGCGAAATCTGGGTGGCATAGTTAGTCACCAACTGCAACATGCCTGCCGGCGGCACAGAAGCGCCTCCGTTTTGTTCGGTCCAGTTCCAGCCGCCGGCTACCCATGCGCCTCCGCCCGCGGTCGACAACGGCGAGTCGAAGGTGCGCATAGTCGTTCCGTCTGAGAACAACCCGCCCGGCGTCAGCGCCGGTCCCACATACGCGTCGTAAGCGGTCCAGTCGAGTGAGCTTGTGGTGCCGTCGGTCGTAAAGCTGGTGCATGATCCCCACCCGGGATAGCAGCCGCTATTTGCCGGGCCATCGACATCGATTTGCAAATCGATGTCATAGTTGTGGCCCATCACCTGGTACTTCTGGTAGAGCGCTTGCTCTTGCGGAGGTCCTCCGGGGCCGCCCCAGGGCATGCCCTCGGCGGTATCAAAATTTCCTCTGTAAAACGGCAGCCACGTCTTCAGCATGTCAGCATACGTGGGGTTCACTGAACCGGCGTCAAATGTCGGCAGGCTCCCGTTCCACACGGTCAGGGTCACCGGAATTTCCACGGTTCCAACACCGTTGCCAGTTATCGTCACAGTTCCCGTATAGCTACCGGCCACCTGGTTGGCGGGGATTGTGACATTCACCCACACGGCTTGCGTGGTGCCCGCTTGCACATTGAAGGGAGTCGCTACCGCCGGGTTTCCGCTATCGTAAGGATCGTAAAACGGAATCAGTGGATCGGGCATTCCGCCGGTGGACTGTAAATTCCCAGGAGAATACGGCCCCGGAGATGTGTAGGGAACATAGCCTTCCAGATAGCGGGTCACACCGGAACTTCCCGTGTTGTCAGAGGTGATGGTTGCTCCCGGGCCGTTGAGAGGAGAGACAGTCAAGTTGACGGAGCCCAGTGCGGAGTTCGCGCCCAAACCGGCCGTAAGATAAACCTGGAACGAAACCGTTTCGCGTCCCGCGCCGGCGATTGCAATGACCGGCGTGCCCGACGGGCAAGACCACACCGGATTCAATTGCGGCATCGGCTGCGGGTGCTGCTCAAATCCCCAGGGGTTGTAAGCGCCATCGTCCGCATAAATGGGAATAGTCGGCTGATTCGTCGCTGGATCGTTGTTCAGCATCACCTTGACGCCGCCGTCACTGGCCCAGATGTTAGGTGTTGAGGCGGTCCAATTCTGGGCTGCGCAGGCTTGACCTGATGCTGACGTGCTGCCAAGGGTCAGCAGCATCAGCACGGCCAACGTCACGAACATCGAAAATCCAACTTTCGAAATCAGCTTTCTTCCCAAGTTACAGTTCATGGTCTTTCCCTTCGTCGGTTCAATTCATGGTCAAAGTGTCAAAGATTAAGCGGACCGGTGTACTGCCCACAGTGCGTAGCGAGCCCTAATTCGGGAAAATTATCTTAGAAGGCAGATATTAGGGCGTTTTTCTAGAAAATGTCAAGAAAATTAATGAGAAAATTATCTCACAATTTCTCCCCGTATTGCCGGCAAGTTCAGGAGTTCCCCGAATGACCTAGCCAGGTGGCCGGATATATCATAAGTCTATACAGATCAAATATTTGTAGGTCATAATGAGGCGGGTCACAGTTTTTGAAGGCGAAAATAAGCGCCCCGGTTAGAAGCGGCGAGTATGTTGAGAAAATTTGCACAATGGCGGGGCTTTGGTGCGGCATTCTTTCCGCCGCGCTCCAGGCGCAACCGAGTTCCTAAGCGACTGAGACTTCGGATGGGAAAAATGACGAGCACATTCGGCGCACAAATGTGCGCATTAGAATCTAAAAATTCTGACAATTAAAAAATATGGTGGAGGCGGCGGGAGTCGAACCCGACATCGGCACTGAAAACACTCAAGTTACTGATACTGAGAATGCCTGAAAATTGCAGAATTCCACGATTGCCAGGTTTGCGTACAAATCGCGTACAAAGAATTTCAGGAACTCCCAGAATCCCAGCAGTTGCATCTTCCGATCCATTCCGCGGACGATCTGAAGTATTCTCTGACCTT
>JBEKEQ010000092.1:0-16870 GCA_050013735.1 Occallatibacter sp.
CAGGGAATCTTGACCAGTGTCCCGGCGCCCTCATCTCCGATGTAGACATTGCCCGCTCCATCGACAGCCACGCCGAAAACCGATCCAAGGCCCGAGTAAATGGACACCGGCGTTCCATAACCCGAAGAGGATTTGGGCAGCTCAAACACCTTGGCGGTGGATGAATCGGAGTAGTAGATGTTACCGCTTCCGTCCACCGCCATACCCGCCGGCTGATACGAGTTGGGGGTGAGTAACGAAGTCGGGGAAGTTGCAGTAAAAACAACCTCGGGGCCGTTGCCGATGCCGGGAAGATAGCCAGTTCCGAGAATGTTTCCGCCGGCGTCAGATAGCAGGATGGATCCGCTGCGAGCTCCGGCATTGAGCGGATCGAAAACGACGTTGACTGTGCAGGATTCCCCGACGATGTAGGCGGTTCCCGTGGCGCAGGTTCCGCCGGTAGTGGAGGTAAAGTCCAGATTTGCCGTGCCCTGGGTCAAAAGCTGAATCGAATGGAGCGTTCCCGCTGTGGTGAAGTACACAGAGACTGCCTGTGCGGCTTCGGCCGTGCCGACATTGGAGACAAAGCTCACGCCGGTTCCGGTGAGAGAAATCGTTTGAGGCGATGGGCTGGCATTATCGGCAACCGAAAGCGTGGCCGGCAGGCTGCCAGTCGCGGCAGGCGTAAACGTGACGTAGATGTTGCAGGTGGCAGATCCGCTCAGGGATGTTGCGCTGGTGCAGGCGTTGGCCCCAGTTGTGATGGCATAGGCTGAGGGGTTGGCGCCGGTGATCGTGGGCCCAATGTTGGTAAGCGGGGCGTTGCCGGTGTTTGAAACCGTAACAATCTGCGCCGGGCTGGTGGAATTGACGACCTGGCCGCCAAAGGCAAGCGGATTGGGCAGGAGCGAGGCGACGGGCACGGCCGGGGCGACTCCGGTGCCGGTGACGCCGAATGTGACAGTCTGGTTGGGGCCGCCGCCGGTGGACGATCCGCTGAAGGTGATGGTGTCGCTGTAGGGCTGTGCGAGCGATGGATCGAAGGTGATGTTGAACGTGCAGGATTGGCCTGCCGAGAGCGAGACAGTGCAGGCGCCTTGGGTGGGATTGAAGGCGCCGTCCGTCTGGACCTCGGACGGTCCGCCGACGTTGGCTTGATAGTAATATCCGTTGTTGGTGACGGTCGCGGTCATCACTCCGCTGGTGATTCCGGTGGTCTGGTTGCCAAACGCAACCGGATTGGGCGAGACGGTAAGGTAGATGCCGTAGACGAAGCCGGAGAGCGCAATATTCTGCGTTGTGCTTGTGGTGTTCAGGGAGTTGGTGGTGACGGCAATGTTGCCGGTGAAATTGCCTGCGTGGGGCGGCGTCATGTTCACCGCAATCTGGCAAAGCGCGCCTGGGGCGACGGTTACAAATGTGGATGGGGTTGCGTAGCAACTGCTGGAACCCGTGATGATGGTGAAGCCGCTTGCAGCGCCGGTCAGAGCGATGTTGCCGATGATCAGACCTTCGTTGCCGCCGTTGTAGATACTGACGGTTTGGGTGGTGCTGGCGGTGCCGGAGTTCTGTTCGCCGAAGCTTATTGCGCCTTGGCTGCGGTCGACCTTGTCGAGGTCGTTGTAGTCGCCGAGGTAAAGAGTGCCATCTGAGCCAAGGCCGAGGCCGAGGGGCGAAACGATCTCGCCCGAGGTGCCACCGTCGAGACCTGCCAATGCATTGGAGTAGTTGGTAGCCGCGAGTTCAGCTACGTCGTAACCATCCGCGCTGTAGCGTGTCGCGTAGAGGGTGTCAGCCGCATCCACGGCAATACTGCTTGCGCCAGTGGTGTTGACCTGGCTGCTTTGGCCCTGAGCTGTGATTTCGTCAATGTCATAACCGGTGACAAATGCGTTATCCGTCGCGTCGACCGTAAGAGTTGAGATCCCATTCATCCTGGGACTGACGGCATTCACGACGAATGTGCCGTCGGTCATCAGCTCAATGACTTCCTCGCAGGACGACTCAAGCCCGTATATGTTGCCCAGGTCATCGACGTCGACCCCGATGATGTCATAGTAGGGCCCGTATCCCGTGTTGCACTGCTGGAACGGAGAGGGGGGCACCATGCTGATGGTGCCTTGCGCCTGGGTTTGCGGATTGTAAGTGACGATGAGTGCCCCGCTCGCAGTGTCGGAATTTGGAGCGATATACAAAGTTCCGGCGCCATCGACGGCGATTTGGGTGGGATTACTCAGGCCGGTTATGTTCAAGTTGGTTGGTGTTCCGCCAGATTTCGGCTCACTGTAGACGGTGTTATTCGCGAGGAAGTAGATAGTGCCGTTTTCGTCGACGGTGGAGTTGTAGATGTAAGGGCCGAAGCCAGACACCGGGTTAGTGACTACGCCGGGCTGGACCAGCGAAAACGGAGCCTGTCCCGTGCCGCCGAGCATCACTGTTGCTACGGCCGTGCCGCTGATGGAAAGGATGAGCGCATCTTTGCGCGCGCCAGGAAGCGTGGGCACAAACGTAACCGGGACGGTGCAGGTCTCAACGCCGTTGAGGGGCGTGCAGGCGACGGCGCCAACGGAGTAGTCATGCCCATAATGCAGGGCCGCAGTGGGGGCGGTGCTGCCCATAAGTGAGACCGTGGCTGTGACCGTCTGCGCTGAGCCAGGCGCAACACCGACCGCTGCCGGATTGAAGGCCAAGTACGGTTGTATGGTGTACGTGGCGGGCGTCGCCGTGGCGTTGGTAAAGCCAGATTCTGAAGCGACGGCTTGCACTTCGGTTCCGGTCTGCGACACGGTGAACGGCGCAGAGTAGGCAACGCTCGGCGTGGTGCCGTCGGTGGAGTAGTCGATGGTGGAACCCGATGTTGCATCGGTGATGGCAACCGCTACCGGCGCGTTGAAGGTACCCGTCGGCGGCGTGATGACTGGCGTGGCGACGGGAGTGAGCTGGGCGCCGGTGCCGTTGATTGGAGCGGTCAAGTTGTACGTGACGCCGCGGGACAGCCACGTGACATTCAGCGTGGCGCTCAGCGCTCCGCCGGCTTGCGGCGTGAAGATGACGCCGATACCGCAGGCTCCGCCTCCAGATGGGATTGAGAGTCCTGCGGTGCAGGGGGAGCTTGCGGCGGCGGAAAGACTGAAGCTCGATGCGTTCGGTCCCGAAATGCTGGCCGACTCGAAGGTGAGAAGCGGATTGAGGAAGATGGAGAAGGTTACCAAAGAGGCCGCTGTGGGTGTTCCGACCGGCTGCGACGGGAAGTTGAGGGGACTGGGAGTCAGCGAGGCGGTGGCGTTGTTGAAGCCGCTGCCGGTCATGCTGATTGTGTTGGTTGTTCCAGCAACCCCCATCGAGTTGTCCTCGACGGTCTCGACTGCGGAGACGGCGGCCAACTGTACGGGATCGAAGGCAACTTGTATGCCGCAGACCCCACCCGCAGGCAACGTGCCGACGGAGCAATCCTGTGGGGTGTCGCCGTTGAGCGTCTGGTTGCTGAATGGTGTAGGTGTAGCCGTGCTGGGGACAGGAACAATGGGAAAGGGGTAATTGGAGAGCGTGATGTCAGGGCCGATACCCACGTTGCTCGCAGTCACCAATTGCAACCCAACCACAAAATCCGACTGCTGGGGGAAGATGATGGACGACTGGGAGGGGCTGATCTTGCTGACGCCCGAGCTGATTGCCTGCTGGCCCACATAAATGTTCCCGCCGCCATCGACGGAGACGAGGTTCGGTGAAAGGTAGGTGTCGGTAGCCCCAACATTATTCTCAAAGCCATAGGTCTGCGTGGCGTCTCCGGCAACGGTATGGATAATCCCTGTGGCCGCATCCACGCGGCGTATGGGACAGCTTTGCCCGCCCTGCGAGCCCGGTTCGCCGATGTACAGATTGTCCGCGGTGTCAAATGCCAGGCCGCTGGGAAAGCCGATAAAGGCGCTTGTGGCCGGGCCCCAGTCTCCTGAATCGTAGTAGCAACCCTCGTTTTGTTCTGCCGAGGTGGCCAGAGTTCCGGCATAGATGGAGATGTTGTCAGAAGTGTCTACCTTATAAACCAGCCCGTTTCCAAGATCGCCAATGTAAAGATTGCCTTTGGAATCCATGGCCAAGCCCCAGGGTTTGTCGAGAACAGCACCGGTTCCGGGCCCGGGGATGCCGGTGGGCGTGAACGCCGGTGTCCCGGAGCCTGCGACAACCGAGATCAGGTCGGTGACGGCGTCGATGCGATAAACGGTGCCCTGCGACCACGCGGTAAAGTAAATGTTTCCGGCAGAGTCGACCAGAATGGCGCCCATGTAGGGAAGATAGGTTTCTGACGCGGGCTTTCCCTGGCCGATGGAATAGGGACCGGCGCCGGCAATAATGGTGGCGATTCCGGAGGCGGGATTGATCTTCCACAGTCCTGAAGGATCGTCGACGTAGACGTTCTCCGCCTGATCGACGGCAATGGCCTGGGGATTGTAAAACTCGGCGCTCAGAGCCGGGCCGCCACTGCCGCTTGGTCCCTGCTTCTTATATTGGCCGGCGTAGACGTTGACGATGCCGGTGACCGCGTCAACTCTGTTGACGATATAGAGGCCACCCTCTGACATGAAGAGATTCCCTGCAGCATCCAAAGCCATCGAAGGTGGATCGAAGAGGGCGTCGGTCGCGGGGCAACCGTCTCCATTTTGATCGGCCTCGCCTGCGCACCCGGCGCTAAAGCCGCCAACAAACGAAGAGTTCCCGACGAACGCTGTCAGGTAGCCAGGGGCAAAGGCAAAAACCGAGCCCGTGGCAGAGCCGGAAAGCGCAAAAGAATAGCCGTTGGGCTTTCCGCTTTCAACATCGGTGACGAGCAAAGGCGCAGAGCGGCTGATGGGCGGCGGGGCGCTCGCGGTGCCAGGGAACTTGGGCGTGAACGTGACAGGGATGGTGCAGACCGAGTTGACGGCGACAACTGTATTCCCGGTGGAGTCGACGGTGCAGCCGGTGATGGCGCCGATCGTGTACTCAGTAAAGTTGGGAGCTATGGCAATGGAAGTGATGGGCACGGCGGTATTCACCGTGAGCGTGACACTCTGCGTTGTGGATTTGCCCACGGCCGTGGAGGGGAAAGTAGTGTTGGCCACGGTAAACGTAGGCGTCCCTCCCCAGGCCTGCGGGAGTAGAGCCACGAAAGCGAGGGCTGTCAAAACATCGCTGATGGTGCGGAAGCCGCGCAGAACGCGGCGAGAGACGATCGGGGAAGGGAATTGAAGGCCGGACATGGAAGCTCTCCTCAACTTGGGTGAAGCGATTGCCTGCAAACCCACCAGTGGCGGGATGGGGAACGGTGGGGCTAAACGATGGCGTCTGTCACGTGGCGCGGAAGCATAGCCAGATCGGCGCCAGTCGAGGCGAAAGGTCGGGCCAGGGAGGCATTTGGGAAGACCTGCAGGTTGAGCAAGTTTTCAGAGCGATTGTTCTGAAATCGCTTTAAGGGGTTGGAGGCGGAAGGCCTTCCAGACTGAAGAGACCTGGGTCGGCAATTGGGGAGGTCTGACGTTCTTCAATTTGAAACTCAATTCTTCGCGTTCTCTTCACATGGCCTCTGCGCGGGCAAACTGACGCCGGGATTTCCTCAGTGTCAGTAAATCTGCCTGGTTACTCTTTTGCAATTAAGCCGGGGAATGAATGTTGATCGTCGCTTGCAGAAGATTGTGCCACAGCGCAACAGCTTTGTCTTCAAAGAAAACTCTCAAAACCTTTGAATTCTTCTCAATGCTGCCAGAAAGTTAGAAAAAGAGGTGCGATTCTGCTCCGAGGGAAACATGGCAGTCTTACTGCTCACTCTCATAAACGAAACCGGCGGCAAATTTCCTTTCGGCCGAGGAATTCAATCTGCTGATCTGTCGGTCCAGACTCCGGACCCATAGGAGACGCAACAGACAGACGCCGGCGGGCGCCCGCCGAAGCATCAACGGGAAGGAGACTGAGAATGATTAGCGGGGAGCCAATGAGCGATGGAATCGGGAATCTTGAGGAATGACACCGGCGGGCGAGGAGCGCGCCGAACCGATAATTCAGGTTCGGCGCCTGTGTGCGGAGCGAGTTAGCTGATTCGCTCGATGGTGACGGATTCAAGGACGACGGGCTTGTGGGGTTTGTCCTGGCCGTTGCGGGGGACGAGGGAGATTTTCTTCACGATATCCTGCCCTTCGACGACCTCGCCAAAGATGGTGTGCTTACCGGTGAGCCAGGTCGTTGGGGCAAGGGTGAGGAAGAACTGGCTTCCGTTGGTTCCGGGGCCGGAATTCGCCATAGCCAGCTTGCCGGGCTTGTCGAACTTGTGCGGCGAGCCTTTGGTTTCGTCTTCAAAGCGGTAGCCGGGTCCTCCCATGCCGTTGCCGGCCGGGTCGCCGCCCTGGATCATGAAGTCGGGAATGACGCGGTGGAAGATGGTGCCGTCGTAGAGCTTGTCTTTGGACTTTGCGCGGGTGGTGGGGTGAGACCACTCCTTTGCGCCTTCAGCGAGCTCGATGAAATTCTTGACGGTGATGGGCGCTTCGGCCTCGAAAAGCTTGACGGTGATCTTGCCTTCGGTGGTCGAGAAGATGGCGTAGGTGCCTGGTGCGAGGGACATGGGGGACTCCTAGAACAATCGGATTGTGAGCGGCGATCTTTATCGCTTACCCAGAGTGAAGATGACGTTGATGGTAGTGCGGACCTCTACAACTTGCCCGTTCAGCAGATAGGGTTTGTAGCGCCAGGTCCTGACTGCGTCGAGAGCGGCTTGCTGCAAGACCTCTGGACCGTCTAAGACTTTGAGCTCTTTGATTGTGCCGTCGGTGCCGATGAGGGCTTCGATCTTTACGAGGCCTGAGACGCCTGCCTGCTTGGCATCGATCGGATATCTCGGTGCCGAGTGATATTGAAGCATCCCCTGTTCGACGCCTCCGGAGATTGCGACAATCTTAGGTTGGTCTGCCGGGGGAGCGGTTGCATCCGGTGTCGCCTGGCCTTCACGAATGATGGTGACTTTTCTCAGCACCACAGGGGTGAGCGGCTTGTCGTTGCTGTCGCGCTCGACGCGGGCAATGGTCTTGACCACCTCAACGCTGGGTTCGTCGCACTGGCCGAAGAGGGTGTAGTGCTGGTTGAGCGAAGCATATGCCTGCTCGGTGATGAAAAACTGGCTGCCGTTGGTGTTCGGGCCGGAATTGGCCATGGCCAGGCGGCCGGGCTGGTCAAAGTTGAGATTAGGATCGAACTCATCTTCGAAGGCGTAGCCGGGGTCGCCCATGCCGGTTCCCGTAGGGTCGCCCCCCTGGATCATGAACTCCGGAATGACGCGGTGAAAGACGGTGCCGTCGTAGTACGGCTTGTTATGTTCCTTCTTCTTGGTGGCGGGATCGACCCAGTCCTTTGTGCCCTCGGCCAGACCGATGAAGTTGGCCACCGCTTTCGGGGCCTGTTGTTCATAGAACTGGCAGGTGATGCGGCCCATGGAGGTGTCCATGACGACGGAAGGGCCATTGGGATGAATCATGGCGGCCGCAGTGGCCTGGGGCGCGTCAGGCAGGGCGCTTGCCGGTTGGGAAGATGTTTGCGCGGACGCCGAGGCGGCAACGGCCGCGGCCAGAGCGGGAGCGAGAAGCGCTTGCATGAGTTTCATACCGTGTTTGAGGGTAAATCATGTGGGGGGTGGGGTGCCATATCCCGGCGCCGAGGTTGTATCGTATCGAAATGAGAATTCCCCGGATTCAATTTGCTCTCCGGCGACTGGCCCCGGCCATGTTCGCGGTTCTTTGCCTTGGATTCTTTACCGCACCCTGTTCGGCGCAAGCGGACAAGGAAGCCGCGAAGCCTGATAAGCCCGCATCCTCCGATAAGGGCGCAGACAAATCCGCTGCGGCCGATAAATCCGCGCTGCCTCCACTGCCGGAGCCAGCTCACGCACAGCAATCCATTGAGCTCAACGGCAAGACGTTGAAGTATACCGTGACCGTGGGTGCGCTGCCCGTGCGCGACAAGGATGGAAAGACTGCGGGCGAGGTGGTTTTGACATCCTACACGGTGGATGGCGACAACCGGCCAGTGACCTTCGCATTGAATGGCGGACCGGGCGCTGCGTCAGTCTATTTGAACTTTGGCGCGATCGGGCCGAAGCACTTGCAGGCGGGCAATGAGGGCGACAGTCCGTCGGACCCGGCGGTGCTGATCGACAACCCGGGCACGTGGCTGGACTTTACCGACCTGGTGTTTATTGACCCGATAGGGACGGGATTCAGCCGGTCAAGCGTGCCCGAGGCCGACACCAAGAAGCTGTTCTATTCGACCACGCCCGACATTGAGTATCTTTCGCGCATTATCTACGACTGGCTGGTGAAGAACGACCGGCTGGAATCGAGGAAGTACCTGGTGGGCGAGAGTTACGGGGGATTTCGCGGGCCGCGTGTGACTTACTTCCTGCAGTCGCGGCTGGGCGTGGCGTTGAACGGGGTGGTGCTGGTGTCGCCTTATCTCAATCCCACTGTCGATGAGAACGGCGATCTGTCTCCTTTGGCGTGGATGATGACGCTGCCTTCCATTACCGCGGCGCACTTCGAGCGTGAGAACAAGCTGACGCCGGAGGCGATGGCCGACGTTATCGCGTACACGCGCGGCGAGTATGCCACCACTCTGCTTAAGGGGCGGTCCGATCCCGAGGCCACGCAAAAGATGATTCAGCACGTGACGGACCTGACGGGACTGGACCCGGCCTTTGTGAAGTTTTCCGGCGGACGCCTGGAGACGGGCGCGTACCTGCGCGAGGCTCACCGGGAGCAGGGCAAACTGAGCTCGGTGTACGACTCGAACGTGACGTCCTTCGATCCGTTTCCATTTGCGCCGGAACAGCGGGCAAACGATCCGCTCTTGGGCAGCATTGTTGCGCCAATGACGACGGCGATGGTGGACTTTGTGACGCGCACAGTGGGCTGGAAGGTGGACGCGCGGTATAACGCGTTGTCATTTGAAGTGAGCCGCGCCTGGGATGGCGGCGATGACCTGCGCGCGGGATCGGTGTCGCAACTGCGCGAAGCTGTGGCGGCAGACCCGAAGTTGAGGGTGCTGATTGTGCATGGGTGGAACGATCTTTCCTGCCCGTTCATGGGGTCGGTGCTGACGGTGGACCAGATTCCGGTGATGGGCGATCCCACGAGGGTTGCCGTGAAGGAGTATCCGGGCGGGCATATGTTTTATACGCGGCCGTCGAGCCGGGCCGAGCTGCGCAAGGATGTGATGGAAATGTATGGGAAACACTGATGGAGCAGGGACTAAGGGAATAGGGACTGAGGGGCTAGGAGTCGGTTGTCGGGGCAGCGCCTGCGTCTCGAAAGCGAGGCTCTGGTGCGCCTGGAAACCGGATTAGGTATGGCGTTGATTTGACTTGGCTTAGAGCCAGCGCCATCTGTGCCGGAGCGGCTTCGCTGGCGCGGTGAATTCTTGTAGGGGGATCAAGGGGATCTCGGCGGTGACCGGCGGATGCACCAACAAAATTTCGTTGGGGGGGAAATGGAGGCAGATGCCGTCGACGAAGGTAGTAGCAACCGACGTCAATACAGCCACGACTGTTTGTTCGGAGCCGCCTCTTATATCAATCATCTTAAACAGGGGAGGAAACCCCTTTGCGGTTAATGTGATCAAGTGGTTTTCCGTCGAGAGATCGATGGCAGCTTCTCTGGTCTCGCCGGTTATCGCAGAGATTCCGGTGTTGGTACCGCAGAGCAAAGCGCCGGCCTGAATTGAGGCGCCTGGAACGATGGCTCCCCAGGGATCCGTGACCCGGATGGTTAGGTGAACGCCCTGCGCCTGCTGAGCTGCGAGAGTTGCAGCAACGAAGGCGAAAGCGATGGCGACGATGCGTGCGCGAGCCATGCTCAAAGACTGGCACATCCTACACACGACTTACAAGGGGAGGGAAGGCTAGCAGCCCTTTTTGCAACGGGCCATGATGGCGGCGTGGAGGCGCTCGCGAAGGCCCGGAGGCAGGTCGTAAATTTCATGCGACCGGTAGATTTCAATCGTTTTCCGGGTGGTGTTCAAGATGACTTCGCAATGTCCGCAGTGGCCCATGTGCTGTTCAAACTCAGCGCGGACCTCGGCAGTGAGGGAGTCGTCGATGACATCGTCGAGCAGGGCGAGGAACTCAGAGCATTTCACTTTTCATTCCTCGTTTCTCCGGGTCCCTTTTTCCTGCGGAAGTAGCGGCTCAGCCGTTCGCGCAGTTGCAGACGGGCGCGCAACAGGCGCGACTTGACGGCGGGGATGCTGAGGCCAAGGGTTTCTGCTGTCTCCTCGGTGGAGAGACCCTCCACATCGCGCAACACAAAGACGATTCGAAAACCCTGGGGCAGGCCCTGGATGGTTTTGCGAAGAATTTCGGCAAGTTCTGACTGGTTGTAGTTCTGCTCCGGGTCGGGCGCCCAGTCGGCCAGATCGCGTGGAACGCTGCCTTCCTCGGTCTCGACGTCCTCGTCGATCGAAACCATTTTGCCGGTGCGCCGCTTGCGCAGGCGCATCAGGCTCTCGTTGACTGCAATGCGAACCAACCATGTGTAAAACTTCGAATTCCCCTGAAATTGATCGAGTTTTTCGTACGCTTTCAGGAACGCGTCCTGCATCACGTCCTCGGCATCCTCGCGGTTTTGCGTAATGTGCTGCGCAATCCGAAAGATCTGCCGGTCATACTTGCGAACCAGCGTGTCGTAAGCCGAGACATCTCCCCCGCGCACCTTGCTGACCAAGGCAACGTCGGGATGCGGTTCGAGTTCACCTGCAATAGGTTGGATGGCCGACATGGGGGTAGGATGCGGAAATTCGTCTGGGGCGGTGGGCGACAAGCCTTGAGAGCCCCAAAGGAAGAGTGTAACGGACGGCGGCGCGGAGGACCAAACAGCAGGCGCCCCGGGGAGACGCGAAGCGATGCGATTCGGTCAGGATTCGCGGGCCGCGCGGTAACGCGAGAGGTTCCTCTGGCGGCATCGCATGGCGGAATCGGCTTAAAGTGGATAGATGAGGGTTGCAGCTTCCCCAGATTGCCCCCCGCGGCTGACCCGTTGGCTGGCCTGTGTGCTGGCCGCGCTGCTGGCGGTGGCGCCCGTAGCCGGTCAAGACGCCGGTAACCCGAAATCGCATTCGGCCACTTCCGCGTCCTCCAACGCGAAGAAAACAACCAGGAAAGCAAAGCCCGGCGCCAAGACTAAGAAACGGGCGGCTCGGCCGGGCGCGGCTGCGAGGGCCGCACGAACGGCGCGGATCAAGCTGGCCTTTGTGGCTTCAACGGAGCTGCGCCCGATGGCGCAACAGTTGGCCACGCTGCGTACGCCCGCTGCATACGCAGGCGTGAGCAACTACGCCCACGAGCACAAAGGCGAAGCTGCGGCAGCCGCGTACCTTGCGCTGGGCCACGCCTATTTGCTTGACAAGCGCTATGCTGAGGCCGAAACAAGCCTGCGTCAGGCCCGGCAGGCTGGCGAGGAGCTGGCCGACTATGCTGACTTTCTGGCCGCCGTGGCCAACCACGACGCAGGCAACGAGGCCGCTGCCGAAACTTTCCTGCGCGGTTTTGCCGCGCGTTATCCCGACAGCATTTTTAACGCCCAGGCGCCGGAGCTCGAGGCCAACGTGCTGCTGGCGCTGGGGAACGCCGCAGGCGCGCAGCAGGTGCTCGCACAATCCGCCGGCCTTGAGGCTGCCAACCGTCCTGGCTTTCAGCTTGCGCAGGGAGAAGTGGCGTACACCATGGGGCAGCGGGCGGCGGCGGAGCTGATCTTCAAGCGGCTTCTGCTGGGCCACCCATTGAGCGGGGAGGCCGAGAGCGCGCGCGCCCGGCTGACGTCGATGGGCGCCGAAGGGAGCCTGACGACGGCTGAGCTTCGCGGCCTGGGCGATGCCTACTACAACGCCGGGCGCTACGAACAGGCGGCGGAGCAATATCGCTCCCTGGCCCGCGCGGCCGCCTTGGATACCGATGCCCGCAACGGCTTTGCCGTGGCCGAAGCCGCGTGCGATTTGAAGCTGAAGCGGTTGACTACGACCCAGGCTGAGGCGCTGGCCGATACCCCTGACGAGAACGGGGCCCGGCGCCTCTATCTATTGGCTGAGCTGGCCCGGAGCCGAAGTGACGCGGAAGAACAGCAGCGCATTGTCACGGAAATGGAGACCAGGTTTGCGCGGAGTCCGTGGCTGGCGGAGGCGCTTTTTTCCGGCGGAAACATGTACCTGCTGAAGCGTGACTATCCCGCCGCCGTGAGTGATTACAGCTATCTGGCCACGCATTTTCCTGAGAATACCAACGCCGCCGCCGCGCATTGGCGGGCGGGATGGCTCAGCTACCGCCAGAGGCTCTACCCTGACGCTTCGCGCTTGTTCGACGAACAGATCCGTCTGTATCCCGGCGCCAAAGAGACGGTGAGCGCTCTTTACTGGCGGGGTCGACTCTACGAATTGCAAGATCACAAGCCGGCCAATGCAGCGGCCAATTACCGCACCTTGATTCGCGCGTATCAGCGATACTTCTATGCGCAATTGGCGCGTCAGCGACTGGCCGCCCTGGGCGATGCGCAGCCGGTTGCGCAGCCGCAGCTCGATCGCTTTCAGGCGGTTCCGATTCCCGTCCTGGCGGAGAGCTTTCCCACCGACAGTCCGCACCTGGCTAAGGCGCGATTGCTGGCCAATGCAGGGTTGAACGAATACATCGCGCAGGAGATTGCCGCCGATCCAGACTCAACTTCGTGGAGTGCGCTGGCCGAGGCGCAAATCTACGCTTCTTACGGCGAGAACTTTCGCGCCATGCGCGCGCTGAAGAAGGCACTGCCTTACGCAGCAACTGCATCCATCAAGTCCATCCCACTGGTCTACTGGCGGATTCTGTTTCCTGAAGCCTGGTGGGACACCATTTCTGCCGAATCGTCGAAGAATAACCTCGATCCTTACCTGGTAGCCTCGCTGATCCGTCAGGAGTCGGAATTCAACCCTTCGGCCATCTCCAAAGCCAATGCCTATGGCCTGATGCAGTTGCTGCCCGTGGTCGGCAAGGCAATGGCGCGCGAGGAGGGAATCAAGCATTTCGAGACCTTCCAACTGCTCGACCCGGCAACCAACATCCGCCTGGGCACCCGCTATCTGCGCCAGACCCTGGATAAGTTCGGGGGCGTGCCGGAATATGCGCTGGCGGCCTACAACGCGGGCGACGAGCGCGTGGCCGACTGGCAGGCCGCGGGGCCTTACCAGGGAATCGATGAGTTTGTGGAATCCATCCCCTTTACCGAGACCCGCGAGTATGTTGAGGCAATCCGGCGCAACGAAGAGACCTACAAGGCAATCGATGCGGTTGCCGGTTCCCATCAAAAGACAGCAACGTCGGCCTCGCGGCAGGGAGGAATTTGTCCAATGCGGCATAGGGAATCCCCCTCGATACTCCCCAGCTTCGATTCCCATTGACTTCGACCGCTTTGGACGGCAACACTAACTTCGACCGGAGGGCTCCAAGCCTCTGAGATGCCATTCGCAGCCTGCTGTTGTTGCTTAACGGAGCTGGCCGGGAATTGCCGGACGCGGCTCGGTACCATCAACCCCACCAGGATTTGGAGGGTACGATGTCACCCGACTTGCAGTTTCTTGAAGAATGGATTCCCGAAAGAATGGACCCTGGAACAGTTTTTGTCCTGGAAAACCAGGCCAAGCTGGGTCATGCGCAAAACCCCTACGTCGCCGTAATGTCGTGCCCTCGCTGCGGAACATTGGGGCTCATTACGCGCCGGCAACTATGCGGCGGAGAAACGATGATCTGCGGCGGCGACGCCTGCTCGGCCGAATACCGGCTGGACGGCGAAAATATCTGCTTCCGCAAGGCGCAGTAATCGTGTTCCTTCCTGGAATAACATCCGCCGGGGGCGCAAGCTCGGGCAGCGTGCGGATTTGCGCTCTGTTGTCAGTTGAAGCTCGCCTGGATCGCCGGGAATGCGGGGCGAGAGCTCCGTTCTCTGAGGTGCCATAATATTTGCAGAGTGTGCCTTCGGAGCCCGGATGGCGAAATCGGCAGACGCAGCGGACTTAAAATCCGCAGGCCGCAAGGTCGTGGGGGTTCAAGTCCCCCTCCGGGCACCAAAATAATCCTCGCATAAGTCAAATAAAATCAACTAGATATATGTATTATTATCGTCGGGCCGGGTCCTGAATAATTTCAGATGTTGAGGAGTACATTGCTTTTCGGGTACAATTTCAGGTACAGTGCGGGTACAGCGGGTACAAACGAGGTACAAACGCACTCTCTGGAGACCCCGATGGCCACTCTCGTAAAAACCCCATCCGGCAAGTGGAAGGCAATCATTCGCAGGGCCGGTTGGCCTCTGACTGTGAAGACGTTTCGGACCCAACGAGACGCCGGAGACTGGGCTCGCCGAACGGAAGACGACATGGTCCGGGGGGCATTCATCCAGCGGGCTGCTGGCGACCGGATGACGGTCGCCGCCGCGATGAAGCGCTACCTTGCGGACGTGGTGCCGTCAAAGCGGCCGACGACACAGGCGGCTGATTTGAGGCGCTCCAAGATAATCGTCAAGCATTTGGGAAGATATTCCCTCACCTCGCTGACGCCCGAGGTCATCGCACAATTCCGCGATATGCGCTTGGCCGGGGAAGATCGTAAGGATGCAGCCGGAAATCCGCAACCGAGAACCAACAGTACGGTTCGCCTGGATCTGGCCCTTCTTGGTCATCTGCTGACCATTGCGATTAAAGAGTGGGGCGTGAATTTGCCGGCCAACCCGGTCACCAATATTAGGCGCCCAGCATCGGGGCCGGGCAGGAATCGTAGGCTATCACAAGAGGAAGAATCACGGCTCTTGGCTGCCGTTGACCAGCACTCAAACCCGATGATGGGTTGGATTGTTCGGATCGCTCTTGAGACCGGTATGCGGTGGTCAGAAATACTGACTCTCCGCGAATCGCAGGTGGACCTCAAACGCCGGATTGTTCGACTGCTGAAGACAAAGAACACTCAGCCGCGCACAGTGCCCTTGACTCTATCGGCTGTCGAGATGTTCAGCAAGGCGATTGCGAATCCTGTTCGACCTGGCGATACGGATCTGATTTTCTCTGGTGCACCTGGCCGAGATGGTGTTCGGAGACCTTACCAATTCGATCGGATGTGGCAGGCAATCAAGCGCAAACAAGGTCTGAAGGACTTTCGTTTTCATGATCTACGCCACGAAGCAGTGAGTCGATTTGTGGAGGCCGGGTTCTCTGATCAAGAGGTCTCCGCAATCAGCGGCCACAAGAGTATGCAAATGTTGAAGCGATATACGCATTTGCGCACAGAGGATCTCGTTGCGCGCATTGAGGAAGCGGCTCAGCGTCGCAAAAAAAGTGCATGACTTGTTTCGGTGCTATTTGTCCGGCTTCTTCTTGCGGATGCTGTGAGACCTCTCGGCCTCGCCCTCCAAACGCAGGTTTTCCGCATGGTGCCGGATCGCAGCCTCATAGATCATGTTCCAGGAAATGGGGAATGCTCCTCTTGACCCGGCGAGTCTGACGATAGCGAATTCAGGACGGCTCTCAACAACGATCTTGCGCTTCTTGCCGTTCTCGCTCACGGAAGATGCAGTGACATAGAGGCTCTGTGCCTTGCGCTCAATTAGGTAAGCCATTCGCACTTGCTCCCATCACAACCCAGCCTGCACGATGTACTGTTTCAGCAAGGTCGTCAGCTTATAGCGACGAAATAGCAGTACACGTCGTCGCAGTCATGGGTATGGAAAGCGGATAGCTTTCCTTGCTTTAGGGTAGTTACGGCTATTTTCACAACACGCAAGGTAAAGAACCCAAGAGAGGGTAAAGTATGGCACTGGAATCATGGTGTGTTACCTTTCTCCTTGTTGGAATCCCGTCCGTAACCACAACATTGTTTTGACGATACAACCAGAAAAACCGCTCAAGGGCGAGTCTGACTTTTTTCCTGAGACTCAAGGCTCCCGCACTTGCCCTTTGTCGTCTCATCCCATGCGGCTAGGCGGAAACCTCTCAAATCCCTGTTCCAAGACATGACTACGGTTGGAATACTGCGCTACGGGGTCAGTGTCCATCGCCAGCATGATGAGGCGCCGCAGGTTGGCAGATTGCTCAGCCTGGCTGAGGAGAGCCATCGAGTCGGATGCGATGCGAGGTGTCGTGTCCCATTGCAAGCTCAGGTTGTTCTTGCGTGCAAGCTCGACGGCAAATTCCTGGAGTGCGACTTCGTTTCCCGCCAAAAACGGCTGTATCGTTCCGAGGTCGTAGAGGTATGCCGAGGCGCTACCGGCCCACTCTTCGGCGCTCAACCCTTTCAGGTGGTTCTCGCGGCTCAAGCGATCCAAGACGCTGTCGAGGGATTTCTCTACCTGAGACGCGGGCACATTGTGGGCGTCGATCGATCGCAGCTCTCCGGCCCAATCGTAAAGGTCTTGATAGAGATGGTGGTGAATGGCCTGTAGGTGCGCGGAGTCAAAGCCGCCTCGAATGGGCGAAGCATGAAGCTCGGCAAGACGAAGGACAGTGGAATCTGTCGTGGCTTTCAAAAGAGCAGCGGAATCGGTGATGCCGAGCTTATTTCTGAGTACGCTGGTGCCGGGAATTGTGAAATCGGTTGCGTCAATCATTTTCTGCCCTCTCCTTTCGTCATGGATGTTGTTGCGGAGCCTTGCTTGAGTGCCGCCATGACCCGCGCCAGGTAGCCATTATCAATTCCGCGCTGGGTGTCGCCGGTGTTGTAGCGAGAGATGGCGTGCTGGAGCGCCTCCTGACCGGGTCCGTAGGTTTTAGTCTCAAGCTGGTAGGCACTGTCGAGAATCTGCCAGCCAGCGCGAAGATTGAAGCACGGGTCTAAAAGAGATTCGGGGGGAAGCCCGCGGCGATGGGCCTC
>JBEKEQ010000093.1:0-20074 GCA_050013735.1 Occallatibacter sp.
CGATTGTTGTCGCGCTGGGCGACTTTACCATAACTCTCGCGCCCACCTCGCAGAAGCTCTATACCGGAGAAGCTACCCAGGCAATTACAGTCACTCTGGTTTCGAGCGGGGGGTTTGACCGGGCTGTAACTCTGTCATGCGGCCAGTTACCGGCCAACACCACGTGCGCGTTCACGCAATCGACCGTCTCCGACGCAAACGGCGTTTCGCAGCTCGTCATCCAAACCGCTGCGCCGCACCAGGTGGGCACAACCGCATCGGCAGCCAAATCCCAAACCTCGCGCAAAACCGCGCTGGCCTTTGCAGCCCTGGCGCTGATCCTTATTCCCTTTGGCATTCCCTTCCGGCGGCGATCTGGGCGTCTGCGCTGCCTTCTCCCCCTGCTCGTCCTGGCCGCCGCATTCGCAGCCATCACCAGTTGCGGCGCGCCCAACGACACCGGAGGCACTCCCGCCGGCGTCTATCCCATCTCTGTGGACGCGACGTATTCGGGCTTTGGCGCAACGCTAACGCATAGCGCGCAATTTACGCTGACCGTGCAATCGCTGTTCTGAATTGCCGCGCGGCGCGGGAAAAATATTTTTCCTATTGGTATCCTGTCAACCTGTTTGCCGAGTATGATGTTGCCGACGGCCGCGAGCGCCCTTCCCCGCCCCGTCCGCTCGCCGATCGAAAATCAGGAGCATCTTCATGCGAATCATCGTTTCATCGTCTCTGTTCGTCGCCGCTATGGCGCTGGCCACGCTGCCCTCCGCCGCGCAGGTGTACTTCCAACGCAAAGACATGGCCATCGTCCACGGCTGGGCGCCGGGAGAATTGCCGCAGCACGATTTGAGCGGCCAGCAGACTTACACCAATCCCGCGTGGCGGCAGAAGATGCTCATCCAGTTTCCCCAGGCCGACCTGAATCACGACGGGGTGCTGACCGAGGCCGAGGCCATTCAATATCACATGAGCCAGGCCCGCATGTTCAGCATCGACGGCCACGAGCTGGACCTGATGCCGCCCGGCTCTTCGCATGAGATGGTCCGCGTGCTGATGCGCGACGGCAAAACCCTGCCGACCGAGCTTTATTTCCCGGCCGGCAAGGGGCCCTGGCCGGTAGTCCTGGTTCGCACCTCGCGCGGCCGCATCGACAGCGCAATGGACTTTGGCAACGAGCTGCTGCGCCGCGGCTATGCTTTCGTGGGGCAGGACCTCACTCCTGAAGGCGACTTTGTTCCCGCCGACCAGCTGGGGAAAATCAAGGAGGGGAACCGCGAACCATCGCGCGAGTGGCGCGCCGCATACAACGCACGGCAATCGCAGCGCAACGCCGGCGAAGACGGATACGACACCATCGAGTGGATCGCCAAACAGCCCTGGTGCAACGGCAAGGTGGGCATGACCGGCTACTCGGAAGCGTCTATGCAGACCAAATTGGCCATGGCACTGAATCCACCTCACCTGGACGCCGTCATCTCCGAGATCGGCACCATCTCATTCCGCCAGGAGACGCTCCGCGGCGGGGTTGGCATGGGCGGGGGAAACGGCGCGCCCGCGCTGCCAACCAAATGGTCGCCCCCCGGCGCGCCCGACGCCGCACCCCAACGCCGCGGCTTCTTCACCTCCGGCCCCGGAGCGCTGGTTAACGCGGCGCCGCACCTGAACATTTTCTATAACGACCGCGACGGCTGGTTCGACATGTTTACCGACGGCGCCGTCCGCGAGTGGCAGGCCCTGGCGCCAAACGGCAAATCCATCCTGATCATGGGCAACGGCGACCACGGCCCGCTGGACAAAACCGCGCGGCTCACTCCGGCCTTTGGCGATTGCGACATTCTTTACCACGAGATTGCCGAGTTCGATTACCTGAAGGGCGTGCCCGACCCGGCCGGCCTCACGTCGCGCATGTACTACTTCCTCATGGGCGACGCTGTCGATCCCAGCGCCCCCGGCAACACGTGGAAGGTGACCGCCGTGTGGCCTCCGCCCAACACGCCCACGTCTTACTATTTCACCGCCAAGGATTCGCTCTCCATGAAGCCGCCCAAGGCCGCGTCGGGCGAGCGCAGCTACGTCTACAACCCCAAAGATCCGGTGAATACACTCATCACCAGCAACGGCAAGCCCGACCTGCGCAGCCCCTTCGATCAGCGCCCGCTGGATACCCGCGCCGACATTCTGCACTTCGACAGCGAGCCGCTGAAGGCTCCGGTGGAGATCAGCGGACGGCCCAGCGTGGAGCTGTACGTTTCCACCGACGCGCCCGACACCGCGTTCACCGCGACGCTGCTGGACATCTATCCCGACGGCTACGAGTGGCCGATCCGCTCGGCCGGTTCCATGCTGCGCTTCCGCGACGGCCGGGACAATCCCCAACCCGCCAAGCCCGGCGAGGTGTACAAGATCACGCTGGATATGACCGACACGGCGGTCATGGTCAACACCGGCCATCGCCTGGGCGTGCGCGTCTCCTCGAGCAGCTTCCCGCGCTACGAAGTACACCCCAACACCTGGGACGCCATCGACTCCTATGACAAGTCGGCGGTGGCGCACAACACGGTGCACTTCTCGCGCGACCATGCCTCGCGGCTGATTTTGCCTGTAGTGGCGCGCGGCGTCAGCAAGGACTACGTGCCGCCGCAGGTAGCCGCAAAGTAAGCCGGGCGGGGCTGAAATCAAGCGCCTTGCCCCGCGGGGATGAACCGGACCATTTTACGATGCATCGTAAAATGGTCCGGTCTGATTTACGACTAATCGTAAATTTGTGTGGACAATTCCGGACGTCGCCTTCTTGGAAGAATATAAGTGCAGATGCAGAAAAGCCCCTCGCATTCGAGGGGCCTTCCCGACCTGGAAAAGGGGCTGCCGTTGAACGAGTTTCCACCTTTCCGGTCGATGATTGTGGTCAAAATTGACCAGTTCCTCGACGGGCAAGGTGAAAATTTGCTCCGGGCGACGAAGTGATCGAATTCCTCGTCTTAGTGGATAGTGAGGGCCTCATCTGCTTACGAAAGGTCCCGGAGGATGAAACCAGTTTCCCACGGCGAGAAAACTCTGGACGCAATGAGATGCCGAAGTGACAAACCCCTTCCGTGATCAAGAACTCCTGAACCCAACTCAAGGAGCCCGAACCCCATGAGCACCATTATTCTGCTGATTTTTTCCAACTGCTTCATGACCTTCGCCTGGTATGGGCATTTGAAATACGGCCACTCCTGGCCGCTATGGAAGGCGATTCTTGTTTCGTGGGGAATTGCGCTGTTCGAGTATTGCCTCGCGGTGCCGGCCAATCGCCTGGGCTATGGCGAGTTTTCGGGCTTCCAACTCAAGATCATTCAAGAGGTCGTGACGCTAACCTGCCTTCAGGGCGCCGGGAGCGACAATTTGAGTTCATCGCGGTTTGCGCCGCGGTTGGAACGCCCTCGACCCTGACCACTAGCCACTAACGACTGACCGCTGTTCCCCAGTACGATATTCTGAACTTCACACACATCTCCCTCCTTTTGCCGGGTGAATCCCTTGATTGTCGAAATTGAAGCGCTGACAAAAATTTACGAGTCGAAGCTTCGCGTGGTGGCCGTGGACGGCATTGACCTGGAGCTGAAACAGGGAGAAATCTTTGGCCTGCTGGGGCCGAATGGCGCCGGCAAGACCACGCTCATCAGCATTTCCACCACGCGCACGCTGCCCACCAGCGGCACGGTGCGCATCGCCGGCATCGACGTGGTCAAGCATCCGGCCCACGCCCGCCGCCACATCGGCGTGGTGCCCCAGTTCAACACCCTGGACCGCTCGCTGACCGTCTTCGAGAACCTCTACTTCCACTGCCGCTACTTCGGCTTCAGCCACAGCCACTCGAAGTCGCGCGCCTTGGAACTGCTCAGCCAGTTTTTGCTCACCGAGCGCAAAGACGTGTATCCAGCGCAGCTCTCCGGCGGCCTGGCCCAACGGGTGCAGATTGCCCGCGCCATTGCGCACCGGCCCACGGTGCTGTTTCTTGACGAGCCTTCCGCCGGTCTCGATCCGCAGAGCCGCATGGCCATGTGGACCGCTGTCGAGGGACTGCGCAAGGAAGGCATTACGGTGCTGCTGACTACCCACTACATGGAAGAGGCCGACTCGCTCAGCGACCGGCTGGCCATCATCGACTACGGCCGCGTGCTGGCGCTTGGTTCGCCGGAGAAGCTCAAGTCCACATTCGGCGCGCAAACCATCTTCGACCTGAAGCTGAAGTCAAAAGAGGCTCTGGAGCCGCTGATTGCTACGCTCAAGGCGCGCGAAGACGTGACCAACGCCGAGCCCACCGCGGACGGGCTGCGGGTGATCGCCGCCAGCTCCGACGGACTGCTGCCCGATATGGTGCAGGCCGCCTCGCGCTTCGGCCTGCGCGACCTGACCATCACCGAGCCAAGCCTGGAGACGGTCTTTATCCAACTGACGGGGAGGGACTTGCGTGAGTAACGCAACAGAGATCAGAGGTCAGGAATCAGCCACCCCAGCGAGCAAAGACCGCTCGCCGGGGGCCCGGGCAGAGATCAGAAACGGCCGCCATGGCTCGGGTATCTTTTTTAAGGCATTTCTGGGGCTGTTGCTGCGTGATTTTCGGGTGCTGACACGAGAGTTCCTGCCCTTCCTGCTGCGCGTGGGCATGCAGCCGCTGCTGTTTCTGTTTGTTTTTACGTTCATTCTGCCGCACATGGCGGGTGGAAACCCGATGGCTTCCGGCTCGGGGCCCAGCT
This sequence comes from Occallatibacter sp., assembly GCA_050013735.1. Taxonomy (GTDB): domain Bacteria; phylum Acidobacteriota; class Terriglobia; order Terriglobales; family Acidobacteriaceae; genus Telmatobacter. Next base: position 4,725 of record JBEKEQ010000093.1, read on the forward strand.
TCGGCACCGTCATTTTGCCCGGATTGATGGCCGTGGCCATCATGTTTTCAGGCATCGCCGGCGTGGCGCTGCCGCTGTCGTCGGAGTTCGGCATTACCCGCGAAATCGACGACCGCGTAATGTGCCCGCTGCCCTTGTGGGCCGTGGCTCTTGAGAAAGTCTGCTTCAGCGCCATGCAGAGCATGATTGCCGCGCTGCTGGTCATCCCCATGGCTTACTACATTCCCGCCGTGCCGGTCCGCGCCAACATTGAGAATTGGTTCCTGTTCGCGCTGGTGCTGGTGCTGGCATGCCTGCTGGCAGGGTCGCTGGGGCTGGTCATCGGCTCCACGGTCAATCCAAAGCAGATTGGGTTGGTCTTCTCCATTATTGTGGTACCCATTACTTTTCTGGGATGCGTCTACTACACCTGGGCCGGCCTGGGGAAAATCCATTGGCTGCAGATCGCCGTGCTCTTCAATCCCATTGTCTACATGAGCGAGGGCCTGCGCGCGGCCGTTACTCCTGACATTCCGCACATGCCGTGGTGGGCCATTCTGGTGGCGCTATTCTTCTTCTCCGCCGCGCTGGGCCGCTGGGGGCTCAAAGGATTTTTGGGCAGAGTGCTGTCGTAGGCCGGGAACCAAACCTGAGCCTCGATTACGCAATGGCCAAGCTTCGCCGTCCAACTGAATCAGCGGCATGCGTTAATTTAATTTCAATGTCGTACCCGAGGCGGTTCAGGCACTCCATCAACTTGCGTTCCGAGAGGTTGGAAAAGTCGCCGCGCATGAGGCCGGACACTTTCGCTTGCGAAATTCCCATCCGTCGGCCGGCTTCCTCCTGCGTCAAACCCAAACGCCGGACAGCCCGCGTAATCTCAATGACCAGCCCGGACTTGATTTTGAGCTGCTCGGCCTCAGGCAGCCCCAAGTCAGAAAACACGTTGCCAGAACTGGATTCGATTTCGATACCGTTAAGAACGCGATTTGCCATCTCGTATCTCCTTTGCCAGCGCCTCGGCTGCCTTCAGCCGCGCGTGAATGATGTCCATCTCTCTCTTGGGCGTTGCGATTCCTCTCTTGCTCTTTTTCTGGAAGCAATGCAAGACGAAGACCGCCTCCCTGAACTTGACCGTGTAGACGGCCCGATACGTTCCGTCGGCATCGTCGTCCACAACCTCCAACACGCCGGCGCCCCCGAAGCTCTTCAACACCTTGGCAGCTTCGTGCTGCTCACCGTTCTGCGCAAAGTTCAGGGCGTGACCAAAGAATCTCCTTACGCCGACCGGAAGCCCGATTAGATCTTTCTTGCTGCTGCCAATCCAAGAAAAGCGGTCTTTCAGATGTGCGCACTTGGGCATTATACCGGAACAGGTATGAAATGTGAATCTTTCGTTGCACGAGGTCTAAAACTGCGGAGACCTCAATTGATGCAAGGCCGACCATCCGCTCTTGGCGTATCCTTGTGGATGGGCCAGCCGATTGCTTCTCTTTCCCCGGGAATGCCGTCGATAGAGTGTCCATAGGGATTCGAACATGCGGGGTCGGTGTTTGCGGGTCATTGCGTTTCTGTTGGCGCCGGCCCTGCTGCTTGCGGCGGGTTGCGCGGGGAATCGCGTGGCCGCTGACCCCTCGAATGCGATGTTTTCCATCGCCCCCGGCACCGCGTCCATTGACACCAATTGCACCGGCTGCAACGGAACCAGCGCGCAAGGCGCCACCGCGGAACAATTCACCGCAACGCTTGCCGGCGGAGGGGCTGCGCCTGTGGCCTGGTCTGTGAGCGGCGGGGACGCCAAGAGCGGCCCCGGCAGCATTACGCCAGCCGGCCAATACACGCCGCCCAGCTATTTGACCGCAGACCGCGTGGATGTGGTGGTGACGGCAACGCTGAACGGAGGCGCCTCGGCAACTGCCGTGCTTTCAGTTACGCCGGGGTTCCAGCAGCCGCTGACTCCCGAGAATGTGGCCCTGGGCGCCAACGGGCAGGTTACCCTTACCGGCTTCCTTTCTGAAGCCGGCGGCTCAACGGGCATCAACTTTGCGCTTTCAAGCACGGCCACAGGCTCGGGCGGCGGAGCGGGCTCACTGGGATTCACAAACTGCCAGCGCGGCAGCCAGGCATTTACCTTCTGCACGGTCACCTACACGGCTCCGGCCGCGGTTTCCTCCACCGGCGCAACCTACATTGTGGCTACCGCCGGCGACTCGTCCGCGCGGGCCACGGCTGAGGTGCTGGTGAACGGCGCCGGCATTTCAAGCAACCCGGCCGCGCACCAAACGCTGCTGGCCGCACTGGCTCCGCTGGGCAGCTCGGGCGGCAACAACAACGACTACGACAGCCAGGGAAACCAGATTGTGGACTGCTGCAGCGGGACGCTGGGCGCGCTTATCGAGGACGGCAACAACCACCAGTACCTGCTGAGCAACAATCACGTGCTGGCGCGGAGCGACCAGGCCAGCGTGGGCGACGCAATCGTGCAGCCGGGGCTTATTGACAACAACTGTACCCCCAACGGAGACGGCGCCGGCACAGTGCCCGTGGCAGTTCTGACCGGCTGGCTCCCGCTTAGCTCCCGGGCTACTAATGCGGACGCTGCCATCGCCCAGGTGGGTTCGGGCTCGGTCAGCGCCAGCGGAAGCATTCTTGAGTTTGGCGCCAAGCAGGCAGACGGCACATTGGCCGCGGCGGCGCCGGGCATCAGCTCCACGGGCGGCAAGGGCGAAGCCGCATCGCTGAACCTGAGCGTTGCCAAAAGCGGTCGAACGACGGGCCTGACCTGCGCAGGCATTTCCGCGCTTGACCTGGACGTGCTGGTCGATTACTTTCTGGATTGCGCCGAAACCAAGCCTTACCTGACCAAGACCTACACTAACCAACTGGCCATCAGCGGCAACCAGTTCAGCGATGCGGGCGACTCCGGGGCGCTGGTTGTGGATTCATCCAATGCCGAGCCGGTGGGGCTCTACTTTGCGGGCGGCATCGACGCGTCCGGAGTGAGCCAGGCCATAGCAAACCCGGTTGGCGACGTGCTGAGCGAGCTGAGCGCCCAGGTGGGCGGCGGAACTTCATATACCTTTGTGGGCGGCGCCGACCATGCGGTCAGTTGCCTGAATTATGGCGATAACACGGTGGCTGCGGCGCAGGCCGGCACGTTGAGCGACGCGGAGATTGCGCGCACCCAGCAGGCGCTCACCCAGGCACGCACGCTGGTGAACCCCTCCGCCGGCATTCTTGGCGTGGCCACCGGCAAAAGCAGCGATCATCCCGGCGAAGGGGCAATCGTCGTCTACGTGGACGAGAACATGAACGTGAATGTGCCGCCGACGGTGGAGGGCGTGCGTACCCTGGTGATTCCCACTACGGCTCGTGCGGTGGCCTACGGCTCGGCGCCGCTGATTCCCTTGGAAGCCGGCCTCTCGGCGTTGCCGGCCGCGGTGCTGGGCCCGGCGATCGGCGCCAGGCAGCAGATGGCGCACTACCTGATGCGGCAAAATCCAGCTTTCTTCGGCGTGGGCGTGGGCCAAAGCCTTGACAGCCCGAAAGAGGCTGCGCTGGTGGTGTATGTGGACCGCAAGCGGCTCCCTCAGGATCTTCCCGCCACCGTGGGCGGATTGCGCACCCGCTACGTGATCATGGACCGGCTGCACGTGACGCGTTCGTATGCCGCCGTGAGCCCGTCGAGCCGCCACTGCACAGCGCACGCGGCAGTGAGCCGGGCGAATAGTTTCGACCCCTTGAGCCTGCTCAGGCCGCAGAGGCTGAAGCTGAACTGAACCGCAGACCATCCCCAGGCTGCGTTCAAACGGGTTTTGATTGCAAGGAAAAAAGGGTGCAGCGCAGTAGCGGATTCGGGGGCGCGGTTCGGCCTCTTACTGCACCGCTGCAGATGCCTGTTTCGCCGGAGCGGTCAGGCCTGGGTCGTCGGGAAAGAAAAGCTGGAAGACGGTCCCTGAGCTTTTTCCCGGCTGCGCCGTGCGGCTGCGGACGTGCACCAAACCGCGGTGTTTGAGAATGATCTCCAGGCTCACCCACAGGCCAAGGCCGGTTCCGGTCACTTCCTTGGTGGTGAAGAAAGGCTCGAAGATGCGCTCGCGCACGCCCGGCTCCATGCCCACGCCGGTGTCGGCCACGGCAAAGCGGACTCCAATTTGCGCGGGATCAGTCCAGTTGCGCGAGCGGCGGGCGCGCACTACCAGGCGGCCACCGGAACTAGTCGCGTCAATTGTGTTCCCCACCAGGTTGGCAAAGACCTGCCGCAGTTCGCCGGCAAAGCAGAACAGGTCCATTTCGGCTGCATAATCGCGCTCCACCTGGATGTTGAGCGCGCTCAGCCGGCCGTTATGGAGGCTGAGCACGGAATCGAGCAGCTCACCCATGTTGGCGCGCGTGGGCATGGTCGGCTGGCGATAGAAACGCAGCGTCTGCTGGGTGATCTCGGCAATGCGCTGGGTCTCGTGCTCGGCCTTCACCACGTAATTCAGCGCTGGCTCCTCAAGCTGGCAATAGTTGTGCAAAAGGAAAAGCAGGTTGGTGATGGCTTCAAGGGGATTATTGATTTCGTGGGCGATGGAAGCGGCGAGTCGTCCGGTTGCGGCCAGCTTCTCGCTCTTGCGCAAGGCCTCTTCGCTGCGCTTGCGGTCGCTGGCGTCGAGGACAATGAGGCCTGCCCAGCGCACCTGCTGCGGGTTGGTCCGCACCGGATAGGAACTGGCCAGCCACGTCCATGGCAGCGCCGACTTGCCCGCCGCGGCATATTTGGCGGTCGAGACGTTCACCGCCGCACTGCTCAGCTCCAGGTTGCGCACCGGCTCCTCCGCGGCAAAGACGCGCAACAACATGCCTTCCAATGCCTGGGCCACCGGTTGCGGCAAAAGTTCAGGCAAAGTCCGGCCCAGGTGCCGGCTCACCGCAATCCCGGTCATGTCAGCGAAAACCTGGTTCACGCGCACCATCCTGCATCGCCTGTCAAAGAAGGCCAGGCCAATGGGCGCGTTGGCCAGCATCGAGTCGAGAAGCGACAGCGTATCGTTCAGCCCCGTGCGCTGCTCTCCTATGGAGGCGACCATGCGGTTGAAAGCCTCAATCAGGTCGCCAATTTCGTTGTGCACGGCCACCGGCAGCGGGAAATTCCCGCTGTCTTCAGGCGAGCCCATCAGGGCGCGCGTGCCCCGGTGCAAGGTGGCCAGCGGGCCAGAGATGGAGCGGGCCAGCAGCAGCACCAGAATCGCCGATGCCAAAATCCAAATGATGCCGAAGTAAAATGTGTCGCGAAGAACGGCGTTGAGCTGCTGGCTGTCCCAGCTGCGGTCAGTCAGCACCCAGGCATAGCCGCGCAAATCGCTGCCGGTGTAGATGGGCTTGACGCCTTCCCATTGATCGTGGCCCAGGTTAAAAACCCTCGGCTCGTCTTGCTTCATTAGGGGAATCTGCGCGCGCTCAGCCGCAAGCAACGTGGTCTCCCCCGGCTCTCCACTGCTCACAAACAACACGTTGCCGGCCGTGTCAGTGACCTTGGCAACGCCCACGCTGGGCGCCTCGCCCATCATCTTCACCGATAAACCCACCCAATCGGGCCGCTGCTGCAACAGAGCTTCCCTGGCCTGAAGCGCAACAGAGGTGGCCTGGTGGGCCAGGCGCTGATGCGCGCGCTGGTACACTTCGTGGGTCTGTTGGCGGATGAGAAGAGCCGCAAAAAGAACGATCGAGAGCGCCTCAAGCAGCACCAGGCCTGCCAGCATTTGCCATCGAATCGATCGCGGCCACCAGCGAATGTGCAAGATGTCCCCCTGCCCGGCTTCTCAGCGCCACCACTTCCCTGCGCAAAACCAGCTCCCTCAGCACTCTTTCCCTAATTTCGATGCCAGCGCCGCCGCAATCTGCCGCCCGTGAAAGCGCCCGTTCTCAATGAATATCTCATTGGTGCGCATTCCGGCTACGATTACCCCGGCCAAATAGATGCCCGGCACATTGCTCTCCAGCGTAATCGGGTCGCAAACCGGCAGACGGTCTTCGCCCTCAAAGCGAATCCCCAACTGCTCAAGGAATTCAAAATCGGGGTGGTAGCCGGTCATGGCAAAGGCGAAATCGTTGCGCAGGGTCACAAGACCCTCGGGAGTCTCCACAATCACCGCATCGCGCGTAATCTCCACCACCCGGGAGTGGAACAGCGCTTTGATCTCCCCGTTCTTGATGCGGTTTTCAATGTCCGGCTTGATCCAGTACTTCACGTGCGGCGGAATCTCAGGCCCGCGATAAATCAGCGTCACCCGCGCTCCGCTGCGCCACAGCTCCAGCGCGGCAATGGCGGCCGAATTCTTGCCGCCGATCACCACCACATCCGTTTCGAAGTAAGGGTGGGGATCGACGTAGTAGTGGTGCACTTTGCTCAACTTCTCGCCCGGGATGTCCATGTAATTGGGCAGGTCGTAGTAACCGGTTGAGAGGGCCAGCTTGCGGGTCTTCAGCGCGCCCGGCCGGCCGAAGCGGTCCTCGGTATGCACAGTGAACGCGCCGTCGGCCCCGCTCACCCGCTCCACGCGGTGGTATTGGCGCACATCCAGCTTGTAGTAGGCCGCCACCAGCCGGTAATACTGCAGCGCCTCATTGCGGCTGGGCTTGGGATTAGGGCTGGGAAAGGGAATGTCGCCGATCTCAAGCAGCTCAGGCGTGGTGAAAAACGTCATGTGCGCCGGGTAATGGAAGAGCGAGTTGCACAGGCAGCCCTTATCCACCACCACCGGCCGAAAGCCCGCCTTCTGCGCCTCAATGGCGCACGCCAGGCCGGTGGGGCCGGCCCCCACCACCAAAAGGTCGAAGATTTCGTTGGGCTGCGCGTCCGGCTGCGCTTCCACATTCAAGTCGTTCATGCCTCTAGCTTAGGGCATGGCAGGGCGTTTGCGGATGAACGGAGGGGTTAGCAGCGCGTGTTGACCCGGGAAATGGTAGAAAGGTAGAATGGGAGGGTAGAAAGGTAGAATGAGGTGAGCTGCGAGGGCACGGAGCTGGTTACGACGACCCGAGAGGAGCCTCATTCTTGCCACAGCAGCTCTAAAAAAGGATTGGGGGTGCGGCTGATGGGGATTGGACGTGAGACCGCACCACTGATGAATGACGGCCGCACGTCGAAGGAACTGATGGATGAGCTCTATGACGACGAAACGGGCCTGCCAAAGTAAATGTCTGATTCTGAATTCCAGGTCGGACGGATCGCGCAGGTTGAAAATAGCCGGAGGTGGAGGTTCAATGGCACTCAACATAAAGGATGAAGATACCTATCAACTCGTGAGTCAACTGGCAAAGCTGACGGGTGAGACCTTGACCTTGGCAGTCAAAGTCTCTGTCCAGGAGCGATTGGAGCGGCAGCGAAAGGCCTCCAAGCGGGAGGGCCGCATGGAGTGGCTCGAACGGCTTACCGAACGAACAGCTCCGCTGCTAAAGGACTTGCCTCCATCCGACAAAATCGGCGACCTGCTCTACGACAAAGAGACGGGACTGCCGCTGTGATCATAGATTCATCGGCTTTGGCGGCCATTTTCAAGCGAGAGCCAGATTGGCGGTTGTTTGCAAGCGTCCTGGACTCAGCGAATGCCGTGCGCCTTTCGGCGGCTACATATGTCGAGATTTCTGTGGTTGTGGAAAGGCTGAAAGACCCTGCTCTGAGCAACGAAATTGACGATCTGATCGAATATTTCGAAATTGATATCGAGCCGCTGACGGCGGCGCAGGCCAAGATTGCGCGCCAGGCCTACCGCGTCTACGGCAAAGGCAGCGGCCATCCGGCTAACCTCAACTTCGGCGACTGCTTCAGCTACGCACTGGCCCGCGACAAGCGCGAGCCAATCCTCTACAAGGGCGACGACTTTGCGCATACGGATCTGCGGTCCGCAATGCAAGCGCGGTAGGCCTTCTGCGCTATGCTTCTTGCCATGAAGCAACTGCGCTGTGGGTTCAATTTCATCGCGCCTGGAATGTGGCGGAACAGTTCAGGGATGCGATCACCGATGCGGTTCTCCGCATGGGCAATCATTCTGTTTCTGCTCTCCGCCCCGTTGCCCGGCCTCGCCCAGCCGGCCCAGCCCAAGCTCATTGACGTGCACGAGCATTTTCGGGGAGAGCCCGGCATGCTCGACGGGTTGCTGGTGAAATTGAATGCCGCCGACGGCATCGGCATCCTGCTCGTCAATCAAAATGGTTTTCCTGAGGCCGGCAGATTTATCCAGCAACATCCCAATCGCTTCATCGGCTTTGGAGATATCAATCTGGACGATCCGGATGTTCTCAACCAGATTGACCGCTTTCACCAGGCGGGATTTCGCGGATTGGGCGAGATTACCTCGTCCCTGAAAAACTATGACGATCGAGCCTACTGGCCCATTTACGATCGCGCGGCAAAGTACCACATGATTCTGCTCTTTCATACCGGCATTTTGTCTCGCCCGCACCCCGAGGAACCGGCGGATATCAGCTTTGACCGCATGCGCGCATCGCGTCTCGATCTCATCGCCCGGCACTGGCCCAAGACGATCGTAATCGGCGCTCATCTGGGAAACCCCGATTATGCCGAGGCCGCTGAAATTGCGCGCCTCAATCCCAATCTTTACTTCGATCTTTCCGGCTCAAGCCTCATCAAGAAAAAGGACGATTACAGGTTCTTCCGTTCCATCTTCTGGTGGAGCGGCGTTGTCAGCCCGCACACGCCGCCCGGCGCGCCCAATGCGTTTGAAAGGCTGGTCTTCGGTTCCGATGTGTTTGACGGAGAGTTGGGCGAGTTCGACGAAGGCCAGGCGCGCTATCACGCCCTGCTCGACGCCTGCCAGGTGCCGCCCAACGTGCAGGCCATGATCTTTTCCGGAACCATGTGGAAGATTTTGCAGGACCAGGAAAAAGAGATGGCGGCAGATACTGGAAATTGATGATCCGGATCAGTTCCAGACGCGCGCCATTCGCAGCTGAAAACCGGAAACGGCGCCTGAGCCTTCCACCGTTTCCGGGCGGTTGAGCACCACGGCATCGGCTCCGGCCGAGAAAATGGCCACAGTGCCGCCGAATGGATCGATGCGCCAAGCCAAGCGAACGCCGTTCGCGACCCACTGCTCCATCTTGGCATCCAGATCCGGCAGCGAGTGAGAGGGCGAAAGAATCTCGATCAGAAAATCCGGCGCAAACGGCAAAAACGCTCCCGCTCCTGGTCACTCAGCGCGGCCACGCGGCTCGTTTCCACCCAGCCCGCATTCGGGCTAAGCGTGGAGCCGTCGGGCAGATTGAAGCCTGCGTTGGAACTGAAGGCTTCCCCGCGCCCATCCGCCTCTGCCCAGGCAAACAGCTCGTGCACCAAACAGCTCGTGCACCACGTGCGCTTCGCGGCGATTGTTCTTGTAACCGCTCGGAGTCATCACCAGAATTTCTCCCGAAGCCAGCCGCTCGACCCGGCACGGCTTGTTCGCCTGGGAAAAGGCCATCAACTCATCGTCGGACAAAGGCACAGAAGGACGCAGCCGCGCGGGCAACGCTACGTTTTGAAGTGTTCCCTGCATGGTTTCGGCCTCCTCTCTCGATTGGGCGTCTGCCCCGCCGAAGACCGCCGGCAAAGAAAGTGTAGCCGGGCTCTTGCGCGGATGCCATTCGCAAACATCCTGTGCTCCAGAGGTGCTTGCGCTATGCTTCTTCGCAGGAAGAAACTGGGCATGGCATTCAATCTCCGTTCCCGGAATGTACAGCGGAATCGATCAGAAAAGCAAGGACTTCGTGCATACGGATATTCGATCTGCGTGTGGACGAAACGTCCCTTCGAGATCTCAGCTACCGGATAGACGCCTGTTAAGCCAGCCGTCGAAGTGTCGCTCTTCAGCTGCCCGAGCGTTCCGTCCAGAACTCCGCAACTGCCCCACGACCCTTTGAGTGTCATCCCCGCAGCACACCTCGATTGACGCCGGATAATTCTCGTTGAGCAGCAATTCGCAGGCCCGTTTATCGAATCCCGGAACGCTGTAACCGCAGATCATAACTTCATCGCTGCGCCGCAGCGCCTCGCCAGCCTGAGACCAAAGGCCGTCCCAGAATCTCTCGTGCAGTCGACCAAAACTGGACTCAACGAAAAACTGCTTGCAACGAGCTGGGAGAATCATTGTTCCCAACGTGTCGGCAATAGGGCCGCTATAACGAGAATCAACACGGCCAAGGTATCCCAAGAACGCAATCTCGGATGAGTCAATCCAGGGTCGGCCATTCCATCCTGCTGGAAATCGCCAATTCACGCTGCCATGAAGCTTGAGCATCTTCACAGGCGATTGATTTTCGAACCCTTCCATTCCGAATCCGTAGCCGTCTCCCAACCGCCATTTTCCTTGATTCATCAGGTGTGGTTCGAGCGAGACATCGTAATTGAACGTGAGCACACAGTCACCCGGAGCAACGACACCCGACGCAAAACGTGCGTAGTCGGTGGCCTCACCCAACCGAATTTCCTCAAACCACATACGGATAGCAGCAATGAGAGCAGGCTTGTGGCAATTGCACAAGAGGACAACTTCGTTTGGGCGCGGCCGCAAATTCTGGTGACTAGTAATCATTTCCTCGATTGCGGTGATGAGCTTCTCAATATCTTCAGTCTCATCGAAGTACTCTCTCAGGAACATCGCAGTCTGGCGGAAGCTGAACGGGCCGACGTCATCATGCCCATCCAACCACGCGAACAAACCATGCCCCATTCGCTTTGCGAGCGGGTAACCAGCGTGGAGCGAGGCGCCAGCACCAAACACGTAGGTTTTCATCTTTTGTTCCTTGCCGGCCTCGACCGGCTGAGCCAACGTAAGCGACCGTGGACGGGCTAGGCGTAGTCTAACTCCGTTTCGAACGCCGTCTCCTGCCAACTTTGCGCTTCATCCGTTACCCTAAAGAGTTCAGAGGGAGCCCCATGACCGTCATTCGCCAGGAAGATTTTATCGCCAGTGTTGCGGGCGCGTTGCAGTACATCAGCTACTACCACCCGGTGGACTACATCACCAGCCTGGCCAGGGCCTATGAGCGCGAGCAATCCCACGCCGCCAAGGACGCCATTGCGCAGATCCTCATCAACAGCCGCATGTGCGCCGAGGGCCATCGCCCCATCTGCCAGGACACCGGCATCGTAAACGCTTTTGTGAAGCTGGGCATGGACGTGCATTTTGAGCCTGCGCCCGGCGAGGAGCCATTAGACCTGCAACAGATGGTGGATGCGGGCGTGCGCCGCGCCTATCTCGACCCCGACAACAAGCTGCGCGCGTCCATTCAGGCCGACCCGGCCGGCAAGCGCATCAACACCAAAGACAATACGCCCGCCGTAGTCAGCGTCGAGCTGGTCAAAGGCGCAACGGTCGAAGTCACGGTAGCGGCCAAGGGCGGCGGCTCCGAGGCCAAAAGCAAGTTCGTCATGCTTGAACCTTACGATTCGGTGGTGGATTGGGTGCTCAAGACCGTGCCCACCATGGGCGCTGGCTGGTGCCCGCCGGGAATGCTGGGCATCGGCATTGGCGGCACGGCTGAGAAGGCCATGCTGCTGGCCAAACAGTCGCTCATGGACCCCATCGACATTCAGGACCTGATCGCGCGCGGGCCCAAGACTCGCGCCGAGGAGCTGCGCATCGAGCTTTACGACAAGGTGAACCGGCTGGGCATCGGCGCGCAGGGCCTGGGCGGGCTGACCACCGTGCTCGACGTGAAGGTGCTGGACACCCCGGCCCACGCGGCCAATTTGCCCGTGGCCATGATTCCCAACTGCGCAGCCACGCGCCACGCCCACATTGTGCTCGACGGCTCCGGCCCCGTCTATCTCGATCCGCCCAGCCTCGACGCGTGGCCCAAGCTGACCTACGACGTCTCCAGGGCACGCCGCGTGAATCTTGACACCGTGACCCGCGCCGAAGCTGACACCTGGAAGACGGGCGAGGTGCTGCTGCTCACCGGCAAGCTGCTCACCGGCCGCGACGCCGCCCACAAGCGCATGACCGACATGCTCAACCGAGGAGAAAAACTGCCCGTCGACTTCCGCGGCCGCTTCATCTACTACGTGGGCCCGGTGGACCCGGTGCGCGAAGAAGTGGTTGGCCCGGCCGGCCCCACAACAGCCACGCGCATGGACAAGTTTACCCGCCAGATGCTGGCTGAAACCGGCCTGCTGGGCATGGTGGGCAAGGCTGAGCGGGGACCCGCGGCAATCGACGCCATCCGCGAGTTTGGCGCGGTATACCTGATGGCCGTTGGCGGCGCGGCCTACCTGGTTTCAAAGGCGATTACCGGCTCGCGCCTGCTTGCCTTTGGCGATCTGGGCATGGAAGCCATTTATGAGTTCGATGTGCGCGATATGCCGGTGACGGTCGCCGTGGATTCCAAAGGCACCAGCGTCCACCAGACCGGCCCCGCCGAGTGGCAGCAGCGCATTGCCGGGATTCCGATATTGCAGTGATGCCAGTGGACAGTGGCCGGCTGTGGGCGCCGGCGAACAGCATTCTCGCCCCAAAATCTCTGCGCCGGGCTCCGCACAGTTGCTTTAATGCCGCTGAGTACACGGTGCTCTGTTCCGCTCACTGCACACTGCTCACTGCACACTGTCCTTCACTGTTTCCCGAACCGGTACACCAGCCCAAGTGTGTAACCCAGGTTGTTCTGGAGTTTTGAGCCGAATCCGGTCAGGTAGTATTCCGGCGCAACCCGCAGCCCGAGACCTGGGGACACGTTGTATTCCACGATCACCGCGGCGCTGGCGGCAAAGGTGTATCCATCCGGGTAAAGGCCCACCGCGGGACCGCCGAATCCGTTGGTATCGCCGGAAAAGTTGCCATAGGAAAAGCCGCCCATCGCCCGCCCTGATACGGAATACCGGGGCTGGGTGTAGAAGCGGTAGGTTGGTCCAATGAGGCCGGCGTACTGACTGATGGCCGGCTTGGTGATTTCGCTGTTGGTTTCCTCATTGAGCCCCACAAAAGGAGTGCCATAGTAGCCGCGCCCATCCAGGGTAACGCCCAGCCGCTCGCTGAAATAGCGAGTGAATCCCGCGTTCCAGTCGTACTCGTTGACGCGCTGCAAGGTGGCGCCGGGCGTAAACCGCAGGTAGCCCGCGCCCAGATACGCCTCGTAGAGATGGTCGTAAACATCGTGGATGGCGGCGGCGCGGCGCTGCGCCCGGCGAGCCTTGATGCGCGCCTGCACGCTTAGCTGGCCCTCAGTGGGTTGCTGCGCCTGGTCCTGGGCCGGAGGTGCGGGGTTGCTGCTCGAACTGGAGCTTTGCGCGCGAACAAACTGCAGCGCTGGCAAAGCGAGCGCCAGCAAAAGGGCAAGACGGCGAAATGAATACATCGGCTTCGGGTTTCCTCCACGGGAGTACGGAAGCACACCACAGCTCAAAGGCAGCGCTCCCCCCATTAGGTATTAAACCATCTTGGGCTTGACCTTGGGTGTGAGCCGGCGCTTCCCCGGCGATTCCCCGGCACTTCGTTTGACGCGCGCCGCGCCCATTCGCTGATGAAACCGCTACACAATCGCCTTCAAATCGGCCTCCAGTTGCGCCTGGTCAAAGCCGGCGGGCGAGCCTTTGGCGCTGAGCCAATCCTGGCTGAGCAGGGTGTGGGACTCGTCGCAGTATTTCTTCCAGAAGGCCAGGGTCATGGTCTTCAACTGCCCCCAGGTGATGCAGGTAAAGCCCTTCTCGTCGTACTTGGGCACAAACACGCAGTGGCCGCCCCAGCTGCCCGCTTTGGCTTTGGCGCCGCCGTTCGGCACCACGTCCCACACGTCCTGGTTTTGCGCCGTCAGCGGCAGCGAGAGCCCGATGTAGACGCCGCCAAACAGCGCGATGGACTGGCGAATCTGCACCAGGCTGGCCGGCTTGGGGTCCACAAAGGCCATCAGCGCGTTGCCGGCAAAGCCGCCCTTTTGCCAGTCGTTCAGCACATCCAGCTCAATGCCGCCTGAATCCGTACTGGGATTGCCGGGGACGTAGCCGTCCCACTGCTCGTAGTAGCTCTCGACTGTGGCGTCAGGAATGGTAACCATGCTGCCCGTGTTGGCCGTCCACACTTGCACGGCGTGGGCTGCGCCGGCAATGGTGCAGTCGCCGAGCGTGTCGTTGAGCATCATGCCCCAGCTCGTGATGCCCTTGGTCCAGTCGGCCTCGGGCGGCGGCGGCGCCAGCGCAGGCGTCAGGTAATCGCCAAGCGCCAGCGTTCGCGTGTCGGTTTTGATGGCCTTGCGGCCTAATTTCCGGGGTCCCCAAGAGGTGGTCTGTGCCTCTTGGGGTGGAAGTTTCATCTTCGAGAAATCTGCCATGGGGGAGCTCCTTGCCTAATCGTTGGGGGTTGGCCGCAACCGGCGCTGCCGTTTGCGGCGTGGGCCAAACTGTGTCAAAAACCAGCCGGCATTGTCCAGCAAATCTTCGCCGTCTCTCTTTATAACGAATTCCGTGGTATTAATCCGCAACAGATATTGGCAAAATGCTCTACGATGAAGACCGGCAGAGGGTGCGAGCGATATGGTGCGATTTTTGCTGGGAGTGATCATCGGAGTGATTCTGGTTCCTGCAGGCGTTCTGGCGTGGTTCCACTATGGCCAGGTACCGGTAGCCGTGACCGACGCCCCGTTCCCCTATGAGAAGCAGGTCACAGGTGCGGCGCTGCACGCCCGCATCGACCGTGAGATGGTCAGCACTCCGCCCATCCAGCCCAATGAGGAAAACTACGTGGCCGGCGCGCAGGTCTACGTGGACCAATGCGCCGCTTGCCACGGCCTGCGGGGCAAGCCGTCAAGCTTTGCCGCTCACATGTATCCCGATGCGCCTCCCTTGTGGGAAATGCACCACCACGGCTCGGAGACCATGATGGGCGTGACCGACGACCCGCCGGGCGAGACCTACTGGAAGGTTGCCAACGGCATCCGGCTCACCGGCATGCCCAGCTTCAAAGAGGTGCTCACCGAAACCCAGATGTGGCAAGTGAGCCTGCTGCTGGCGAATGCCGACAAGCCGCTGCCCTCGGCAGCCATCGATATCTTGCGCGGCCACGCACCACAGGCTGCCGGCGCGCCAAGCGCTCCGGCGAAAAAGGGGAATTGATTCATGAGCCTGCTCGACGCGCTGCGCAAGGGATTTGGCTTCTTCTTGATGAGCTTTGGCGTCTCCAGCCCGGCCAAGAAGGCAAAACCCGCGCCCAAGCCCGCCCCCAAACCCTAGGCGGAACGAGATCGCGACCGCGGCGTGGCGCCCCAGGCAACAAAAGTTGCAACCCTGTGGTCCATTTGCCGCTCGAATAGGCAGGCAAGTTGTTCGTAGAATGGCGAGGTTCTTCCCCATGGATTCAGAAAACAAAAAAAGCTTCTTGCGGGCATTCTGGGACTTCTTC
>JBEKEQ010000094.1:0-16420 GCA_050013735.1 Occallatibacter sp.
ACCGCGAGGGCGGGCAGCGTTACATCGCCATCAAGTATTCCGTCCGCGGCCGCGATCTTGGCTCAACCGTCGAAGAAGCCATCGCCAAGGTCGAGCACAACGTCCAGTTGCCCACTGGCTACCATCTTGAATGGGCCGGAGAGTACGAAAGTCAGAAACGCGCCAACAAGCGCATGGCGCTCATCGTTCCCATCACCGTGCTGGCCATCTTCCTTATCCTCTACGCCATGTTCCGCTCCTCCAAGTGGGCCATCGTCATCCTCGTCAGCGTGGTCATGGCCTCCATCGGTGGGCCGCTCGCGCTTTTCATCACCCGCACCAATTTCTCGGTCTCCTCGGCGGTCGGTTTCCTCGCCCTCTTCGGCGTCTCTGTCGAAACCGGAGTCATCATGGTCGAATTCATCAATCAGTTACGTGCCCGCCGCAAGGGGATGGAAGTATCTACACACGAGCACCTCGTCGAGGCCGCGGTGGAAGGCTCCGTCCTCAGACTGCGCCCCGTCATGATGACCATGCTGGTGGCTACCCTTGGCTTGCTGCCTGCCGCGCTCTCTCACGCCATCGGATCTGACTCGCAGCGTCCCTTCGCCATCGTGATTGTGGGCGGCCTGCTGGCCAATTTGGTCATCGGCGTCTTCCTTCTGCCCACGCTGTATGTTTGGGTAGCCCGCGAAGACGACATATTGCCCGCCGTCGAAGACAACGAAGAATTCTAAGAAATCGTCAGGCCCCTTCGTTGGCCGGCGAGCTTTCAGGTACTCCAAACCGTTCCTTCACCAGCCTCATCGCCTCATCTGCTGTCGCAATCACCCCCTCCAGTTGCGCGTCCTCCACCGCCCGCAGCATCTCTTTGAATCCCGCTCCCGGCTTGTAGCCTGCCGCAATCAGCTCCCGCCCCGTAATCAACGGCTTCGGCCGCACCGTCTCCTCCGGCATGGCCCCGTAACGCTCCCGAACAAACTCCCAGTGATCCAGGTTCCCACTCCCCGCCAGGCAATCCATCCGGTGCAGCGCCAGGTGCTCCTCAAACCCGTCCAACCTGAAAAACCTCTTCAGCGTCGAAGCCTTCATCCGCCCCGCATCCGCAAACCGCATGTGGCTCTCAATCAGCGCCAGAATCTGCCGCGTCTCCTCGTTGGAAAACCGGAAACGCCGCAAAATCTCCGCTGCCATGGCTACGCCCACCTCCACGTGCCCGTCAAAGCGAATCCGGTCCGGCCCGCGCTGGAACGTCGGCGGCTTGCCCACATCGTGTAACAGCGCACCCCACGCCAGCGTCAGCGGGCATCCCTCCTCCAACTGCCCCAGCAGCCCCAGCGTATGCACCCAGACGTCTCCCTCCGGATGAAACTGCGGCGGCTGTTCCACCCCTTTCATCCGCGCAATCTCCGGCAGCACCTCCGCCAGCAGCCCGGACTCATCCAGGAGCTCAAACGCCCGGCGCGCTCGTCCCTCGGTCAGCATTTTGGTCAGCTCGTCGCGGACTCGCTCGCGGCTCACCGCCGCAATCCGGCCGCCGAGCCGCTTGATCGCCGCTATCGTCCTCGCTTCAATCTCAAACCCGAACCGCGCCGCAAACCGCACTCCCCTGAGCATCCGCAGATGATCTTCAAGAAATCGCTCTTCGGCTCTGCCAATCGCCCGAACCACCCCTGCGTCCAAGTCCGCAACCCCGCCGACAAAATCAATCACCGCCGCGCGCAGGTCACCCCCAACACCCGCCGGATCCGTCAGCAGCCCATTGATCGTAAAATCCCGCCTCCGCACATCTTCCTCGGCGCTCCTCGTATACCGCACCTCATCCGGATGCCTTCCATCCGAATAAGCCCCATCCGACCGGAACGTCGCCACCTCCGTCACCACATACTCCGGCTTCCCACCTTCCTCTTCTGCGGCGCAAGCCGCGTCCGCCCCACCGCAGGTGGCCACCAGCACCACCCCAAAGTGCGCCCCCACGGCAAATGTCCTCTCAAACAGCTCCAGCACCACATCCGGCGTCGCGGACGTCGCCACATCAAAATCCTTTGGCTTACGTCCCAGCAGCAGGTCGCGCACGCATCCCCCGGCGAGAAAAGCTACATACCCCTCCGCCCGCAGCCTTCCCACCACCCCCAACGCCGCCTCGAACTTTGTCGTCCCTGCCGCCATATCTCCAACCATTCTCACCCCAGCCGCCCAACTAAACTAGAACTATGCCCTCCCGCGGCCTCATCCTCGGCATCGAATCGTCCTGCGACGAGACCGCTGCCGCCGTGGTCGAGCGCGGATCCCGCACCCTCAGCTCGGTAGTCGCCTCGCAGATCGCCACCCACGCCCGTTACGGCGGTGTCGTCCCCGAACTTGCCAGCCGCGAGCATCTCCGCGCCATCGTCCCCGTCGTCCGCGCCGCCCTGGCCCAAGCCAACATCACTCTCGCCGATCTCGACGCCATCGCCGTCACCAGCGGTCCCGGTCTCGCCGGAGCGCTTCTGGTCGGCATCACCTACGCCAAAGCCCTCGCTTTCGCCAACAATCTGCCCCTCATCGCCGTCAACCATCTTGAAGGCCACATCCACGCCGTCCTCCTCAACGAGCGCGAATCCGCTTCGAATGCTCGCTCCCCAAAAAGACAGGGTGCCCCCGGTCCCGATTTTGGGACCGGGGATGCCACCATTCCCGACCCCGAGCCCGCGCTTGCATTAGTCGTCTCCGGCGGCCATACCCACCTCTACCTCGCCACGCCCCTCGCCGAAACCTGGCAATACAGCCTCATCGGCCGCACCCTCGACGACGCCGCAGGCGAGGCCTTTGACAAAGTGGCCAAGCTGCTCGGCCTCGGCTACCCCGGCGGACCATGGATTGACGCTCTGGCCCTCCACGGCAATCCGCGCGCCGTCCCTTTCGCCTTTTCTCAAATCAAGACCAAGCTCCACCTCGCCGGCAAGCCCCCCCGCACCAAGGCCGCCCGCACAGCGCCCATCGCCAACCTCGACCCCCATTTTCTCTTCTCGTTTTCCGGAATCAAGACTGCCGTCCTCCGCTACGTCGAACTCCACAACCTTCGCCCCGAAGCCGAATCCCGCCGCGAAGCTCTCTTTACCGGCCCCGACGCCCCCGGAAACTCCAACAAGCCGGGTGCCCCAGGTCCCTCGCACTTGGAGACCGGGGAGAACTCACCAGCCCGCCAGCCCAGGCTCGCGCCATCCGTCGAGGATGCCCTCGCCACATGCGACCCCATCACCCTCGACCTCATCGCCAGCTTTCAGCGCGCGGTTATCGGCGACCTGCTCAAAAAAACCTTCGCCGCCGCCGAATCCCTCTCCGTCCGCCGCATCCTGGTCACCGGAGGCGTAGCCGCCAACCGCGAACTCCGCGCCCGCTTCACGCACGAAGCCGCCCGCCGCCACGTCGCCGTTGCCTTCCCTACGCTCGCCCTATCCACAGACAACGCCGCCATGATCGCCGCCGCCGCCTGGCCTCGCCTTCAGTCCGGCGACTTCGCCCCACCCAACCTCTCCGCCGACCCGTCGCTCGCCCTCGGCTGATAACAGCAAGCGCCCCGATCTCTGACCTCTGATCTCTGAGCCCCGCTCTTGCTACAATCGGAGGGGTCAAACCCACCAGTTCCTGAAGCCTTTATGAGTAAGCATCCCAACCAATGACCCTCCGCCTCTTCAACACCCTCACCGGCACCGTAGACGAGCTGGTCCCCAGCGACGGCCAGGCCCTCCGCATGTACGCCTGCGGACCCACCGTCTACGACTACGGCCACATCGGCAACTTCCGCACCTTCCTGGCCGTCGACGTCCTGCGCCGCACCCTTGCGCTCATCGGAACCCCCGTCCGCCACGTCATGAACATCACTGACGTCGACGACAAAATCATCCGCAATGCTTCCGCCGCCGGCATCCCCATCGCCGACTACACCCGCCCCTTCGAAGAGGCCTTCTTTGAAGACCTCGACGCCCTCCGCGTCAAAATCCCCGAGCAGATTGCCCGCGCCACCGAGCACATTCCGCGCATGGTCGAGCTGGTTCAAAAGCTGGCCGCCGCGGGCGCCGCGTACCAGGCCGAGGACGGAAGCTGGTACTTCCGCCTTGCGTCGTTCCCTGACTACGGCAAGCTGAGCAAAAAAGATCTGAGCGGCATGGAAGACGGCGCCCGCGTCGACCTCGACGAATACGAGAAGGATTCCGCTCGCGACTTCGCCCTTTGGAAGGCCGCCAAGCCCGGCGAAACCTCATGGGACACCCCCATCGGCCGCGGCCGTCCCGGCTGGCACGTTGAGTGCTCCGCCATGGCCATGGAATACCTCGGAGAAAGCTTCGACTTCCACGCCGGCGGCGAAGACCTCATGTTTCCGCACCACGAAAACGAAATTGCGCAAAGCGAAAGCGCAACCCATAAGCCGTTTGTCCGCCACTGGATGCACGTCCGCTTCCTGCTCGTGGACGGCCGCAAAATGTCCAAAAGCGAGGGCAACTTCTACACCCTGCGCGACCTGCTGCTCAAGGGCTATCGCGCCGCGGCCATCCGCCTCGCGCTCATCAGCGTCCCCTACCGTCACCAACTCAATTTCACCTTCGAATCTCTCACTGAAGCCACCAACGCCATTGAGCGCCTCAGGACCTTCAATCATCGCCTCCGCCAGGCGAGCCTCGAGCCCGGAGCGAATCCTGCCCTTCAGGCTGCGGCGGCAGATGCGCAGGCCGCGTACCTGGCCGCGCTCACCAACGACCTCAACACCGCCGAGGCCCGCGCTCCCATTTTCGAGCTCATTCGCGCCGCCAACACCGCCATGGACCAGAGTCAGCTCCTCGCCGGGGACCGCGACGCCATTCTCTCCGTTCTGGCCAGCTTTGATGCCGTCTTCGACGTCATCGAGGACCGCAATCACGAGCCCACCCGCCGCGCCCTCGCCTGGGCTGAAGCCACCGGAAGGCTGGATCAGGCCGTCCCCGAAGTCCTTGCGCTCCGGGAGCTCTCCGACGAAGCCATCGATGCCCTGGTAACCGAGCGCACTCAAGCCAAAAAGCAGCGCTACTTTGCCCGCGCCGACCAGATTCGCAATCAACTTGCTGAAAAAGGCATCCTGATCGAAGACTCCAAAGACGGCGTACGCTGGAAACGCAAATGAATTAAGATCGGTCAGCCCCACTTCCTCGCGAGGTCCCCATGGAACCCAACGAAGTTTCCGAACTAAAAGAGCAGGCGGAAAAAGGCGCCGAAGCGGTTCTGCGCCCCGTCGCCTTCACCATGAGCGTGCTGGCCGTTTTAGTCGCCGTGACCACGGTGCTGGGCCATCGCACCCACACTGAGGCAGTGCTCCGGCAAGCCAAGGCCAGCGATACATGGAACGAATACCAGGCCAAGAAGAATCGCGCCTACGATACGGATTTGGCTACCAAGCTGCTCAACGACCTTGCCGTCGCCGACAAGGACGCCGCGAAAAAAACCGCCAAAGAATGGTCTGACCATCAGGCGAAATGGGCCGACGATTTGAAGGAAGAAGACAAAGAGGCCCGTGCGCTTGAGGCAGAAGTAAAGCAGGCCGAGATTCGCGCCAACTTCTTTGACTTCGGCGAAGCGATGCTTGAAATTGGACTGGTCGTCAGTTCCGTCACGCTGCTCACCCGCAGCCGCATTTACTGGTACCTGGGCATAGGCGCTTCGATCCTCGGGGTAATCTCTGTGGTGTGGGGATTGTTGATCAAGTAAAGCGCTGAACGTCACCGCCTTATTCCGCCGGCACCTGCTCCAACTCCTTCACACCCTTCGCCTTCACCTGCGCGTAGTCAGTGCGAGTCGGATACGGCCGCCCTCCGCTTCCTGCGGCGCGCCGTAGGCGCAATGTTTGTTGGCCCCGCGCTTCAGCGTGGGGAGAGCAGGCTCCATTCATCGGCTTGAAGTCCCGTAGGGACGGCGCAAGGACATTGCCTGTTCAGCATTCGATAGCACCAATGCATGGATCCCCTTCAAATTAACCTGCCGCTCAGCCGCCCGCAACCTGTACAGACCACCTGAATCTGTACTATCCTCAACCCAGCGGGGATTCGATGCACATGCGCGCCATCCACGGATCAAGCTCGGCGCCGGCCTCCAAGCGCTGGTCGCGGTCCCGCGCGCGCATCATCTGCCCACGCAAGCACCTGCGTGTGCTGCCCACGCGCACTCGACCTAGCCAGTTTGCCGGCGACTAGCAGCGGTCTTTAGACCCTCGTCGCCCCTTCGGACTCCATCGAGTCCGCACACCTGGACGACCCATCGCAAGTGGGTTCAGGGTTCGCCTCAACCTCTCACAGAATTCGTGAAGGACGGTGCTCCTTCATCCAGGAAAGCCTGAAATCCATTCCGGCGCTCGCCAGCGCATCCGCCCAGGAGACAAAACCATGACCAAGCAGGAACTACACGCCCAATACGGACCCAAATTGATAAGTACCTTGCCGGGGCCAAAGGCCCAGGCCGCCGTAGCCGCCGATACCCGCCTGATCTCGCCCAGTTATACCCGCTCCTATCCGCTGGTGGCCCGCCGCGGGCGCGGCATCCGCGTTGAAGATGTGGATGGCAATGAGTTTCTCGACTTTGCCGCAGGCATTGCCGTGGTTTCCACCGGCCATTGCCATCCTGAGGTCGTCGCCGCCATTCAAAAGCAGGCTGCCGAGCTGATCCACATCTCCGGCACGGATTTCTACGACGAACACCTCACCGATCTGGCCGACCGGCTCTCTGTCGTGGCTCCCATGCCCGGCCCGCACAAGTTTTTCTACGGCAACTCCGGCGCCGAGGCCATTGAGTGCGCGCTCAAGCTCGCCCGTTACCACACCGGACGCCAGCAGGTGATCTCGTTCTTCGGCGCATTCCACGGCCGCACCATGGGCGCGCTCTCGCTCACCGGCTCAAAGCCCCAGCAGAAGCGCCGATTTTCGCCGCTGGTTCCCGGCGTCACCCACATCCGCTATCCCTACGCCTATCGCGGTGCCACCGGCGGCCCTGAAGAGCAGGAAGCCTTCAGCCTCGGGTGTGCGCGCTACATTGAGGAGCGGCTCTTTAAGACCATCCTCGCCCCTGAAGAAGTGGCCGCCATCTTCATCGAGCCCATTCAGGGCGAAGGCGGCTACGTGGTTGCGCCCGATAACTTCCTGCGCGAATTGCGCGAAATCTGCACCCGCCACGGCATCCTGCTGGTGGCCGATGAAGTGCAATGCGGAGCCGGCCGCACAGGAAAGTGGTGGGCCATTGAGCACTCCGGCGTGGAGCCGGATATCGTCTGCGTGGCCAAGGGTATTGCCAGCGGCATGCCGCTCGGCATCTGCATGTCCCGCGCCGAAATCATGGACTGGGTGCCCGGCTCCCACGCGTCTACTTTCGGCGGGAACCCAATTTCCATCGCCGCCGCGTTGGCCACCATGGACATCATCGAGCGCGAAGCCATGGCCAACGCCGCCCGCGTGGGCGAGTTCATGTTGCAGCGCCTGCGCGGCTGGCAGCAAACCCATCCGCTGGTGGGCGATGTGCGCGGACGCGGCCTCATGATTGGTATCGAGCTGGTAAAAGACAAGGCAACGCGCGAACCCGCCACAGCATTGCGCAACCGCGTGGAGATATTGGCCTTCGAGCGTGGCCTCATGGTACTCGGCTGTGGCGAGACCTCGCTGCGCCTCTGTCCACCGCTCATCGTCAGCGAAAACGAAGCCACCGTCGCCCTCGACATTCTCGAGGAAGCGATTGCCCTGGTGGAACAGGAGCACGAGGAAGCCACCACGCTAGAACCTGCAACAGCCTGATTCGAAGGGAGAAGATTGCCTCGCAGATGAGACAAGGAGTGCAGGCCAGTGCCCGGCTTGCACTCCTTGTCGCTTAACCTCACTGCCTGTCTGGTGCACTTATTTTTGACGGCCGACACTCTCGTCCATGCGCATGCTCGCAATCTCTGAGGTCCTGTGCGCGGCCCGCTCAAGGTTTTGCGCCATCTCCTGCGTAGCCATGTGCTGTTCCTCTGCGGCCGCCGCCATTTGGTGCGATAGCCCCGACAGGTCCTCGGTTTGACTGGAAATACGGTCGATGGCCGCCATGCCGGCGCTGATATCTACGCCGATTGCTGCCACCTTGGCTTGAATTTCCGCCGTGGCCGCTGCCGTCTGCTCGGCCAGTTTTCTCACCTCGCTCGCCACCACGTTGAAGCCTTTGCCATGCACCCCTGCCCGCGCCGCCTCGATGCTCGCATTCAGCGCCAGCACGCTGGTTTGCGTGGCGATGGAGGCAATCAAATCTGCCACCTTGGCCACCCCGCTGCTCGATCCGCGCAGCCGCTCAATCGAGGTTTTGCTCTCTTCACTTGCCGTGCGCGACTTCTCTGCGGCCTCCGCTACGCTTGCCGCATTCCTGGCAATCTCCGCAATGCTCGCGTCAATCTCGTGCGTTGCCGTGGCAATCATCTGCAAATTGCCGTTCAAATGTTCCACATCGCCGCGTTGCGCTTCCTGCGCCCGTTTCAGTGCTTCGATCGTCTGCTGGGTGCTGATGCCCCAAACGACCACCGCGCCGATATGCTCACCGTGCGCGCCCGTCATCGCCTCAACTTCCAGGTCCAACTTCACCGGCCCCAGCGCGATGGTTGCCTTATGTGGCAGATGGTGTGTGCTGTGAGGGTCCGTGCCGCCCAAAATCCACTCCACGCCGGCCGGCGAGCTATGAAATATGTGGATCGACTTGCCCACAATTTGGTCCACCGGAACCGGCAGGTGCTGCTGCAGAGTGAGCAGAGTTTTCAACGAAGCCCGGTTAAGATAGCGAAGAGTGAGTTGCCGGTCGCAGAACATCGCGTTGCAGGGCAGCGCATCCAGCGCGTATTCGAAGCTTCGATCCGCGCCCGCAGCGGCTTCTTGCTCATTCCCCGGTTGGACTGCCAGCGGAATGGGCGCCGCATCCACCACTCGTGCAGAAAACAAACCTCCAAACACTCCATGAGACATAGCCGGCCTTGCTCCTTAATGTGTGCCTACTCTTCAACATTTTCGTCCCCATCGACTTCCCTGGCGCCGGGCTAACCGAAGATAGCCTCGCGCGCTTCCCGAAGTCGAATCGGTCCGTTCCATTTCGGAATTTTGTCGGGCGAATGTGCGCCAGTTGCATCCTTCGCTCATTCAGTCGAAAATGGTCTGCTGTGCGATGGTTTCAGCGGAAGCGGATCGACTGGCTGGAGCGTCTTCTGGCTGGATTGGACTGGACGGCGAAGCGGCGCAGACGTCAGGCCGGCGCCCCCGCTCACCTGGTGACCGGAATCGACGGTGAAAGAGCCGCGCTTTTTCACCTTCGCCGCAAAGGTTACACCGTAGTGGCTCGCCGCTGGTCGGCGGGCAATCTGCGCGGGGACCTCGACCTCATCGCGTGGCAGGGCCCGCTGCTCTGCTTTATCGAAGTCAAAACCCGCACCGCTCACGACGTCGCTGCCGCCGAGGTCTCCGTAGACTCACACAAGCGCTACGTCCTCCGCCGTCTGGCCCGGCAATACGTCCGCCAGTTGCCGCAGCAAACCGCCCCACCCGTCCGCTTCGACGTGCTCAGCGTGTATCTTGTCCCAGGGCAGAAAAAGGAGTTCCAGCACTTCGAAGCTTCCTTCGGCTGGACCGAGCGCCCCGACTGGAACCGATGGGACGATCGTTCGTAACTTCGCCGTGCGGTGTGACCGGGTTGGTCATATTATGGAAAAGTGGCAATGCAGACTGCAAAGATCGGCGAATTTAGGGCCAAACTCAGCGCCTATATCGAATTCGTCAAGAATGGCGGGGACGTCCTAATTCTCGCCCGGAACACCCCGGTCGCCCGCCTGGTCGCTCCTGCACCGGCCGAAGATTACAGCGAGAGGGAGCGCCGCCTTTTCGCCAAAGGCATCCTCGCGCCGCCTCGCGACCCTAAAAACAGGGCGGCTCCGTCCCTGTTTCAGCGGGCAACCATCCGATTTCGCGGGAAGTGATAGATCAGTTCTGGGAAGAAGAGCGTAAGGACCGCTGTTAAATTACCCCTGCGCGTCCTGCCACTCCTCATGCCAGGCCATCTGAATGGCCTCCAGCTTCGGCTCGTTTGACTTGGCCGGATCGTCGACAAACCCCTCCAGTTTGGTCACGTATTTGTGCAGGTCGGTAAACCGAACCGTAAAGGGGTCCAACTCAGGATATTTCTCCTGCAACTGAATGCCGATCTCTTCGGCGTCGGTCCAAAGAATCTCGCGCGGCATATCGGCTCCTTATTTTCCTTCCGCCAGGGTCAGCGGCTTGCCTTCTGAAACGTAGTTGCGATTCCACTTGGGAATCTCGACAACGTAGTTGCCGGGCTTGGTGATCACGGCCTGACAACCCAGCCGCGAATTCAACTGCTGATCGGCAGCCATATCCAGGCGGTCAATTTCGTCGTCGTCCGCCTCGCTGATGCCCTCTTGATTCTTGATCCACAAGTGGCAGGTGGTGCAGGCGCAAACGCCCCCGCAGGCGTGATCGAGAAAAACATCGTTGTTCTCCGCCACATCCAGAAACGACATCGGCTTGCCGTGATGCTGGTAGGGCATGGTGCCGTACTCAAACTCTACCGTCTTGCCCTCCGGCTGAAACGTCACGCGCACCAGCTTGTCGGCGGGAATGCTCTTTCCGTTCATTTCGCTCATCGCTCCATACTCCTCGTGCTGACTTGCTGACCCGCTAACTCGCTAACTCACGCGAAGCGTGGCTAACTCCGCTAATCCGCCGCAACGGACTAACTCCGCTAGCCCCGCTTCACTTAAACTCCGCCGGCGCCATCGCATGAGGCGCAGTGACAGCTTCGCCCAGTTCCTCGGCCGCCGCGTCCATCGTCTTGCCGCGAATCGCCGTGCTCACCGCAGCCTCCATCATCAACTCCGCAAACCGCCGCGTAGCTCTGTCCAGCGCCAGTGTCGATTCCCGAATCGCGGCCACATCCGTACCCTCTTTAATCTCCGCCAGCCGCCTGCGCGCCGCATTAATCTCCGCCTGCTCCTCGCCGGTCAGCTGCTTCCACGCTGGGCTCTCCGGAGCGCGTTCCACCGCCGCAAGAATCGTCTCTGCCTCGTTGCGCGCCTCAATCAACAAGCGCTTTGCAAAGTCCTCCTCCGCGTGATCGAACGAGTCCAAAATCATGCCTTCCACCTGCTCATCGGTCAGCCCATAAGTCGGCTTCACCTCAATGTCGGCCGCCTGCCCACTGCGCTGCTCGCGCGCCGTCACCTTCAGAATGCCGTCGGCGTCGATCAGAAACCTAACCTCGATCCGCGGCAAACCGGCGCTCATCGGAGGAATGCCCCTCAGGTCGAAGCGCGCCAGCGACCGGCAATCCGCCGCCAACTCCCGCTCGCCCTGCACCACGTGAATCGCCACGTTGGTCTGCCCATCCACGCCAGTAGTGAAATGTTCCGTAGCCGATGCGGGAATGGTCGAGTTGCGCTGAATGATCCGCGCCACCGTGCCTCCCAACGCTTCAATGCCCAGCGAAAGCGGAGTTACATCCAGCAGCAGCATCTCCTCGGTCGTCTTTGAGGAGCCGGCCAGAATATCGGCCTGCACCGCCGCGCCCAGCGCCACCACTTCGTCCGGATTAAGCTCGATGTGCGGGCGTTTGCCGCGCGGGCGGAGTTTGAATAGTTGATCGACCAACTCGCGGACCGCCGGAATCCGCGTTGACCCGCCCACCATCACCACTTCATCAATCTCTTCCGGCGTGATTCCCGCATCCGTCAGCGCCTGCTTGCATGGCCCCGCCGTGCGCTCCAACACCGGCTCAATCAGCACCTCAAACACCGCTCGCGGAATCTCGCGCTGATACCTGTCGCCGTTGGGCAGTTCAATGTCAAAATGTGCCGAGTCTTCCGTGGAAAGCCTGATCTTGGCGTCAATGGCCGCTTTGCGAATCGCCTGCACCGCGCCCGGATGCCCGCGCAAATCCACACCATGCTCGGCGTGGATCTCATCCAGCGCAATCGCCGTGAGCAGATTGTCGATATCGTCGCCGCCCAAATGCGTGTCGCCGTTTGTCGATTGCACTTCGAAAATTCCGTCGCGTAGCTTGAGAATGGAAATGTCGAAAGTCCCGCCACCCAGGTCGTAAACCGCAATCGTTCCCACCTTCGCGCGATCAAGGCCGTAAGCCAGCGCAGCAGCGGTCGGCTCGTTCACCAGCCGCAGCACATCCAGGCCCGCCATCCGCCCAGCGTCCTTGGTGGCCTGCCGCTGCGCATCGTTGAAATACGCCGGAACGGTAATCACCGCCTGCGTCACCGGCGCGCCAAAAAACCGCTCGGCATTCCGCTTAAGCTGGCGCAGAATGTAAGCCGAAATTTCCGGCGGCGTGAACCGCATTTCGCCCAGTTGGATGCGCGGCACTTCGCCCGCTTCCACATCGTCGGCTAGCCGGAACGGGAACAGCTTCAGCTCGTCCTGAATCTCTGCAAGCCCGCGCCCCATCAGCCGCTTCACGGAATAAATCACCCGCTCCGGCGTCTCAATCAGCGCCTTCCGTGCCGTGTTGCCCACCGTAACCGTAGGCCGGCCACCCTCAGCTGTAATAGGATCCAGCGCCACCACTGACGGCACCAGGTTCGAGCCGTCCACGCCGGGAATCACCACCGGCGCATCCCCCTGCATATAAGCGACCAGGGAATTGGTGGTTCCCAGGTCAATTCCGACAACGCGGCCAGTCAAGTTCGAATCCGCCATGCTCTTCTATTAAGCTCCCAAGACTTCCGTCACGTCGCGGACCAGGTTATTGAGATATCTCCTCCGGTCGAGCAGCGCTACCATGGTTTTCTGCGCCGCATGGCGAGCAGCCGCGTCGCCCTCGTCCCACACCTTCCACTCCGCGCGCAATTCCCGATCCACCTCATCCAACAGGCCCTCAAATTTTGCCTTTGCCTGTTCAAGACTTGCCTGAACCTCCAAATCTGTCTCGCCCATCTTGCGCGCCATGCGCATCTCTTCCAGCTGCATGTTCAGCTCGAAGACCTCTTCCAGCAAATCCGCCGGAACGCGAGACGTATCTTTTTGGTCCTTGCGATCCTTGCCCGCAAACTCCTCGCCAATCTCGGCGCCCTCCAGCTTGAGCAGGTATTCGGTGCGAAACAGGGGATCCTTCAGTGTGCGATAGGCGTCGTTCAACAGCGCGGTGTCAGCAAGGCTCCACTCCCGCTCCGTCTCTTCGGCACGTGCAAAGCGGTCAGGATGCACCTTGCGGCTCAGGCGGTGAAACTCCCTCTCCAGCGCCGGCAAATCCACCTGGAACCGGCGCTCCAAGCCAAAAACCTGATAGAAGTCACAACCGGGAGGAGGCTGAATCTTGCTGCAATGCGGGCAAAACAGCGTGGAATCGTTATGCCCGATGGAACAGGACCAACACGCAATGGGAACCGCGGAATCGATGACTTTCAACATAATTGAACCGAACCCCGCTACGAGAATGACGAACCGCAGCCGCAGGAGTGCGTGGAGTTCGGATTGATGAAGTTGAATCCCTGCCTCATCAGCGTCTCCTCGTAGTCCAGCGTCATGCCGTGGAGGTAGAGGAACGACTTGGGATCGACGAAGACACGCACTCCGTCGAACTCGTAAATGCGGTCGCGCTCGCGTGGCCGCGTGTCGAACTTGATCGAATAAGAAAGCCCCGAGCATCCGCCGCCCATCACGCCCAGCCGCAGTCCGCCCTCTTCCGGCGACACGCCTTCCTTGGCCATGGCCGCGCGAATCCGCTTCACGGCGCGGTCCGTAACCTGCAGGCTCTGCGCCGGACCGCTCGGCTTCTGCGCAGCCTGCAAATCCGTCTGCGCAGGAGCAGCAAACGCGCCTTCTGCCGGCTTCGATTCGATTGTCACCATGTTCGCCATTGTTGCCTTCTTACGATCGATTCTCCAGCTTTGCAGGGTACGGGCTTCAGCCAGTACGTCATGAGCTGGCTTTGATCTTCAACGTTAGCCGACCCCTGACGACAGTGCCGTAGGCGTCTGCCCCACCGCAGGTGGTTAGTGCGCCGCCGCGGCCGCCACCGGCTCCGCAACGCCATTCTTCTTTTTCCAGTCGCCGATCGCCGCCCGAATCGCATCCTCGGCCAGCACCGAGCAGTGAATCTTCACCGGCGGCAGCGACAGTTCCTTCACAATGTCTGTGTTCTTGATCGCCAGCGCGTCATCCACGGTCCGGCCCTTGATCCATTCCGTCGCCAGCGAAGAGCTCGCAATTGCCGAGCCGCAGCCGAAGGTCTTGAACTTCGCCTCTTCAATCACCTGCGTCTCCGGGTTCACGCGAATCTGCAAGCGCATCACATCGCCGCACTCCGGCGCACCCACCAGGCCTGTGCCCACTTCTGTCGAGCTCTTGTCCAGTTGGCCCACGTTGCGCGGGTTGTTGTAGTGGTCGATCACTTTATCGCTGTATGCCATTGTCCTAGTCCTCCTGCGGGGGAAGCCGCGTAAAAAGTTGTCAGTTATCAGATGTCAGTTGTCAGTTTCAGGGTTCATCGGTATTGACCCCTGACCTCTGATCCCTGACCCCTGCCTCTAATGCGCCGCCCATTGAATCTTCGTCAAATCAATGCCTTCCAGCACCATCTCGTACAGTGGTGAAAGCTGGCGCAGATGCTTCACAATGTCGATCACTTTGGCAGCCACATAGTCCACCTCGGCCTGGGTGTTGAAACGTCCCAAACCAAACCGAATGGAGCTGTGCGCTACATCGTCGCCGAGGCCCAAAGCCTTCAGCACGTATGACGGCTCAAGCGTTGCCGAAGTGCAGGCCGATCCGCTCGATACCGCAACGTCGTTGATGCCCATCAGCAGCGACTCGCCCTCCACATACACAAAGCTCATGTTCAGGTTGCCCGGTAGCCTGTGCTCCATCGATCCGTTCACATGAACGTAGTCGAGCTCCGACTCCAGCTTCGCCTTCAGCCTGTCGCGCAAGCCGCGCAGGTAGGCCGCTTCGCTGTCCATCTCTTCCCGGGCAATCTCGCAAGCCTTGCCCAGCCCCACAATGCCCGGTACGTTCAAAGTGCCAGACCGCATGCCCCGCTCGTGTCCGCCGCCGTCAATCTGTGCGGCAATCTGCACCCGCGGATTGCGCCGGCGGACGTACAGCGCGCCCACGCCCTTGGGCCCGTAAATCTTGTGCCCGGAAAGCGACAGCACGTCAATGTTGTCGGCAATCACGTTCACCGGAACCTTGCCTACCGCCTGCACCGCATCGGTGTGGAAGATGACTCCCTTTTCATGGCACAGCTTGCCGATCTCCGCAATCGGCTGCAACACGCCGATCTCGTTGTTGGCCGCCATAATTGAAACCAGGATGGTCTTGTCGTCAATGGCGCGCTTCAGGTCATCCAGATCGATCAGCCCGTCCGCCTTCACCGGCAAATAGGTCACGCGATAGCCATGCTTTTCCAGCCGCTTGCATGTGTCCAGCACTGCCTTATGCTCGGTCACCTGGGTGATAATGTGGTTGCCGCGCTCGCGGTACATCTCCGCGATGCCCTTGATGGCCAGGTTGTTGCTCTCTGTCGCGCCGGAAGTAAAAATAATCTCCTTGGCCGTGGCGCCAATCAGCCGCGCAATCTGTTCCCGCGCCTTCTCCACTGCCTGTTCCGCTTCCCATCCAAACGAGTGGTTGCGGCTCGCCGCATTGCCAAACTTGCTGGTGAAATAAGGCAGCATGGCTTCCAACACCCGCGGGTCCAGCGGGCTGGTCGCGTGATTGTCCATATAAATCGGCAAGCTCACGCCTGCCGGAACCTCGACATTGCTGGTAAAAGTGCTCATCCTTGTCTCCATCCTTCAATAGCGGCGCCAGCGGACCAACTCCGCTTCCCTACAGCGTCAATGCAACCAACCCGTGCGCCTCGCGAGCCCGTGCCGCGGGTTGTTCGTGCTCTGCCAGGTCCTGAATACTAATGCTCTTCAGCACTCCGGCAATAGTGTCGTTTACCCGCGCCAGGGGTTCTTTGATCGTGCAACTCGGCGTCAGTTCGCAGCTCTTCGATCCTTTGGTGCAGGAAGTAATAAAAAACGGCCCGTCGATAGCGTGAATCACTTCGTAGGCCGAAATCTGCCGCGCATCCCGGGCCAGTGCATAGCCACCGTTCATGCCTGCGTGCGACCGCAGCAACCCGTTCTTGGTCAGCAATTGCAAAATCTTGGCCAGCAGCTGTGCCGGAATCCCGTAGGCGTCAGCAACGTCCTTGGCGCTCAGCGCAACCTTCTCTGGGTGCTCGGCCAGATACTTGAGCGCCATCAACCCGTAATCGGCCTTCTTGGTCAGCTTGAGCATTGAATATCCGACTTCTTCGGTCCGCATTCAGTATACGACCAATTCTGTCGGGCTTTCAAGTCCACTTCGGCTTCGCAGCCGCCTCAGGTCCCAAAAATCTGCCCGCAGGGCTAAAGATTCAACAAATATGG
>JBEKEQ010000095.1:0-16299 GCA_050013735.1 Occallatibacter sp.
CTTTGAACAGATCGTAAAGGAGTTCAAACTCAGCCCGGACCAGTACATTCGGTCTACCCGACTTCGGGAGTGGGCTCGCCGGAACAAGAACTCGAAATATATCCCTGAGGCACTGCTGGAGGCCTGGGGTTTCGAGATCGAATCGACGTTGTAGGCTATTTACCTGCTGTCTGTTTTCAAAAGAGCGCCGCCATCGTGCGGCGCTTTTGCTGTTTACACCCGGCGTAAGCGAGAATGAGAGTGTCGCCATGCCACAGAACCCACGCAATTTCGAGCACCCGTTCACAGACGTTCCTGGCGCGCTGGATGAGATTCGCGCCGGCCGCATGGTGGTTGTGGTCGACGACGAAGACCGGGAGAACGAGGGCGACCTGACGCTGGCCGCCGAGCACGTGACGCCGGAGGCCATCAACTTCATGGCCCGCTACGGCCGAGGCCTGATCTGCCTGACGCTGACTGAAGAGCGCGCCGATCATCTGCGGTTGTTCCCCATGACGCAACAAAACTCCTCGCGTTTCGGAACGGCGTTTACCGAGACCATTGAGGCGCGCGAAGGGGTAACGACCGGCATCTCGGCGGCTGACCGGGCCCACACCATTCGAACCGCTATCGATCCCGGCGCCACCTATACAGACCTGGCGCGCCCTGGCCACATCTTTCCGCTGCGCGCCCGCAAAGGCGGCGTGCTGGTGCGCGCGGGGCAGACCGAAGCATCTGTCGACCTGGCGCGGCTGGCCGGGCTGAATCCCTCCGGGGTGATTTGCGAGATCATGCGCGACGACGGGGAGATGGCGCGCATACCGGACCTTATTCCGTTTTGCAAAGAGCACAGACTGCTGATTCTTACGGTGGCCGAGTTGATCCGTTACCGGCTGCGCCACGAGCGGTACATCGTTCGCGCCGGCGAGAGCTTGATTCAGACCCGGTATGGCGAGTTTCGCATGATCGCCTATGAAAGCGAAGTGAACGGCGGAGAGAGCCATATTGCGCTGGTGCGGGGCGATCTTTGCAAGGACTGCGCCGCCTTTCACGATGGTTCGGCCGTCGAGGGCCTGTCTGGCGATTTTGGCCCGGCGTCCTCTGCGGGTGGAGAGCCTCGAATTCCTTGCACCCACGCGGTGCTGGTGCGGGTGCATACCCGCTGCACGGCTGGAGATGTGTTCGCCGCGGACTGCCGCTGCCGGGAGACCCTCGACCAGTCGATGCGCATGATTGCCGAGGAGGGTTGCGGCGTGGTGCTCTACCTGCACAATACCTCGCGGGGGTTTGAGGTTGACCGCGCAGCGGCTGAAACGGACGCATTCGAGCCCGGAGGAGTTGCGCATACGCACGCGACTGGCGCAAATGCCGGCCGGCTCATTCTGCACCAGGAACTGCGCGCGCGCGAAGGTTCACAGGCGCGTACAGGAAGGATTCTGCGGGCCATCGGGTTGGGCGGCCAAATCCTGTCGGACCTGGGCATCCGCCGCATTCGGCTGCTCTCCAATACGCCGATGCACATTCCAGCTCTGGAAGGATTCGGGCTGGAGATCGTGGAGCAGGTGGCGATTCCAGTGGAAGAGTGCAGCCGTGTTGGGTGAGTTTCGCGATGGGCGTAATTGGGAGCGCCCTGAGGATTTTTCACAGGCAGTTTAAATGGCAGTGGGAATTCCGACGGTTCTAGTTTATCTTGAAGCAATGTTTCCGTTCATTCAAAGGCCACCTGGGCGTAATTTGAAGGAGAAAGCCGAGTGGCCATGAGTTCAGCATCCTACGGTCCCCAGCCGCGGAGCCTTTTCGAATTGGGATGGGCGTCTGCTCCAGGGGCCATGTTTGCGTTTGACGCGATCAGCGGAAACCTCATTGATGCGAATCCATCGGCAGAGGCGCTCTCAGGCTATTCTCATGAGGAACTTGTGGGGATGAGTCTGGCCTTGTTGCACCCGGAGGATGAGCGGGAGCACGCAAAGATTGAGTTGCTGAAATCGGAGCAGGAGCCGCGGCGTCTTCGCCGCTTTCATATCCTGCGCAAAGACGGCCAGTGCTTGCCGGTGTGGGTATCGCAATCGAGATCATCTGAATTGGACGGGCGACTGGTTTCGATCTGCTTCTATTCAGACATTTCAGAGCTGGAGCAAAAGGAGCACCAGCTTTCGACGCAGAGTTGGGCGTTGTCGGCATTTTCAATTGCGGCATTGGCGTTGGGCCGATCGCGCACCGCGGAGGGGCTGTTGCAGTCAATCTGCGAGGCCATTACTAAGCAATCGGTATACGTGCTGGCGTGGGTTGGGATCGCGGAGAACAGTTCAGACAAGAAGATTCGGGCCGCGGCATCGGCAGGCAGCGCGGCAGATTATCTCAATGGGTTGCTCCTGAGCTGGTCTGAGGACGATCAGATGGGGCATGGTCCGGCGGGCGTCTGCATCCGCACCAACAAGCTGCAGATTCTGGAGGATTCTGAAACAACGCCGGAGTTTGAGCCATGGCTGAAGCGAGCGAGGCAGTTTGGGATACGATCTTGCGTGTCCATTCCACTTGCGATCGAGGGCGGTTGGCGGGCAGCGTTGAATGTTTATTCCGCTCGCCCCAAGGCATTTGAAACAGCGCCGGTGGAAGTTTTTCAACATCTTGGCGAGCAGATTATTCATGGCATAAGGGCGCTGAACCAGAAGGAGCTTCTTGATGCCGAGCGGCAAACCCTGGAGAAGACTCAAAGGCACCTGACTGAGGCCTTATCCACGTCGGTGTCAGCCATGGTTACCGCGATGGAAATGCGGGACCCCTACACTGCCGGCCACGAAAGCCGAACCTCAGAGATTGCCTACGCCATCGGCAAGGAAATGGGTTGGGGCGAAGACCGCCTGCAGGGCTTGCGGATGGCGGCAATGGTTCACGATATAGGGAAGATTTCGATACCCGTGGAGATTCTTAACAAGCCTGGGCGGCTGAGTCCCGATGAATATGAGTTGGTTAAAAAGCATCCCGAGACCGGCTACGCTATTTTGAAGGATATTCCGTTTAACTGGCCGGTTGCCGACGTGGTGCGCCAGCATCACGAGAAGCTCGATGGGTCTGGTTACCCGTTGGGCCTGAAGGCCGACAGGATTCTTCTCGAATCAAAAGTCCTGGCGGTGGCGGACATTGTGGAAGCAATGTCGTCTCACCGGCCCTATCGAAAGCCACTCGGCATGGAGGTTGTTTTGGCGCAGATAGAAGCGGAAGCCGGAACGCTTCTGGACGGTGAGGTGGTGCGCATATGCGCGGCGCTATTCCGCGAGGAGCGTCTGGCTTTGCCAGGTTTCAATATGCTTTAATCTAGATGTTCCCCATCAAAAAACCGTTGGAATGGAGCCGGGATTGACCGATTGGCAGCGGCGCTCTTTTGCATTGCGCCCCA
The DNA here is from genome assembly GCA_050013735.1 of Occallatibacter sp. GTDB lineage: Bacteria > Acidobacteriota > Terriglobia > Terriglobales > Acidobacteriaceae > Telmatobacter. The sequence continues at coordinate 3,377 of JBEKEQ010000095.1, forward strand.
ATGGAATGGGCGTTGACTGTTTCGCGCACCGACTTCAAGAGGAATGCACCAAGGCATTGGAATTCTTCAAACATTCATCAGCTTGCACCTTCGGCTGGAAGAATGCGGTCAATATTGACCATTCAAAACCGGGAGGACGCTATACCGTAAGATCGGCAAAATCATCGAGGCTAGAAAACACTTGCTAACACTCGCGGCGGAGACGCCTGGGTGCACTGGTCTCACATCATTCAAGCGGCGCTCTTTGAGGCCACCATACTCGTACGAGGAAGGTTGGAATCGTTGAGCGTTCATCTGGTAAATCCCAGTGACAATTCGTTTGGTACCGCGGTGATCACGCCGCGATGGCTGTTTGTGCTTGCTGCCGCCACGCCGCAATCGGCCGGCGACCCCATTCTTGTGGATGAGTCGCTGGAGCAAATTGTGCCGGAGACCATTGAACCCGGCGATATTGTGGGCATCAGCGTGCACACCGGCAATGCCCTGCGTGGATACCAGGTGGGCAGGATGGCGCGCAAGCGGGGCGCGTGGGTTATCTACGGTGGAATTCACGCTACGCTGTTCCCCGAGGAGGCGCTGGAGCAGGGAGAAGCGCATGCAGTGGTCAAGGGAGACGGCGATATTGCGTGGGGCAGGGTGGTTGCGGACTGCGTTGCCGGAAGGCCGGAGAGGATCTATGAAGGCGGCCGGATTGAAGGCAGCCAGTTCCTGGCGGCGCGTTGGGATCTGATGGATCCGGCAAAATACATGTGGGCGTCGGTACAAACCATTCGCGGATGCCCGAAGCACTGTTCCTTTTGCAGCGTATGGCGGACCGATGGGCAAAAACCGCGGCAAAGGAAGTTTGAAAGCGTGGTGGACGAGATTGTGACGCTGCGGCGGCTGGGTTTCCGCTATATTGCTTTGGCTGACGATAACTTCTATCCGGTGACATTTACCGATTTGCGGCTGGCGAGGGAACAGAACAACGCGGCCAAGCTGGAAGAGCTTACTACGATTCGCCATGAGCGTTTCCAACTGATGGAAGAGTTGGCCAGGCTGCCGAAGGATATGGTGTTTTTTACCCAGATGACGATGGAGGCGGGTGAAGACGGCGAGTATCTGGATTCGATGCGCAGAGCGAACATCAAGGGCGCGCTGGTGGGAGTGGAAGCGGTTACGCCGGAGGGGTTGAAGGCAGTTTTCAAGGATTGGAACTATTCTGGCGAGGCTCTGGCGAAGCAGCTGCAGACGTTTAAGAAGCATGGAGTGCACGTGCTTGGCTCTTTCATCTTCGGACTGCCGACAGACAGACCTGCGACCTTTGATGCTACGGTGGCGATGGCGTTGAAGGCGGGGGTTACATTTGCTCAGTTCGTGATGATGACGCCTTTTCCGGGCACGGTCGACTTTGGCCGCTGGGAGAAGGAGCAGGCTCAGAATCCCGCCATGGTGGGTGATGTGCCGATTACCCGGTATTGGCTGATTCCAACTGAAGTTCGCCCCAAGATGTTTACGCCGCATCCGACGATGAGCTCGGATGAGATCAGGGAGCGGACGCAGAAGGTGTGGGACAGGTTCTATACCTGGGGAGCTATCTGGGAGCGGTCGGCGTGCACGCCTAATCTGCGGTCGAGGGTCGCGTTCATGTTTCTTTCGAAGTTATACAGACAGATGTACGCTGGAACCGGAATCTCGACCGATAGCGCGCGGCGCAAGAAGTCGAAGGCCTGGGCCAAGTGGACGGCTCGGCAGTGCAAGAAGCTGTTTGAGGCGAAGCCGATGCCGGAGCTGGCGGGACCGCAGTGGGAGATCGGGCTGGTTGGAGCGGGACAAGCCGCATTTGCCGGCGATGGAGAGCAGATTGCGGGGCCGTTCGTAGTCATACCGAAGAGCTGAGCGCGAATTCCGGCGGCGCCGACGCTTAGCTTGAGTGGCCGGATAGGACGGATGGGGATCCGTCACCTTGGTGAGCTATTGAATACGCCGACACACATGCCGGCGTTGATTCATTGACTGTTGCCGGCAAGAGTTACATGCTGTGGTTTGCCATTCCCCAAGGCTACCCATCGGCGTCAGTGCATGTGGAGGCGAAGACAGGTAAGGCCATCCCCGCGGAATGGCATCGTGATGGACAGTTTGCCAGCTTGCAATTTACCGGTACCGGCGAACCAGCGGAGTGGCGAGTGCAGTTCTAGCCTCAGGGTTTTATTCGATATCAACCGATCGACGACACCAATGAAGATGAGCTGCGCGGATCGATGCATCCGGCGCATGATGAATGTTGAAAACAATTTCACCGGGTGGTTGCGCTGCTTCGCTGGCACGCTGGGGGCATGTTGGATACTGGAGACACTTGAATTGGAGGAGGCGCAATGGAGGAATGTTCCGCGACGAAGGGGCTGATGGGTGGGGCGGTGACCGGAAAGCCGGTTACGCAATGCCGGGATCTGGGCGAGGTGTTCGAGGCCTCTCTTCCGGCTTTTGGCGGCGCCTATCTGCGGCGGGTGTATGACGCGATGCGGGCAGTGATTGAGAAGCGCATCCCTCTGGTTGTGACTTGCGCGGGGCCGATTACCGTTTCCGATCAGCATCGTGCCTGGCTGATACCGCTGATCAGGGCGGCGAACACGGCTTACCTTACGGTGACGGACGCGATCTGCTACCACGACGGACACGACTGCCTGCGACAGAGCGATGAACGCCCGATACGCGAGGTGGCGTTGTTTGGCGACGATGCCGAGCTTCGCGAGAATGGCGTGATTCGCGTTGCCGATACGGGCTTCGACGAACAGATTCTGTTTGACCAGGACGCGGTTGCGACCGAGATATTGCAAAGGCCGGAATTCCAAAAGCGAATGACGACCACCGAACGGAATTATCTGCTCGGCAAGGAATTTGACAGGCGCGAGAAAGCGCTCGGCGTTGCGCCGGGCCTGCTGAGCACATGCGCCGATCTTGAATTGCCGGTGTTTATCGGCGCGCCCGCGGATGGAAGCATGTTTCTCAATTCCGTGAAGCTGTGGGCGCTGGCGCGGCTGAATAAGATCAAGTATGGATTCGATTACGATCTGCACGAAGACGTGTTCGAGGCCTGCGCTTACCATTACTGGGGTTTGTTTGACTCGGAGCCAAAATCGCTGGCTGTTTTGATTTTGGGCGGCGGGGTTCCCAAGAATTACTCTTTGCAGCCGGAGCCGGCGCTCTCGCAAATTTTCTTCCTCGATAATATTCGGGGCTACGACTACGACGCGCAGATCGTCTCCTCACCTGTGACCGACGGTAGTTTGTCGTCTTGCGAGCCGGCGGAAGCCGTGTCGTGGGGGAAGGTCAATCCGGAGACGTACACCACGCAGACTGTGAGCATGCAGGGCGATTATTCGACCTATATGCCATTTATTGTGCGCGCGCTGGTCGGCAAGGAATTGCTTCATCACCCGCCGGAGCCGCTTCGCCTCTATGGCAAACGCGACGCGCTGAAGGAGAAGCTGCTGCAGGTGATTGCCGGTGACGAGGGCGCGATGGAGCGAATGATGGCGACGCTTTTGATTCCGCCGGAGCTCAGGATTTGAGCGGCTTTCGAGCGTTTTCGGAGATAGTGTAGCCCCCGGATTTTTCTGGCATCCCACCCTTTCCGCAGGAAAAAGCGGAAAGGATGGGGCATGGAGGTCTTGAGCGAGAGCTGGCTGTAGAGGTTCGTGGGATCCCACCCTTGCGATAGAAAGAAATCGCAAGGATGGGGCACGGAGGTCTTGGTGCAAGAGCTGGCTGTTGTGGTTCTTGGATTCCCACCCTTGCGATAAAAAGAAATCGCAAGGATGGGGCACGGAGGTCTGTAGAAGTAGCGAAAATGCTCCAGGAAACTCTTCTGCAAGAGGCTTCAAACGATCTTCGCCGCCAGCAGTTCGTTGACCTTTGCCATGACCGCAAAGGCGTCGGCGATATAGACGACGTCGGCTTTGCCGCGGGCCCATCCGCAATTGGGGTCGAGAGAGATGGCGCGCCGGTCGGCAATGAAGCGCCAGCCAACCACGTGCGGTTCTTCGCCATGGCAGCAGGTGGAGAGTCCCTTGGCGTGGCGCGGCGTGGCGCCGGTTTGCCCGATCTGGTTGAGATGGGTGAGAAAGGGAAGGACCGGCTGGCCATCGCCGCCCTGATCGACCAGCGATTTGCTGCTGCCGAGAGACGCGTTGGAAAGGCGCAGGAAGTCGAGGATAAGTTCGCCGGCTTCGCTGGTATGGACCTGGCCGTCGGGCTGCTTTTTTGTCCAGCCTGCGCCGGCGACAAAGAGAAGCTTGGCATCGGCACGAATGGTCTGTGTACCCTGCACTGGTGCGCGGAGGCCAGTGACGGTGGTGCGGAGTGGAGGGAGCGCGACGGCGACTTGCTCGACTTGCGCGGGGACAGGAACGCCGGCGTAGGCTGTGTGGGTGCCTGAGTCGAGCAGCAGGAACCAGGGACGGGTTTCGCGGGTGAGGACGGCCTCCACGCGCTGGCGATAAAACCAGCGGGTGACCTCGACGGTGTCAGAACCGGCAATGGCTGCGATGTGGGTGTCGATGAAGCCGCCGAGGCGATGGGCTACACCGGCGGCGACGCGGGCAAATCGCGAGCTTGCGGGAGCGAGGACGATGGTGGCCTGCGCGGCGCGGCAAAGAGCCTCGAGAGCCGCGGCGTCGCTTGCGTAGCGAGACTGGGCGAAGGCTTCTCCGGTGGCGGCGAGCAGGCGCGCTCCCGTGGACGCGACAGAGCCGGCTGCGGACGCGGCGTCAACGGCCACGATGCCGATGGTGAGCGAGGCATTGAGCTGCGACGCGAGCTGCGTGCCGGCGGTTACGGCTTCAAGCGAGGCTTTGGCGAGAGCGGCGCCGGTTTCGTCAACATGAGTGAGTACAAGTATCGATTCCATCCGTAGTTCGATCCCTCAGGGGCTAAAGCCCGCTTCCTAACTGAACAACTTTCGGCACGACTAAAGTCGTGCCCTGGTTACAAAACGAATCCTTGGCTTGATACAAGATTATTCGGCTCCAATCCACTGGACCAGTTCGGCAGCGATTTCGTCGGAGGTTAGGTCTTTGACCACGCGTGTGGTGCGCTGCTGCTTGGGCAGGCTTGCTGAGACGTAGCGCAGGCCGTTGGCTTCGAGCTTGGCGGCCTTGGCTTTTTGCAGAGCGGGCATGATGGTGCGCATGTTGGCCATGCCGACCTGGGGGTTGTTGCGCGGCTCGGGAAGATTGCCCGTGGCCCAGCCGAGGACGGCGGCCGCGCCGAGGCAGACGGAGACCTGGTGCTTGCCGCCTTCGACGCGTTCGAGAACCTCAAAGGAACCGTCGTCGCGAAGTGTGATTTGATCTACGCCCTGGAATTGATCGGTGATGCCGAGCCGCTCGCCGACGAGTTGAAGCGTGACGCCGGCACCGCGCGCGGCCGATTCCCAGCCGCCGAAGAGGAGGAGCTTGGAGCGATCGAGGCCGGGGAGGGCGGCGATGGTTTCAGCCAATATGGCGGCGGTGGAGTGGGCATCAGGGAAACCGCCGATGGGGCCGTCGATGGGGACCAACTCGAAGGCGACTTTTTGCGCGACGGTCATCATGACTTGTTGCAGCTTGGCTTTGGGGCCGAGCGAGACGAGCCAGAGTTTGCTCGGGTCTTGGGGGCTGCCGGGATTCTTGGCGGCAAGGCTGGCGGCTTCATAGAGGGCGCTGGCGGCCCAGGGATCGAGGACCGCGGGAAGGACCATTTCGTTTTTGAGGCCGGGTCCGTTGGGGGTGGTGATTGGTTCGAGAGTTTGAAGCGGGTCGGGTACCATTCCCGCGCAAACGACGATGTGTGCTGCATGTGGCATTCTGTTGCTCCTGGTTCTGTAGCTCTCAGCTTTCAGCTCTCAGCTTTCAGCTCTCAGCTTTCGGCTTTCAGTCTTTTTGTTGGCGGGTGGAGCTTCTCGATGAACGACCCGAGCATCTTCGAGGCTTCCTCGCCGAGGGTTTCTGCCTCTTTCAACGCTTCAACTTCCCCCATTCCGAGCCGTCTGGCGACAAGGAGATGGGTTTTGAGTTCAAAGACCGATCCTTGAACGAATCCGAGAAACTGGCGGAACTCTGCGGGATTCAGTCTGCCGCGGCCTTCTGCGATGTTGCTCGAGACGGAGACGCTGGCTCGGCGCATTTGTGAGGTCAGACCATACAATTCGTCCTTGAGAAATGACCGAGTTAATTTATAGATACTCACAGTCAATTCAATGGACCTCTGCCAGACAATCAAGTCCTGAACACTCTGAGCCATCTATGTTTGTTCTCCTTCGCCGTTAGATTGAATTGGTCCGACGTATGCGTACCGGAAAAGGGGCTGAAGGCTGACAGCTGAGAGCTGAAAGCTGTTCAATCAATTCTCCGCGGAGTGGAATCCGCCTGCGCCGGCGCGGAATTCGATGTTGGAATGAACGCCGTCGGGCGATTGACTGCAATTCCATAGACAACCGCCGCAATGTACGCATTTTTCGCGTTCGAAGGCGGGTAAGGCATCTTCGCCCAGCGTGATTGCCTGCCCGGAGCACATGGCGACGCAGGTCTTTTCGCCGCAGGCAATGCAAAGCTTTTTGTTGACGAAGACCACGTGATCGGCAAAGCCGGGCATGGCCTGCACTTTGCCGCCTATCAGCAGAGCGTCCTGTTGCGTGACCAGAAGGCGGCCGTCGAAAGGGATCTCTGGCCAGCCGCGCGCGGAGAGTAGCGCGTCGTGGAGCGGGCGGCCATCGGCCAGCGCGAGCGCGGCTGCTTCCTTCAGCTTAAGGCTGCTGGATGAAGGCGAGATCTGTTTGTGTGGGGGAGGAATGTGCGCGCCCAGCGAGAGTTTGCCACTGGTAAGCCCGGCCAACGCCATACCGGCCAAGCCGCGGACGACTCCACCGTGAAAGCCGCTGCGGGCGTTTTCTGCTTCGCGAGCGCCGCGCTCAACCCAGCTTGCGCGCCGGCGGGCTTCGTACGTTGCGGCCAGGTTTTCGTGGGTGAAGGGCTCGCCAGCGCGGAGAATATCGACAACAGCCTCGGCCAGTTGTGTGCCGGTGGTCCAGGCTTCGTCGACGCCAGAGCCGGTGAGCATGTTGGTCGAGCCGGAGCCTTCGCCGATCCGCGCGAAGCCGTCGCCGGTGAGGAACGGCTCGCCGTGACGGCCGGATTCTTCAAGTGATTTTGCGCCCCAGGAGCGAAGGGTTCCGTTCTTCAGGTAGCGCCACAATGCGGGGTGCTGGATGTAGTGCTGGAGATAGCGGTAGGCGGTGCGCGAAGGGTCGCTCATCCATGAGGGGACAAAGATGCCGACGGAGACGAGGCGCTGGGGATGGACGTAGAGAAAGCCGAAAATTTCGGGTTCGGGATAGCCGAAAGTGTGCCAGACGGCTCCGGGCTGAAGGGTTGGAGCATCCGGAGATGAGTCTTCAGGCAGCTCGATGACGAACTTCATGCCCATGGCCCACTCGCGGTGGGAGTGCCCTTCAGGCAGGCCGAGCTTGTTGTCGATTGCGCGGCCGACAGCGCCGACGGGACCATCGCCAACGACGGTGAGCAGAGCGCCAACGTTCATTCCGGGCATGAAGCCGTCCGATGGCGCACCGGACTCGCTCACGCCCTGATCGGCAAGGCGGAGGCCGCGCACGGCTTTGCGGTCATGGTTGGAATCGGTGGAGAAGAGCGGTGCGCTCACAGGAGTGCCGGGCCAGATTTGCACCAGGCCTGTGGCCATCAATTGCGCGCCAACCCATTGGTTGAATTGGCCGATGGAGAGCACCAGGCCGCCGTGCTTGTGAAGAAAGGCTGGAGTCCAGGGAAGCTCGAAGGAGTGGTCTTTGACGCCGGCAAGCTTCCCGGCAAGACGAAGAAAAAAATCGCCGAGCCGCAACAGCGGGGAACGGCGGCTGGCGCCAGTCGGGTCGAGGAGATAGAGGACGCGCTCAGTGGTGACCTCGACGGCCATGGGGATTTCGGAGGGGTTGAGCTGCGGGAAGCTGGAGCGAATTCCCTGGGCACGTGTGACCACGCCGCTGACGCCGGCTGCAATGTCGTCGGCGCGCTCGTAGCAGAGCACCTGCAACGGCATTCCGGGAGCAACTTTGCTTTGGAATGCCGGGTCTTCAGGATGCTCGGACCACTCGCGGGTGAGGCCGGTAAGAAAGCCGCCCACGGCGGGACCGAAGCCGGCGCAGGCGATATCGACTTCCATTGCCGGAGGGTCGAGTTCGGTGACGGATGCGCCGATGGTTGCGGTTTCCACGCTCATCGGGCTCTCCTCTTGAGCGGGGCCGGTCCGGGTTCGTGGGTTCCCACCCTTGCGATAGAAAAAAATCGCAAGGATGGGGCACGGAGCTTTTGAGCGGCATTCAGGGACGCGCTCATGCGGGATAGTCCAGGGCTTCAGGAATCATGACCTTGCTGACGGTCTCCGCGGCACGGTCCTTGGCTAAACGTGCGCCGCTCAGGCAGGTGGTGAGCTTGTTTTGCAGGCGAAGGAATTCGCTGTTTCCGGTGCAGCCTGCGCAAGGCCCTGCCTTATGCGGATGAGTGCCATCGGCGGCCAGCACATCGACAGCAAAGGCGGTAATACCGGGCATGGTCTCTTCGTACTCTTCCAGTTCGCCGGCCAGAAAGCAGCCCTGGTGCGATTCATCGGCCCAGGCCGGGTGTTGGCTGTAGCCAAAGACCAACTCAGCGCATATGCGCGAGGCTTCTCCGGCGGCATGCGCCGCTTGCACATGGCATAGATCGCTGAGGAATTGCACCGTTGCGCCCAGGCCCTCGGCGGCTACGGCATCATCCGCTCCGCGAGCCTCGATCTCGAGCACATCGAGGATCTGGTAGCGCGAGGCAAGCAGCCAGCAGAGCGCGTCGGCCAATGCAAAGGTCACACCCTGGCGCTGGCCGTGATAGAGCTTGCCGCCCTCGGGATCGGTGGATTTCTGTAAATAGTTGAGCGTCCAGAGCCACAGGTTCATGGCCGAGGCAAGCGTGCAAGCGCCAGTTCCGGGGTGGCCCGAGGCGATGTGGCGCATCTCGGCGGTCCATGCGCGGAATTGGGCCAGAAAGACCTCAGAAGTCATAGTGACCGTCAATTGGCGGCGCTGCACGGCTTCAGGGCCTTCGTAGGTGGCTTCCAGTTGAGCATCCATCCACTTGTTGGCCAGGAATCCGGGGCAGTCCTCGGTAATGCCGTAGCCGCCCATGAGGCTGACAGCTTCGCGCATCATGGTGGCGCCGTGGCCGGTGTTCCAGAGCTTGGTCGCGGGACAAATGACATTGGCTTCGGCGTCCTTGAGGACGAAATCGACGAGAGGATCGGAGGCAAGCTCGGAGCGGCGTGGGCTCTCTGCCTTCAGAGAGAGCAGCTCAATGGCGCGTTGTTCGCTCTCCTTGAGGGCTTTGAGTTCCGCGCGCCCGCCCTGAATGCCGCGCTCGTTGAGAAGAGCCGTCTTGTGCTTTTCCAGGGGATCGAGCGCATCGAAGAGGCGTGCGGCGGCAAAGCCAAGAGAGGTGGCTGCCTCGCCGGCGGCCCAGATGTCGACCAGGCGGTGGAGCGCGTCTTCGCGCTGCTGAATTCCTTGCTCGTAGCGAACGGAGCCGGGCCTGGAGCCCTCGGCGCCGCGGAAGCGCTGGCGCTGGTAGCGAATGACCGGCTCGACAGCCGATAGCAGCTTGGCCGCGGTCATGAGGCCGACGGGCACGCGGGTGCGGCGGAAGACAGCCTCGATGATTTCGCCGTGGTTGAAGTTGGGAACGATGACGCCATCCTTCACCGTGTATCCGCCGACGATGCGGCTGGCGGAAACTTTGAGGTTGAAGATGGGATCACCGGTGGAGGAGAGTTGGTGAACCAGCTTTTTTGTTGGAGTTCCGCGGTCGAAGATGCCCTCGTCGTCCTCTTCCAGAATCACCACGCAACTGCCTTTGATGCGCGGGTCATCGGAGTTGACGGCGGCGGTTACAAAATTGGCGAAAGCGATGTTGGTGATGAACCGTCCGCGCTTTTCAACCTGCAGCCAGGGCTCCTGGCCGTCGTTCCATTCGGCAACGCGAACCTTGCCACCGAGCATTCCGGTGTCGACGCCGACGTAGGGGATGGGCTCGGTGAGCGCGAAGGCTCCGCGCGCAGGTTTGCGATCGTCTCCGAGCAGCGACGGGGCGGCCAGCGTCTTGTATCGAGTGACCTGTTCCTTGGTGCCGCGCTCATGAATGGGCGAGAGCGCGAGAAAACTTGCCAGGCTGGCCGTGGCCGCGCCGCCATCCACCCAGGCCAGTTCGAATGCGGCCAGAGCCAGCGCCAGGTTTTTCGGCCCGGCGATGTACCCGCCCTCTTCAGGCTCCATAAAGGCCGCGGTGATGCCGGCGCGATCGAACGCCTCAAGCATGGCGCCCTTGCCCGCGGTCCACTCGTGGGTGTTGCGCTCTCCGCTTGCCACCAGCCGCGCCACGGTTCCACGCGCCACATTGCGCGCCGATTGGACAAGCATTTGCAAATCGAACCTGTCGGCGAAACGCCATTGAATCTGGCGCACCGCATCCCCAGGAAGCGTAAGCATGGCCTTGGTCTCGATTTCCGCAACTGTTCCCATTGAGTTGGTCCTCATGCAGCGGCACTATTGTGCCTGATTTTGCGCTTTTGAGCGTGTGACCCGTATCACCCTGGAAGGCGCGTGGGGGCGCTCTGTCAATTGGAAGGAGAGACAGACTGTGGGGCTGAGAGAACAGTGAGGCGGGTTTATGTGATCGTCATCACTTCCAGCGACGGAGCGAAACCCGTATTACATGTACTAGATCGAAAAACCGCCAACGAGCGGCGAAGGAGCAACACAATGGTGCAAGGAATGAGAATCGCGGCCGTGATCCTGCTCACGGCTTTAATTGCAGGACCTGCCTTTGCGCAGGCACCCGGCGCAGATACTTACAAGGCCAAGTGCGCAATGTGTCACGGCGCCGACGGGCTTGCCGCCACGGGAATGGGCAAGAGCATGGGCATCAAGTCGTTCAAGGACCCGTCGCAGGTGAAAGCGACTGACTCGGCACTCATCGCGTCGACCACAAATGGCAAGGGTAAAATGCCTGCCTACAAAGGCAAGCTGACCGATGCACAAATCACGGACGTAGTTGCCTACATTCGCACGCTGCAGAAGTAGATCTGCGCGCGCGCTGCCCGACCGTATGGTGGGAAGCAGGAGGGACAGGCTACTGGTCTGTCCTTCCCGCACCAGGAAACGGTAGGTTTGACCGGAGTTGAAATGAAGACCGTTTCCATCAGGACGTTGCTTTCTGCCGCATGTGCTTTGCTTTTTCTCGCGGCTCCAGTTGCCGTGAAGGCGCAGACGGATTGCCTCACGTGCCATGCGGACGCGAGCGCGCAGGACGCGTCGGGAAAAAGCGTTGCCGTGGACGCGCCAAAGTTTCATTCAAGCATTCACGGCAGCTTGAAATGCGGCGATTGCCATGCAGCAATCAAGGAATATCCGCATCCTGACAAGGTGACGCCGGTCAAGTGCGAATCCTGTCACGCGGGCGAGGCGGCCGGACTTGTTGGAAGCGTTCATTCGAATGGGGCGGAGCATCCATGCACCAGTTGCCACGGAGACGCTCATTCCATTTTCCCCAAAGAAGATCCAAAATCGGCAGTTTATCCGCTGAACGTTCCGCGGACCTGCGGCGCGTGCCACGGCAACGACGCAATGGCCAAAAAGCACGGCCTGCCGAACGTCTATCCCATGTATCTGGACTCGATCCACGGTTTTGCTCTGAGCAAAGAGGGGCTGCTGGTGGCTGCGAATTGCCAGAGTTGCCACGGCTCGCATCACATACTGAGCCACAAAGATCCGCAGAGCCCCACCTACAAGGTGAATATCCCGCAGACATGCGGAAACTGCCACGCGGGAATCACGGCCGATTACAGGAACGGCGTGCATGGAAAGGCCGTGGCGGCAGGGCATCTGGGCGCGCCGGTATGTTCTGACTGCCACACGGCACACGCAATCGAGCAGCCGACGGCGGCGGCATTTCGCATGCAGTCCACGCCCATCTGCGGAAATTGCCACAAGGAAAAGTTCAGCACCTACAGGGATACGTTCCACTCGCAACTGGGCTCGCTGGGCGGCTACGTAGAGACGGCGCGTTGCTGGGACTGCCACGGGGCGCATGAAATATTGCCCGCGTCCGATCCGCGATCTCCGATTGCTCCGGCCAACCTGGTGACAACCTGCGGGCGCTGCCACGCGGGCGCCAACGCCAGTTTTGTGAAGTACCAGCCTCATGCCAACGCGCGCAATCGCAAGTTGAATCCGGCGCTGTATTACGTGACGCTGTTCATGAATCTTCTGCTGGTCAGCGTACTTACGTTCTTTATGATTCACACCATTTTGTGGTTGATCCGCTCGCGGTATGACCAGATCAAGAAAAAAGCAGCAAAGGGAGGAAACAATGCCTGATCTGGAGCAAGCAGCAGAGGGCGGCAAGGCGCAGGGTCACGCGGCAGAACGGCATTTCATGCGCTTCACGCGCGCGCAGAGATATCTTCACGCAATTCTGTTCACGACTTTTCTGGGATTGGCGGCGACAGGACTGCCGATGCGTTTCAGCCAGAGCTTCTGGGCGCGGAAATTCGCCAGCGGGGTGGGCGGATTCGGGACGATCATCTTCTTTCATAAACTCTTTGCAGTTGCGCTGACGGCTGCATTTCTTTACCACGTAAAAGTCGTCTTTCAGCGCGGACTGGTGAATCGCGAGAAGGGGATCTTCTGGGGGGCGACCTCCATGGTGGCTAACTGGAAAGATGTAAAGGACCTGGTTGGACACCTTCGCTGGATGGTTGGGCTGGGGGCAAAGCCGCAATTCGAGCGCTATGCCTATTGGGAGAAGTTCGATTACTGGGCGGTTTTCTGGGGCATGATCGTCATCGGCTTTTCAGGGTATGCGATG
>JBEKEQ010000096.1:0-16204 GCA_050013735.1 Occallatibacter sp.
CACTGCGTGAAGGGTTGGTATTATAAAGATGGCATCTTGTTGAAAACCCCGCCAGAGGTAGCACAGGCCCCCATAGAGATGACCCACTTCGGCTCCGGCATCTGATCGTAAAGCCGCCGAATCACCGGCGCCATCTTCTGCGAAACCCGACCGGCAATCACCATCAAATCCGACTGCCGTGGCGAAGGCCTGAAGACCTCCGCGCCGAAGCGCGCAATATCGAACCGCGACGCGCCCATCGACATCATTTCAATGGCGCAGCAGGCCAGTCCAAAGGTCATCGGCCAGATCGAACTCTTGCGAATCCAGTTCACGGCAAAATCCATCGAGGTCAGGAACACCCCCTCTGGCTCTTCATAGCCGTAGGTCACTTCCTTGAGCTTGTTCCTGTTTCGCGCGCTGCTATCCAGCGCTCCGAAAAGATAATGATCCCGCTCTGCCGTGGCCGCCATGTTTCAACTATACCTCCTTCCCATCTCAAACGTCCGCAGACCTCCATGCGAAAGTCTGATGGAACCTTTAGGGCCCTCTTACGTTTTCGAGCCTAATTTTGATCCTGGATAATACTGATGCGCTGGGTCCAGTTCCGCCTCTTGAAAACCGCATGCGCTTAACATTTCCCCGATAAGGAATCCATGAAGAATCAAGAATATACTTGCATTCTCCACCAGCCTCCATGAAAATCAGGGAAACAAGAAACCAAACTCCTTCACCCTTGAGCTGTGACGGCCATCGTGTGACTTGGAGCCGCCTGTGAGCAGCAGCCGCGTTTCCGTCGCTGTTCGCGCAACAACTGAACCCTGTTCTTTATCCACGACTTGATGATTTGACGCTTTTGGGGAGCGGAAAGAAAATGCGTAGTCGCAAGATGAAGTTGTTGCTCCTGCCCGCCATTCTTGGATTCTCTACTTTCGCCCTGGCCCAGCCCGACTCAGCCCCCGCCACACAAGCCCAAATCACCGCCCTGCAACAAGCCGTACAGAACGCCCAGTCGGCGGGCGACAACGCCTGGATGCTCACCTCCGCCGCTCTTGTACTCTTGATGACCGGTCCCGGCCTGGCGCTTTTTTATGGCGGCCTGGTTCGCAGGAAGAACATCCTCGGCACCATGATGCAGAGCTTCGCCATGATGAGCCTGGTCACCGTGATCTGGGCGATCGTCGGCTACTCGCTGGCCTTTGGGCACGGCAGCGCCTTTGTCGGCGGCTTCGAACATCTGTTCCTGCGCGGCGTGGGCCTTACCCCCAACACTGACTACGCCCCCGCCATTCCCGAGCAGACCCTGATGATCTACCAGCTCATGTTCGCCATTATCACTCCGGCGCTCATCACCGGCGCCTTTGCCGAACGCATGAAGTTCAGCGCCATGGCCGTCTTTCTCTCGCTCTGGTCCATCTTCGTTTACTGCCCCATGGCCCACATGGTCTGGGGCGTCGGAGGCTTTCTCAACGCCAGCGGCGGCCGCATCCCCAGCCTGGACTTCGCCGGCGGCACGGTTGTCCACATCACCAGCGGAGTCTCCGCTCTGGTCACCTGCATCTACCTCGGCAAGCGCATCGGATATCCCCAAACCCCCATGCCGCCCCATTCCATCGTGCTCAGCTTCATCGGCGCCTGCATGTTGTGGGTAGGCTGGTTCGGCTTCAACGCCGGCAGCGCATTGGCCTCAAGTCCATTGGCCACATCCGCGTTCGTCAACACCCATTTCGCCGCCGCGGCCGCCGCTCTCGGCTGGGTAGCCGCCGAGTGGATTCACAACGGCAAACCCACCGCCCTCGGCGCCATTTCCGGCGCAGTGGCCGGCCTGGTCGCCATCACTCCCGCCTCCGGCTTTGTCCAACCATTTTCCGCACTGCTGATTGGCGTCGTCGCCGGAGCCTTCTGTTCCTTCATGGTCTTCGAGGTCAAAAGCCGACTGCGCTATGACGACTCCCTTGACGCCTTCGGGGTCCACGGAGCCGGAGGAACCCTGGGCGCGCTGCTCACCGGCCTGTTTGCCACCCGCGGCATCAACGCCATTTTCGGCAAGAACGCTCCCACCGGCGCCATCGACGGCCACTGGGGCCAAGTGCTCAACCAGGCTGCCGGCGTCGCGACCGCCTGGGGAATCTCCATTGTCGGAACGCTGATTTTGCTCTTCATCGTCGACAAAACCATCGGCTTGCGCGTCACCGCCGAGCAGGAAGCCGCCGGACTCGACCTCTCCCAGCACGGCGAAGAAGGCTACGACCTCAACTCCTGACCATGTGTCCGCAAATAACCTCTGGTCCACAGAAACTTTGGCGGGAAAGGCCCCAACCGTGCGCCCCGCCTGTTACGCTGTCAAGCGAGGCATTTTACTTATGCTCAAGATTGAAGCCATTCTCCAGCCCTCCAAGCTGGACGCCGTCAAGGACGCGCTGCTCGAAGCAGGCATTGAAGGCATGACCATTCTCGAAGCGCGCGGCCACGGCCGCCAAAAGGGCCACACCGAGTTCTATCGCGGCCGCGAGTACACCGTCGATCTCCTGCCCAAGGTAAAAATCGAGCTGGTTGTTCCCGATGAATTGAAAGAAAAGGCCAGTGCGGCCATCGGCGCCGCCGCCCGCACCGGCCGCATCGGCGACGGAAAAATCTTCGTCACTCCCGTCCTCGAAGCCATCCGCATCCGCAACGACGAGCGCGGCGAAACCGCGCTCTAAGTTTCTGGCTGATCGATTTTCTACGGAACCGCGGGTGCCCCCGGTCCCTTGTATCGCGTTTGGGGCCCGGGGAATTCATGCCCCACCAACCGCAAAGTTGCTACGCCAGCATCTTCAGCCCGTGCTTCTCCACAATATCCAGCAGCTTGAGGGCCATGCCGCTGGGCTTCTTCGCGCCGGACTCCCACTTCTCCACCGTCGACTCGCTGGTATTGAGGTAGCGCGCAAAAACGGGCTGGCTCACACGCTGGCTCTCGCGAATCCGCTTAATCCGGCGCGGCTCCATCGGCTTGGGTTGCGACAGACACGACTCGTCGAACTCCCGCATCGTCGCCTTGTCGATGGTTCCAGCACGGTACATGCCCAAAACGCTGCTATGAATGGCTTCAGATATTTCACTTTTATATTTCAGTTTTCTCGTCATGGCATATCTCCAGCAGTTCTGTTGACTGCAAATCGATCCCGATTTCGGCATCTGTCTTCCGCGCAAAGATGGCGGCAAATGCGCGGAGATTGGCCAGATCCCTGTCCCCGATATTTGCCCTATCCTGCTTTGCAAACAGGTATGCATACACCCGATACCGTCCGCCCCTGGCGACGATGATGGAGCGGTACAGATTCTTCTCCAGCCGACTCTTGAAGACTCCGCCGCCCAAATCGTCGGCCTGCCCCAGCATCGCTCGCCGGATACCGGAACAAAGCTCGACGTCCGTGATAAGCGCCTTCCGCGCCGCCTTCGAAAACCAGGCCGTCTTGAAAACCCGCTCCGTCTTCCCTACCTCTTTGGCCGTACTCATTCTCTTCTCTCAGTGTAGCACCTGGTGCTATTGAAATCCATGCTTTAATCTCGTTTTTGCCCCAGGGAGAACCGAGGCTCGTCGAATGGTGAGACATCTCTCGCTCATCGCCCGAGGTCTGGCCATCCCCGCAACATCCCGCTTCCTGCAACCAAAAATCCCCCCTCCCCGCCAACATCGCTTATGCTGTTAACAACCCTTTCTTGCTTCGGCGAGCCACTCTCACGAAACACCCACACTCATGAATCCAGTCGCTTTGGCGGTTGACGATCTTCGGGAGCAGTATCTGCGGGAGATGGCGCTCGTCCGCCAAACCTGCGAACGCACCGGCGACGGCACCGCCGCCATCCGCCGCCGCTCCGCCGTCGTCGACCGTATCCTCATTGAAATGTGGCGCCGTGCCTTCGCCGGCCTGCCCACCCAGAACATCTCCCTGCTGGCCCTCGGCGGCTACGGGCGCAAAGATCTTTTCCCATACTCTGACATCGATCTGCTCTTCGCCTTTGCCGACGAAAAAACCGAGGAGCAGTCCAGCGAGGCTGTCCGCGCCATCGTCCAGGGCATATGGGACATCGGGCTCCGCGCCAGCCCCACCTCTCGCACCGTCAAAGAGATAGGCCGCTTCGATCCCGACAACATCGAGTTCACGCTCGCCACTCTCGATCGCCGCTTTCTCGCCGGCCAGTTCCCGCTCTACCAGCAGCTCCACCAGGTCACCCTGCCCGGCCTGGTGCTCAGCGAGTGGAACACCATCACCCAAAAGCTCAGCGAAATGGCCCGGAACCGCCACGCCAAGTTCGGCAACACCATCTTTCATCTCGAGCCCAATCTCAAGGAGTGTCCAGGCGGACTGCGCGACTACCACCTCGCGGTCTGGTTCGCTCTGCTCTTCCACCTCAAAGAAACCAAGGAGTGGCCCCGCCAGCGCGGCGGCGTCTTCCAAAGCGCCCGCGGCGACGCCGAGGCGGCTTTCGACTTCCTCGCCGCCGCCCGCTGCTTCCTCCACTTTCGTCACGGCCGCGACGACAATATCCTCGACTGGCAATCCCAGGACGAGGCCGCCGCCAACTCCATCGGCCTTGAAACCCGTGGCACCGCCGATCCTGCTTACTGGATGCGGACTTACTATCGCCACGCCCGCATCATCTACCGCCGCGCCGCGCTGCTCATGGAGCACCTGCCCGCGCCGGTCAGCTTCTATCGCCAGTTCCGTCGCCGCCGCACTCCCATCGCCGGCACCGATTTCCTCCTCGACCAGGGGCGCATCGACATCACCCCCGGCGCGCAATTCAACGACACCAGCGCCATCCTGCGCGTTTTCTCGCTCATGGCCACCCACGGCTACGCGCTTTCGCAGGCCGCCGAAGACCGCATCACCGACGCCCTGCCCGCACTCGCCATCCACATCCCTGAAGGTCCTTACCTTTGGAACGCCCTGCGCGAAGTCCTGCTCGGCCCGCACGCGGCCCACGCACTTCGCACCATGCACGCCCTCGGCATTCTTGAAATGCTGATTCCCGAGTTCCACGGCATCGACGCCCTAGTCATCCGCGACAGCTATCACCGCTACACCGTCGACGAGCACACTTTTCTCACCATCCACAACGTTCACGGCCTTCGCCAGCCCGTCCACGACTACGAACAGCGCCTCGCCCAGCTCCTGCCGGAAATCGACCGCCTCGACCTGTTTCTTCTCGCCCTGCTGCTCCACGACACCGGCAAGGCCCGCCGCACCGGCGAACACGCCAGCCAAAGTGTCGAGCTGGCCGATGCCTTCCTCGCCCGCCTCGACTTCGACGCCGAGGAGCGCGAATCCATCCTCAAGCTCATCCGCCTTCATCTTGAAATGTCGGCTGCCCTCCGCCGCGATATTTTCGACCTCGAAAACGTACGCGGCTTCTCTGACAAAATCGGCAGCCCCATGCTGCTGAAGATGCTCACCATCATGACCTACGCGGACATCAAGGCCGTCAACCCCGAAGCTCTCACCCCCTGGAAAGCCGAAAACATCTGGCAGTTTTACATGGCCACCGCCAACTTCATGGACCGCAGTGTCGATGAGGTCCGCTATCGCGCCGCGATCGACCCCACCCTGCTTAACCGCATTCGCTCCATGGTTCCGCCCACCCAATACGACGAGCTAAAGCAATTCCTTGAAGGCCTGCCCCAGCGCTATCTGCAAACCCGCCTCCCCGAGCAGATTCGCCATCACTTCCAGATGGCCCTTAATCTCGATCAGGACAAGGTCCAGCTCGACCTGCGACCCAACCGCCAGCTCTTCGACCTCACCGTCATCACTCGCGACCGCACCCGCCTGTTTGCCGATGTGGCCGGCGCCCTGGCCGCCTGGGGCATGAACATTGTCAAAGCCGGAGCCTTCTCCAACGAAGCCGGCGTCATCGTTGACAGCTTCCATTTCACTGACGTCTTTCACACCCTGGAGTTGAATCCCAGCGAGAAAGACCGCTTCCTGGCCAACCTCCACGACGTGGTAGCGCAAAAAGTCTCAGTCGACGAGTTGCTCGAAGCCCGCAGCCACATGAACCGCCTTGCCAACCTCAAGGTGGAAGTGGTCACCCGTTTGCTGTTCGACTCCGAATCATCCAGCCACTCCACTCTGCTCCAGGTGGTTGCTCAGGACGTTCCCGGCCTGCTCCGCCAAATCGCCCTCACCCTTAGCCGCCACCAGTGCAACATCAAGGTAGCCCTCATCGACACCGAAGGCGAAACCGCCATCGACGTCTTCTACCTCACCCGCGGCCAGGCCAAGCTCACCGAAGAGGAGCAGCAATCACTCGCCGCCGACCTCACCGCCGCCATCAACTCCATGCGCCCGCCCACCGCCTGATTCCATCCCCAGCAGGCTCCGCGTCCCATCCATGCCACGGACCGGGGCCCCCGCGGACTCGGGGTCCCCAGCGATAGGTCTTCGTCGCTGAGGTGAAGCGATAGGTCCTCGTCCGTGGGGCGGTTGGCCGCCTGGGTGGGATACCACGAACCTGGGCCAGCTTGACTCGAAAGGGCACAAATTCCAGCCGCCGTCCCTGACTTGACGCCCCCCACTCCGCAGCCCGACCATTATCCTTCGCTCAGCGGGCCATCTGTCTGCTGCTTGTAAAATCAACCGTTGCGGAGAACCGGCACATGCAATCCCCACAGACCACTCGCAGGCAATTCCTTAAAACAAGCGGCGCGGTGATCACCGTAACCGCGCTTTCCAACACCGCCCGCAGCTACGCCCGAATCCTCGGCGCCAACGACCGTGTCCGCGTCGGCATTGTCGGCTGCGGAGACCGCATGAAGAGCGCGTTGATTCCCTCTTTTCAGCAACACGCCAATGCGCTCAACTTCCAAATCGTTGCCGTCTCCGACCTCTGGAATCGCCGCCGCGACGAAGGCGCAGCCTTTATCAAGAACTTCACCGCCAACCCCATCGCCAAGGCCCGCAACAACGACGAGTTATACGCCCGCAACGATGTCGATGCCGTGCTGATCGCCACCGCCGACTTCCAGCACGCCCAGCACGGTGCGGAAGCCGTCAACGCCGGCCGCGACGCCTACGTCGAAAAGCCCACCGCTCACAACATGGCAGACGCGCGCCTCTTCCGCTCCGCGGTTCATAACACCGGAAAGATCGTCCAGGTCGGAACCCAGCGCCGCTCCACACCCGGTTATCAAAAAGCCGCCGAATACATCAAGTCCGGCGCCTTTGGCGACATTGTCATGGTCGAAATGACGTGGAATGTCAACCAGCCCGGCCGCTGGCGCCGTCCGCGCGAGGTGCCGCTGCTTAGGGAGCAGGACACGGACTGGAATCGTTTCCTGCTCAACTACCCCACAGTTCCTTTCGACGCCCGCAAGTATCTTGAGTTCCGCCTGTTCTGGCCTTACTCCTCCGGAATTCCCGACCAATGGCTCGTCCACCAGATCGACACCGTCCATTGGTTCACCGGCCTACCCCATCCCCGCAGCGTGGTCGCCAACGGCGGCATCTATCTTTGGAAGGATGGCCGCCAAAATTGGGACACACTCACCGCTGTCTTCGATTACGGTCCGCTCGACGACCCCACAAAGGGCTTCCAGGTGCAATATTCCTCCCGCTTCACTAACTCCGCCGGCGGCACCAGGGAGTTATATTACTCGAACGGCGGCATGATCGATATGGACAAGCAAACGGTAACTCCCAACGGCGGTCTGCAATCGAGCGACGCCGCGGCCATGGGCCTCAAACCCAACCTCCTGCCCAGTTATTCGCTGGCCGAAAAGGCCGAGGGTGCTTCCACCGCGGCCAACACCGGCGCCGACCCGCAAACCTCCGCCAACATGCGCAACTGGATGGAATGTGTTCGCTCGCGCAAAACGCCCAACGCCTCCATCGAAGCCGGCTACAGTCACTCCATCGCCCTTTGCATGACCGTTGCAGCCATCCAGACCGGCCAGAAAGTCACCTTCGATGACAAAACCCAGCAAGTTATCGCGGGGGGCAAGGTTTATGCATAAGTTAGTCGCGTTAGGCCTTCTGGCCGCTACCCTCGCGCTGCCTTCGGCCGCTTTCGCCGGCCCTGCCGCGAAAGGCGTGAAGGTCGCCGTCCACGAATCCGATCGCCGTGTCGACATCACCATCGACGGCACTCTCTTCACCTCCTACATCTGGCCCACGTCCCTCAAAAAGCCCGTTCTCTATCCCCTCATCGACGATGAAGGCGTCACCCTTACGCGTGGCTATCCGCTCTCACCCCGACCCGGCGAGCGCGTGGACCACCCCCACCACGCTGGTCTCTGGTTTAACTACGGCAATGCCAACGGCTTTGATTTCTGGAATAACTCCGATGCCATCAAGCCCGAAGACCGCGCAAAGATGGGCACAATTTTTGAGACGAAGATTGTTTCCGCCAGAAGCAGCCGCGATCGCGGCGAGTTAGTCGTCCAATCAGTTTGGATAACTGGAGCGAACCAGAAGTTATTCGAAGAATCTACCCACTATACTTTTGCGCGCCGCGATCATGCCCGAGTCATCGACCAAGTTGTAACTCTCAAAGCCCTCGACCGCGTCGTCTTCAACGACGACAAGGAGGGCCTCCTCGGCCTGCGCGCCGCCAGATGGCTCGAATCTCCCGAAGAGAAAGGCGGCGTTTTCATGGACTCCAGCGGACACACCACCCATGTCGCCGCAGCCCCCGCCGATGCCGCCAATCCGCCCACCGGCGACTATCTCACCAGCGAAGGCGTCAAGGGCCCAGCCGTCTGGGGAACGCGCGGCCGCTGGTGCTCGCTCACCGGCCACACCGGCAGCCACACCGCAACCATTGCCATCTTCGACCACCCCGGCAACCCCGGGTATCCAACCTACTGGCACGCCCGCGGCTATGGATTGTTTGCCGCCAACCCCCTCGCCCGCAGCATCTTCGATCCCAAACAACCGCCCTTCAACTACACTCTCGAGAAGGGCCAGTCCGCAACCTTCCGCTATCGAGTCATCCTGTACTCTCGAGCCGCCGCTCCCGATGAGCTCAACCGCGAAGCCGATGCCTTTGCCGTCGAATCCCGCTAGCAGCGCAAAGCAGCAATCTGGTAAACTCCCCTCCAAGCATTCTTGTCCCGCGAATACGCGCCTTCTCTTCTCATGCAGGAATGAATCGATTTTCCGGCCTGCACCATTGCCCCACTAATTTAGTCGTCGAACAGAGTGCCTATTTCTATTCCGCGAGGTAGTGATCCATGGCAATTTCCCGGCGCGACTTTCTCATGCGCGTTGGCCAGGCGGGCGGTTTCAGTGCCGCCTTCGCCACCATGCAGGCCCTCGGCCTCATGCCCATGAAGGGCCAACTGCCGCAACCGATCCAGGCCCAGCCGGGAATCGGCAAAGGAATCAAAGTGGTCGTCCTCGGTGCAGGCATCGGCGGCCTCGTCTCTGCCTACGAGCTTAAGAAGCTGGGCTACGACGTTACTCTGCTCGAAGCCCGCGAACGCCCCGGAGGCCGTAACTTCACCGGCCGCAACGGAACCCGCGTCGAGTTCGTCGACGGCACCGTGCAGACCATTCACTGGGAAGAAGGAAACTATCAGAATCTCGGCCCTGCGCGCCTGCCCAGCACCCATTGGACCATGCTTGGTTATGCGCAGGAGTTAGGCGTCCCGCTTGAAGTGGAAGTTAACACCTCCCGCTCCACGTTCCTGCAGAGCGACAAAGTTAATGGCGGCAAGCCCGTGCCTCAGCGCAAAGCCATCAACGATACGCGCGGCCATGTTGCGGAGCTGCTGTCCAAGTGTATCCGGCAGGGCGCGCTCGACTCCGATTTCACCGCTGAAGACCGCGAGCGCATGATGGACTTCCTTAGGATTTACGGGCCCCTGGATGACTCCAACGCCTATGTGGGCTCCGGCCGCGCCGGCATGAAAGTAACTCCCGGCGCAGGCAAACAGGATGAAATCGATGAGCTTCCCATGGATATGAAGAGCCTGCTGGACGGTAACTTCTGGGAAGGCATGTTGCTGGAAGAGGAATGGCCGTGGCAGGCAACCATGTTCCAGCCGATCGGCGGAATGGACCGCATCCCCTATGCCTTCGCCAAATCCCTCGGCCCCATCGTCCAATACAGTTCCCCGGTGACCGAGATCCGCAAAACCTCTTCCGGCGTTCGCATCTCTTACACTCAGCAAGGCCACGCAAAGCAGTTAGAAGCCACTTATTGTATCTGCGCCCTGCCCTTCCCGATGCTTAAGAAAATCCCCAATGACTTATCGGCTCCCTTCAAGCGAGTTATCGAAAACTGCGCCATCGGCGGCGCAGTCAAAATTGCCTGGGAGAGCCGCCGCTTCTGGGAGCAGGAGTACAACATCTATGGCGGCTTGTCCTATCTCTCCGAGGGACTCAGCCCCATCTGGTACCCGAGCGCGCGCCTCATGAGCCCCACTGGCATCGTCGTTTCGGGCTACCTGATCGATGAAAATCAGGTGCCAGGCTTCTCCGACCTGCCGCTCGAGCAGAAATTCGCGGCCTCGCGCGCTGCAATGGAAAAGCTGCATCCCGGCCACGGCAAAGAGCTGCACGATCCCGTCTTCTGCGGATGGAGGCGCGTCAAGTGGAACGAAGGTTCATGGGTACTTGGAACCAAACCCGGCGGCTTCGGAGACTATCCCGGCTACAACACCGTCATCGAACCCGACGGTCCCATCTACCTCGCCGGCGACACCATCAGCCATGTTGTCGGATGGCAAGAAGGCGCAGCCCTCAGCGCCCGCCGTGCCGTCGGCTTAATCTGCGACAAAGTGAAGTCCTCATCCTGAAATGTGCGCTTGCGTATGGGTTCCGTTGAGAGCACAGCGGAGAGCATGTTTCGAAACGCGTCCTGTATCAGGGCACGACTTCAGTCGCGCCAAAAGTGCTTTGAAAGCGAAGGGGTTTTGACCCCTGCAGGACTCAAACGGAAGCTCGGCAGGCATCTATAAAGCCCGCTCTCAATTCACCGGAACATCGCCCGCAGCATCCAGCGTCGCCCCTGCCGGAATCAGCGTGGTCGAGACCATCTTTCCATCCTGAGAGCCCGTGTAAACGTCAATCCGTGACGCATCGATTCCCTTTTCACCCACCAGATAAGCCTTGGTGTTTTTCGCTCGCTCGCCGGCCAGCTTCTTGCCGTTCTTCTCGCCGCTGGCGGCATTCCCCACAACGGCCAATCTTGCATCGGAGCTGCGTTGCAAATTGAGCGTAATCTCATCCAGGCAGGCTTTTGCTTCGTTGTTCACGCGAGCCGGGCGTCTTGGGTCCCGATCGAAGTGAATCGAGCACAGATCGCTGGTCGCAGGCACTGCCGCCGCAACCGGAGCGGTCACCATCACCGTGGTCGTTCCTGAAGCCGTCTGCCCCTTGTCATCGGCCACGTTGCAGGTCACGGTAATCAGCCCCAGCGTAGCGCCACCGGTTAACAGCGTCGCCGTTGCGCCGCTTCCATTCACAGTCCCGGAATCCGCGCTATAACTGTAAGTCAAAGGGCGATTCTCCGGGCTAACTCCAGTGGCCGTTATCGTCGAAGATGCGCCTGAAATCACCGAAGTCGGATCAGAAACGCAACTCACCGTCGGCGGTTCATAGGCTTTCACCGCATAGGGCGCGGTGCAATCCGCATTCTCGCTGGGCTTGCTGCCCTCTGAAACATGGCCTTTCAGCATATAACTGCCCACGGCCAGATTCGTCGTATCGATCTTCGCGGTGCTTGAGTTTCCACTCACCGTTCCGCCATCCACACTCCATGTATAGATGGCTGTCTTTGCCGGATCAAGATTCACAGCCGTGCCCGACGCCGCAATCGCATCTCCCATGAACACCGCCGATGGGGTCACCGAGCATGAATAACTCAACGGCGAAGCAGCCGGCATTGCAGGGCCAGAGTTTCCGCCGAAACGGAAGACAATTCCAGCCGAAAGCCGCATATCGTTCTGCATAGCAGTTGTTCCGGTGGTGTAATCCTGGAACCGGGTCATCAGGTATTCGGCTTGAATCACGCGGATGGCAATATGCCGCCGAACCTTGACGTCCAGTCCGCCTCCGGCCGCGAGAGCAAAGGTATTCTGCTCCGGCAGCAGCGTGCAGCTGAATGTGCAATTAGCGAGTGTTATCTCGCTGGCATGCGCGCCGCCAAACAAAACCTGGGCAAAGGGAGTGAACCGTTCGTGCCGGCGGTAGGAAAAGCGCGGCCCGAAGAGATAAGTCAAAACACCCCCGTCCTGATTATTCACCTCGATCGTTGAGTTATAAGCTCCCGTGAAAAGCACTTCCGAGTTAGTGTACCCTCCAAAGTCCGCCACCAACCCCAGATAGCGGTTCAAGTTATAGGCGATTGACGCGCTCCCGCCATTCAGCCACACCAGCCGGTTTCCAGCGTCCGGCGCAGGCACGGCCCGCAAATACGAGTAACCCAGAAACAGCTCAATCTTAGGAGTGCCGGCGTTGGGGCCGGCTGAAAATGCCGCGGCTGAAGACATCGAGGCCATGGGCATCGGAGCAAAAGGAAGAGACGCAACCGGATCGGTGCCGGACACTGAGCTCGAATCCGCAGCCTTCTCGTCGCCGGCTGCCGTTTTCGCCGCTTCCTCCGCAACCAGGTTGAACGCAGACATTGCGAAAACAGCACATGCCGCCGTGACAATCATCCTTGCACTCAATCTCATTGCCGCC
The DNA here is from genome assembly GCA_050013735.1 of Occallatibacter sp. Classification (GTDB taxonomy): domain Bacteria; phylum Acidobacteriota; class Terriglobia; order Terriglobales; family Acidobacteriaceae; genus Telmatobacter. The sequence continues at coordinate 12,654 of JBEKEQ010000096.1, forward strand.
TCCCCAACTGCGCGTCGCGATCATCGAAGGAACTCAGCGCCCGGCTAACTCGGCGCGAATCAAACATACAAAACAGTCCACTGAAAAAAGCCGGCTGAGGCCACGCTCTTTGACGTCAGCCAGCTTCCTAAGGAGCGGGCACATTGACTACGGAGTTCACCATTGTGACCGGACCGACCAAGGCCAGCGCCCTGCCGTCGAGCGTCGTGATTGCAACAACCCCGGCGGTCGATAGAGAGATGCCCGCCTCAGAGATGATGGTTCCTTGCATGGTCCCGCCTCCCAGAACTCCGTCAATGGTCGCCGCTGTCCCGACCTGCCAAAAGACATTCTGCGCCTTGGCTCCGTTAACAAGGAGCACACTCCGGTTCGACGACGGAGTGCCTACCGTGAGCGTTGTCGCCATTTGGAAAACCCAGGTAGCATTGGGATCGCCCTTGGCATCGAGAGTCAAATCGCCAAGCGAAATCTCATAACTACCCGGCGCGGACTTATAAACGCCCGGCGCCAGGGTGCGATTGCCTAACTCGCCCGCGTTCCCGCCTCCGCATCCAGGGCAGGTTGAAACATCCAACCCGTTGGGAATGGCAGCCAGAGCGTTATAGGCGGTGAGAGCTTCCGCCGCCGCAGTTGTTGCAATGGCGAATGTGGCTGCGGTTCCCTCATTGGGGCACCCAACCGTAGGAGGCGGTGGAGCGGTGTTGATCGTTCCTTCCACCAAACCTATGTTCAGCGGCGTCTCCGTATAGGTGCATTCGTCCACGCCGCCAATTACAACTGTGGTGTCATGGAATCCGGTGATCAGAGTCGAAACAGCCGTGGTCCCGATATATCCATTGATTATCGTCTCGATTCCCTGGTTGGTCATCCCGGCCGTACCGCCAAAGCCGCCGAAGAGTGAGATGGTTGGCCCGAGGATTACCGGCGGCGTAATCAGTGCCGTTCCGGTCGTAAAGCTCCAGGGATTTGGGGCGCCGGAGGTCCCCAGCGGATTGCCGGCCGAGTCCGTTGCTCCATTGGTGATCGTTGCGATATAGGTGGTGCTCGCGATAAGCGGGAGCGTGGGCGTGAAGGTTGCGATGAAGTCGATCGCATCGTAAGAGACCGTTCCAAGCACCGCAACTCCACCAGGTCCCGCGAGCGTGAAGGTTCCAGTGGTGATGGTCAACGGATTCATCGCCTCGCTGAAGGTGGCGCTGACTGCCTGGTTCAGAGGCACGCCGGTCGCGGCGTTTGCGGGGTCCGTCGAAACCAGTTCCGGAGGAACGACGGCAACAGCGGCCCCAGTTGTAAACGTCCAGACGTAGTTGGCCGCCAGCCCGGTGCCCGCCAGGTCCTGAGCCCCGGTGGTGATTGTAGCTGTGAACGTGGTGCTGGCCGCCAGGTTCGATGTGGGTGTAAACGTCAGGGTATTTCCAACCGACGCGTAAGCCACCAGGCCGGAAACTGGAGTGGCGCCCGGCCCGGTCAGCGTAAAGGTGGTTGAGTTGATCGTGGCCGGGTTCATCGGTTCGCTGAACGTGGCGCTGACGATCTGATTCAGAGGCTGGTCCGTGGCCAGGTCGGCAGGAATCGTCGAGATCACTGTCGGCGGAATGGCAATTGGAAGGGCCCCGGTGGTGAAGGTCCATGTGTAGTTCTGGGCCAGCGGCGTGCCGTCCAGATTCGTGGCTCCCGTAGTGATGGTGGCTGTGTATTCGGTGGTGGGCGCCAGGTCGGCCGTTGGAGTGAATGTAGCAACCGAACCGGCGGCGACATAGGCGACGGTTCCTATTACGGCAGTCCCGCTTGTCGTCGCTTTGAGCGTAAAACTTGTCGAACTGATAGTGGTGGGGTTCATCGCCACGCTGAAGGTTGCGCTTAGCGCCTGGTTGATGGGCACGTTCACGGCTCCGTTCACAGGCACAGTGGAGATGACCATCGGCGGAGTCGGCGCCGGAGCTGTTCTAAACGTCCACATGTAGTTGCTGGCCAGTGGCGTGCCCGCCAGGTCCGTAGCCCCAGTAGTGATGGTGGCAGTAAATAGAGTGTTGAACGCGAGGTTGGCCGCTGGCGTGAACGATACCACCGCGCCCGAGCAACCAATTGTGCCCGGAACCGGAGTCGCGCCGGGGCCTGTGATGACAAACGCCGCCGCGGGGAATGGCAGGCAACTCATCGCCTCATTGAAAGTCGCGCTGATTACCTGGCTCACAGGCACGCCCGTAGCCGTATTTACAGGTATCGTGGATATCACCATCGGCGGCGGTGTAATTGTCGTGAAGGTCCACGAATAGCCGGTAGCCAGCGGAGTTCCCGCAAGACTGGTCGCGCCGGTAGTAATGGTGGCCGTGTAGGAGGCGCTGTTGGCAAGGCTGGCCGTGGGCGTAAACGTCGCAACCACGCCGGCGTAGGTAACTGTCCCGGCAACTGCCCCGCCCGGCCCCGTCAAGGTGAAGGTCGTTGTGCTGATCGTTGCCGGATTCATCGCCTCGCTGAAAGTCGCGCTCAACACCTGGCCGACGGGAACATTTGAAGCTCCATTCGCAGGAACCGTGGATATCACCGTGGGCGGTGGAGAAATCGTGGTAAACGTCCACACGTAATTGCCAAGCAGCTCGGCGCCGCCGGGGGCTGCAGCCGCGTTGGTAATCGCCGCCGTGTAAGTCGTGCCGTATGCAAGGACAGCTCCCGGCGTAAACGTTGCCACCATGCCGGAGTACGTGACAGTTCCAGGTACCGCTCCGCCGGGGCCCGTCAGCGTGAAACTCGAGGCCGTAATCGTCGCCGGATTCATCGCCACGCTGAATGTCGCCGTTACGGTTGTGTTGACTGCCACGCCGGTAGCGCCTTGAGCGGGAGTAACTGACACCACGCCTGGAATGCTCACTGTTTCTTGACCGCATCCGGTCACAAGGGCGACAAGGCAAGTCGCCAGGAAGCACATGACTCCAACTCTTAGATTACGCATTTGTACCCTCTCGTCCAGCGGTGGTGGCACTGTGTCCAAATCTCGTCGCCCTGCCCGCTCAGCAAGTTAGTTCGGCAGGACGCAGTATTGTCAAAGTACCGCGTGATAATTAATCTGTCCGAGCAGAAATGCTCACAGCCCTTTGGCGAACGGCCATTCTGGGCGCCGTAATTTTGAGCAATATTGCTCATTCGCGTGAAGCCATAGCATGCAATTGCGGGACACATGCAACGCTCTTACCGCGGCGAACAATGCATGAACGGCTGCAAATCGTCCGGCTTTCCATCCACAAACGCTGGCCATTCAGCTCGAATGATTCTTGGCCTTGCAATCTCCATCCGGAGCGATACAATTCTTCGAAACCGGCGCCGCAAATGGAGATTGACGCACCATGCTCAAAATCCCTGTTCTGTTTGTCTCAGGGCTTCTTCTCGCATTTACTGCCGCATGCGCAAACGCTGCAGCCGCGCCTCCGCCCCTGGTAAGCAACAGCACGGTCACTGTCTCTGGCCCAGGCATCGGCGGCGCAACCAAAACTTTCTCCCTTCCCTTCATGAATAACTTCGCCAACAAAGGCGACTGGTACGTGCTGCCAAACGAC
>JBEKEQ010000097.1:0-16058 GCA_050013735.1 Occallatibacter sp.
TAGCGGGGAATCTTTGAAACGCCCGGCCAACGTTCCGTCCACTCCGGCCACGGGAAAGGTATTGCGCCACGCCTCGCCCCATGGCTGACGAGCTGCGTATACCAGCAGCCGCGTAAGGGCGCGCGGCGCAATGCGGTCGTCCATGCTCAATCCCGATCCGTCGTAAAGAAAGAAGTCGCCGTCATCCACGCCCGCGTTGACCAGGAACTGCCTCACCACGCGCGTGCCCTGCTCAAAGCTGCCGTCTTCCCCGTGCACCTTTCCCAGCAGCCGCAGCAACAACTCGGCGTGCAGGTTCTGGCTCACCTTGTTGATCACCGTCACATCCTCGGCGACGGGCACGGAGACGTGCCGGGCCAGTACCCTGCGGTCTTCAATCGGCGCGGCAACGGTGCGCAGGTCAGAGCGCGCCAGCAGGGGCAGGGGCGCTGACCGCTCAGATGCAAACGCGCCGGTTCCAACAGGAAGGCGATGCCCCACCTCAGCCTCGCCCTTCACCGTGACTCCGCGGCCGCGCAGCGCCACCAGCAGCGCGCCGGCCGTAAACTCCGCGGGATCCTCCACGGCCAGGTCCTCATGAAACCCTTCGGGCGGCGCCGTTCCCCAGGCGCGCACGATCATTGACCCCGGCATCCGCTCCAACCCCGGATGCGCGGTTTGCCCGGCGGCAGCGGGCGTCATGCTGTTTTCGAGCGAAAAGTATTCAAAGTTCGGCGTCCACTGCGCCTCGGTCTTGCTTGCGCCCCCCTCGGCTGGTTGCGCTGCACCGGCAATTGCGAGCTCTGCCGTGTTCTCGTTGAACGCGAGCGCGGAAATCGGGGCTGCGTCGTCCCATTGCAGATCGCCCCACTCCCAGCCCGGCCCAAAGGGCTCGTAGAGAAAGAAGCTGTCGTCGCCCACCACGTTGCCCTCCACCACGCGCACGCCGTCTTGCACCACCTGTTCGGCGAAGAGGTCCATCACGTCCATGGCTTTCGGCTGCTTCTCCGTTTCGTCTGCGGCGTTCACGGCCGGTTTCGGCTCCGGCGGCTGGTAGGGATAATGGCGCGCGCTCAGCGTGGGGTCGCCCGATCCCAGCACGATCAGGTTGCCGTGCAGCGTTCCTCCAGCGTCGACCTCGCCGCCGGCCACCACGGTGGTGGTCCAGGTGAGCGTATCCACGGGCAGCAGCGCATAGGCGGCAGCCGTGGTCAGCAGCTTGGTGTTTGATGCCGGAGTGAACAGCCGTCCCTCATTCAGCGCATAGAGCGGCTGGCCGTCCAGCGTGGTTACGCTAATGCCGAACTGCGCATGGGTAAGCGCCGGCTCGGCCAGGATCGCGTTGATGCGATCGGCCAGTTGCGGCTTAACCGCAACGGGATGCGGCGATTTGCCATGGCTGCGCGGCGGGGCCTGGGCAGTCAGCTTTGCTGAAAGAACCAGAAATCCCGCTAACAGGATCGCTGCTGTCTTCCGATTCAATCTCATGGCCGGAGTGTAACAAATAACAAACAGGCTGCGGCGTACTATCGGAAAGGGATTCTTGATTGCAGGACCGGACGACGCTGGGTTGCTGCGGCTCAGGTTATGAATCGAGGAGTGACTGAGAGATGACCGGCTCTGTACGAATTGACGCAAGCTGGCGGCTGCGCACGCGCACCCTCGCGCTGGGGCAGCGCACGCTGGTGATGGGTGTAGTTAACGTTACGCCGGACTCCTTCAGCGACGGCGGCCCCTTTCTCGATCCGCAAGCGGCAATCGCCCACGGACTGCGGTTGCTTGACGATGGAGCCGATCTTCTCGATCTGGGCGCGGAGAGCACCCGGCCCGGTTCGCGCACGGGCGCTGCGGCGCGTTCAGTACATGGCACTGTTTACCCCAACGACGAAGATCCGTCGCTGAGGACCCCGGGTGTGAGCGCCGCGACCGTCAGCGCAGACGAGGAGCAGGCGCGCCTGCTGCCGGTGCTCGAAGGGATTTTAAGGACGCGGCCGGACGCAGTGATTTCGGTGGATACCTACAAAGCCGCAACCGCGCGCGCCGCGCTCGACGCCGGTGCGGAGATCGTCAACGATGTGAGTGGATTTCTCTGGGACCCGGCAATCGCCGCCGTCTGCGCCGAGTTCGAAGCGGGGGTGGTGCTGATGCACACGCGGGGACGGCCTGAGGAGTGGCGCGTGCAGCCGCAACTGCCTCCCGATGAATTGCTGGCCACGGTGCGCTCGGGTCTGGCGGCAAGTGTGGCCGCGGCTGACGAGGCGGGCATTCCACGCGAAGCCATCGTGCTCGATCCTGGCTACGGCTTCGGCAAACGCTTCGATGAAAACTATGCTCTGCTGGCGCGGCAGGCGGAGCTGCTGGCGCTGGGCCGTCCGCTGCTGGCCGGGCTCAGCCGCAAGTCGTTTCTCGGACGGACGCTGGCGCCGCTGCACGGCGGCGAGGGGGCGCCGGTCGATTCACGCGAGACGGCAAGCATTGCGGCGCTGGTGGCCGCGATTTTGCACGGAGCTTCGATCGTTCGCGTCCACGCGGTTCGACCCGCAGTGGAAGCTGCGCTCATTGCGGACGCGATTCTGGCTGCGGGGTAAAGCTGAACTCTCAAGCTTCCGCCAATTCGTAGCTCCTGATCCCGAGCTTTTTCATCTAACGAAGGTAAGCATTCGTTTCTGACCAATCAACCGGCAACTTTTGAGGAAACGCATGACAAATCAAACAAATCTGGGCGGCACCTTTACCTTTCTCAATACTTCATTGACCGTAAAGCGCGTGGGCTATGGCGCCATGCAGCTTGCCGGGCGGGACGGCAAGAAAGTGGTCTGGGGGCCTCCGCGCGATGTGCCGGGCGCGATTGCCGTTCTGCGCGAGGCGGTTGCCTCCGGCGTGAACCACATCGACACCGGCGACTTTTACGGTCCGCACGTCACCAATCAAATCATCAAGCAGGCGCTGCATCCTTACCCGGACGATCTGGTCATCGTGACCAAGGTGGGCGCGCGGCGTGAGAGCGACGGCTCATGGCCGCACGCTCGCTCGCGGCAGGAGATTATCGATGCGGTGCACAGCAATTTGCGCAATCTCGCACTGGATGCGCTGGACGTGGTCAATCTTCGACTCGGCGGCTTCAGCGGCCCTGAAGACGAGCCCTTTGAAGAGCCGCTGACTGCGCTTGCGGAGCTGAAGCAGCGGGGCCTGATTCGGCACATCGGGTTGAGCACCGTGTCTGCTGCGCAGTTGGCTGAGGCGCAAGCTATGACGGAGATTGTCTGCATTCAGAACTTCTACAACCTGGCCCAGCGCGGCGACGATGGGTTCATCGACGCTCTCGCTGCGCAGGGCATTGCCTATGTGCCGTACTTTCCACTGGGAGGGTTCTCGCCGTTGCAGTCATCGGAGCTTGGCGAAGTCGCCGCGTCGCTCGGCGCCACTTTCATGCAGGTGGCGCTTGCGTGGCTGCTGCATCGGTCACCGAACGTGCTGCTGATTCCGGGGACATCGTCGGTGGAGCATCTGCGCGAGAATCTAAAGGCCGCGACGCTGGAGCTGCCGGAGGAAGCGCTGACTACGCTTGATGGCATTGGTGGTGGGGCCGTCTAGAGCATTTTCGGGAGTGGTAGGTTCCTGGAGTTGGTCGGTTTCCCACCCTTTCCGCAGAAAAGAGCGGAAAGGGTGGGGCACGGGAGTCTGTGGAGACCGTGAAGAATGCTCTAGAACACAGCCACAAAGCGAGTGATGTTTCAGAATCGAAGCGTCACCCACCGGGCGCCGCATCCGTCATTGAGCCACGCGGTAGTTGAGCGAGGCGTAGGGACCGTTGCGACGCGGATTCTGGGGCAGATAGAGAACGCAGATTTTCGCGCCGACCTCCTTTGGGTCCGCATACCAACCGCTCCCTGCGGCCGGACTTCCATCTGCCGTACGGAATTCGTACTTGGCAATGAATCCGCCACTTCTGCCCCGATTGCGGGAACACTCCGTGACGACGGCGACAACGGGCAAGCCTTCGGCGACCAATCGCCGGTCCGCGCGTATCAGTAAAAACAGGAGCAGGGCGACCCCTATAAATATAGACGGAGAGATGATCCTGGCCCAATCGCCAGACTCAGACCACTCCCAGGCCGCCGGGTGGTTGATGGTCGGATCCGATGGAAGGTAGCGGATGAGGAAGGGATCGGAGTCCCGAATCCGCATGTGACGCGGGATGACCGCTTTGCCTTTGAACGATGTTCCATTGACGGTGAATGTGTAATGAACCACGGATTTCATCGTCCACCCAACCTCGCCAAAGGTTTCGGTGCTCTGCAGGCGCAGCGCCGCTCTGTTTTGGGTTTGGTGAAAGTGGTCGATGCTGAGCCAGAGCAGAAGAGCAGCGCCGACCACCAATAACACAGCGATTGCGGTTGGCTGGCCAGTGGTTCCCGAGATGCGGGATTTTCGAGGCAGTGGGCCCGTGAGTTCGCGTGGGATGACGGGTTCTGCGGCAGAAGGCAAGTTGGAATCCACTTCGCGTTCCTCCGATTCTTCCTCGATTTATCCCACCGCGGGCAGGCCGGCGAGGGCCATGGCGATTTCTTCGGCTGGGTAGTCGTAGTTCTCGAGCTTGCCGGCCTGGTAGTCGATATAGGACTGCATGTCAAAGTGACCGTGGCCGCTGAGGCCGAAGAGGATGGTCTTCTGAATGCCTTCCACTTTGGCAGCGAGCGCCTCGCGGATGGCCGCGGCGATGGCGTGGTTGGCTTCAGGCGCGGGGATGATGCCCTCAGCGCGGGCGAATTGAATGCCGGCGGCAAAGGCGTCAAGCTGCTGCACGGATGTGGCCTCGATCAATCCCAGGTCCATGACGTGCGAAACCAGCGGAGCCATTCCGTGGTAACGCAGGCCGCCGGCATGAATGCCCGGAGGCATGAAGGTGCTGCCCAGCGTGTGCATCTTGACCAGCGGGGTGAGGTGACCGGTGTCGCCGAAGTCATAAGTGAACCGGCCCTTGGTGAGCGTTGGGCAGGCGGCCGGCTCCACGGCAACTACGCGGGCGTGGCTCTGGCCTTTGAGGTTGCGGCCAATGTAGGGCATGACCAGACCGGCAAAGTTCGATCCGCCGCCGGTGCAGCCAACAATCACGTCGGGCTCATCATCGGCGAGGGCCATCTGCTCAATGGTTTCAAGGCCGATGACAGTCTGGTGCAGGAGCACGTGGTTAAGCACGCTGCCCAGCGCGTACTTGGTGTTGGGGTCCTTGGCGGCCACTTCAACGGCTTCTGAAATCGCGATGCCCAGAGAGCCGTTGGAGTCAGGGTGCTGGGAGAGAATGGCGCGGCCTGACTCGGTTTCAGTGCTGGGGCTGGCGGTGACCGACGCGCCGAAGGTTTCCATCATGGAGCGGCGATAGGGCTTCTGGTCGTAGCTGACGCGGACCATGAACACCTTGCACTCCAGGCCGAAGAAGGCGCAGGCCATGGCCAGCGAGGAGCCCCATTGGCCGGCGCCGGTTTCTGTGGAGAGCCGCCTGGTGCCTTCCTGCTTGTTGTAGTAGGCCTGGGCTACGGCGGTGTTGGGCTTGTGGGAGCCGGCGGGGCTGACGCCCTCGTACTTGTAGTAGATGCGCGCAGGAGTGTCGAGCGCCTGCTCAAGCCGCCGTGCGCGATAGAGCGGCGAGGGCCGCCACTGCGCATACACCTGCCGCACTGGGCCGGGAATTTCGATTTCCCGCTCGGTGCTGACCTCCTGCAAAATCAGCGCCATGGGAAACAGCGGGGACAGATCCGCGGGGCCGATGGGCTGAAGCGTGCCGGGGTGCAAGGGCGGGGCCATGGGCTTGGGCAGGTCGGCGGCGATGTTGTACCAGGCCTGGGGAATCCGGCTTTGCGGCAAAGTGTACTGAATGGTTTTCATGCCGGAAATTGTATCAGCGCACTTGTGGGGATGGCTGTGAGCCACGCCAGCCGGGAAAAAGATTTAGAGTTGACTCGTGGCTGATTCCGCCGGCATGCTGCGCGGACGCCCAGGGAAAAAACAGATGAAAACACATTTTTCGTTCGGCAAGAACGGTATTGAGGTTTCGGTTCCAGACGTTTTCAAGTGCCAGGTGATCAAGAGCCGGTCGGGAACTGCACTGGAAGATTCCGCTGCGGCGCTGGCTGCGGCGCTCGACCACCCGATCGGCGCTGAGCCACTGGCGGCTCTGGCGGCGGGCAAGAAAACCGCGGCAATTTCGGTGTGCGATATAACGCGGCCTGCCCCCAACCGCACGACCCTGCCGCCGCTGCTGAAGCGGCTGCACCAGGCGGGGATTCCGAAGGAGGGCGTCACCATCCTCATTGCCACCGGGCTGCATCGTGCGGCAACGGAAGACGAGGTGAAGATGATTGTGGGGCCGGAGATTGCGGCGGCCTATCGCGTGGTGAGCCACAATGCGCGGGCATTTGAGGAGCATCGGCCGCTGGGGAAGACGCGGCGGGGAACCCCGGTGTATATCGACGAGCGGTTTATGACGGCCGACCTGCACATCACGCTGGGCTTTATTGAGCAGCACCTGATGCTGGGCTTCAGCGGAGGGCGCAAGCTGGTGGCTCCGGGGTTGGCGGCACAGGAGACCATCAAGGTGATTCACTCGCCCAGCTTTATGCGCGAGCCGCTGGCGACGGAAGGATCGATTGCCGGCAATCCGCTGCACGCGGAGTTGCTGGAGATTGCGCGCATGGCGCGGCACGACTTCATGGTGGATGTGACGCTGACGCAGGACAGGCAGATTTCAGGAGTTTTTGCCGGCGACCCGGTGAAGGCGCACGCGGCCGGGGTGGAGTTTCTGGTGGCCACGTGCCTGGAGAAGCTGGAGGAGCCGGTGGATGCGGCGATCACCAGCGCGGCCGGGTATCCGCTGGACCTGACTTTCTATCAAGCGACCAAGGGCATTACCGCGGCGCAACATATTGTGAAGCCCGGAGGGAGAATCCTGGTGGTGGGAGAGTGCGCGGAAGGGGTGGGGTCACCCGAATTTGCGCGCAAGTTGGCGAAAGTGACCGGGTATGACAGCTACCTGCACGAGATTGAAGACACCGCTGTTGAAGTGGACCAGTGGCAAATTGAAAAGGTGGCGCTGGTGGGAATGAAGCACGAGCTGTTTTTTTTTACGCCGGGAGTGAACAAGGGACAGTTGGGCAGCCTGGGCGCGAATGCCTTTGAGCATCTGGACGAGGCTGTGGCGGCAACGCTGGATGGGCTGGCGGCGGGTTCGCGCGTGGCACTGGTGCCGGAGGGGCCGTACACGTTTGCGCAGGTGGGTGGGTAGGCGGTGCATCGAGTAATTCTGTGACCGGCTGGCCCGGCGGTTCGTGGTTTTTCACGCATCGCAAAGGACGCGATGGATGGGGCACGGAGATTTTTCTGGCGGGTCCAGACGGGATGATCGGAATCTTACAGTGCAGAGTCTCTGAAGCAGCGCTCCGCACAGTTGCTTAAAATAGTTGTTCCGGGTTGAGCGGGGTTGCAGGCAGCCATTGCTCGGCCGGGTAAGGAGCCGGTGATGTCGCAGTCTGTTCGCACTCCTGGTGTTTCGCGCGCGATTTTGGCAGCGCGTTTGGTGGGGTTTTGCATTTTTGTTATTGCCTTTTTTCTTCCCGCGGTCCGGCAGCCGGCTGCAGCGGGAGCTTCAGATACATATAAGGGGGCGTTCTGCGCCTGGGTCACGCTGGTGAATTCGTTCAGTCCGGCTTTGTGGCATACCAAGGATTTTTTGGCCATCCTAAGCGGCTGGATCAATCCGCTGATGCTGCTTTACCTGTTGCTTCTGATTGGCCGGAAGCTGGTTTGGCCGCGGCGGATTGTGGCTTCAGTGATCGTGCTGTTCATGATCGCGACGTGGATTTATTTTTATCTTGCGCCGCTCGTGCCGTTGATTGGGCACTTGTTGTGGATTGTGGGGGCACTGTTGATGCTGGCGGGGGAAGTGGCTGCGCCTCATCGGGAGCCGGGCGGGGGCGCGCGGGGATGATTACGCGGGTCGGCGCAGCTCTCGAAGATTCTTCTCCACGTGGGCTACTGCGAAAGACGGAGCATGACTACGCCGTGGGGTGCGACGCTGACGGTGTACGAGCCTGAAAGAGAGCCAAGATCTTTGTGAGCCCATAGGTCGCGGGCCTGCACCGGCCCGTTGAAGCCTATGGTGCTGAAATCGACGGTCATTGGATATGGGTAGCCGTTGCGATTGAAGAGAGCCACTGCTTTGGCGCCGTCGCTGAGCGGCTTCATCCACACTTCGTAGGGTCCTTCGGCGTGGACGCGGTCTCCCTGGATGCCCAGCTTGTCCTGATCGACGGCGATAACCTCCTTGTTGATCAAAATGCTCCTGGTCTCGTCAGTCATTTTGGTCAGGTCGTTGCCGGCGATGAGAGGCGCGGCAAGGATGGACCAAAGGCTCATGTGGGTGCGGTACTCGTCCGGCGACATACCGCCATTTCCCACTTCAAGCATGTCGGGGTCGTTCCAGTGGCCGGGCCCCGCGTACGGGGCAAGACCTGCCTGCGAGAAACCGATTTCAGCCATGCGGTAGTAGTTGTCGCTGACGTCTCCGGTCGTGCGCCAGAGATTTGCGCCCACCTGCGGGCCCCACTTCCAGACTGCGTCAAAACCATACTGGCAAAGACTGAAGACGATGGGACGGCCGGTTTTCACCAGGGCCTGGTGCATTCGCTCGTAGGCCTGCTTCATGAGCTCAGCGCCCTTTTCCGGGTCGCCGCCAGACTCATTTTTCATGATCCTGCCGTAGGTCATCAGGTCGTATTTCAGATAGTCGACGCCCCATTTCGCATAGGTATCGGCATCCTGCTGTTCGTGTTTGTAGCTGCCGGCGTAGTCGCTGTACTGCTCGATGGTGGGACCGGGAACGGAGTACAGGCCGAACTTGAGGCCCTTGGAGTGGATGTAGTCGGCGAGGGCTTTCATGTCGGGGAAACGGGCGTTGGAGGTGATGTTGCCCTGGGCGTCGCGTGGGCCCTCCCAGAATGCATCGATGTTGACATAGATGTAACCGGCATCGCGCATGCCGCTGGCCACCATGGCGTCGGCGGCTGCGCGAACGTCGCCGTCGTCTACGTGATTTTGAAAATGGTTGAAGTTATTCCAGCCCATGGGAGGCGTGGCGGCCAGGGGCTCGGTCTGTGCATGCGCCGCCGCTGCGGTGCCGGCGGCCAAAAGAACGGCGAGGAGGGTCAGCGGCAGGGATTGCGTGAATCGGTTGGATCGCATGGGAGTCCTCTCTGTATACAACGACCAAATGGCAGATGGGCGCGTGGATGAATTGACGCGCGCAATCTGCAGCGCGGACCTTCGGCTGACCGGCTGGCGTTGGCAACTATAGGAAAGACGGAGAAGAGTTGTCAAAAATGGGCAGGGAGAGAGTCAAGTGCGCATGTAGAAACGCGTATGTGGGGCGATGAACCAGACCTAGAACCGATGACCGTGGCCGCCGGAGTGGCCGCCGCCGTGTGAGTGCTCTTTGGGCTCCTTGAAGCCCTTGGGGGCTTTGTACCTAAGCGCCTTGTAGCTGCCGTAGGATCTGTCTTGATTGTGGCTGCCGAAGAGGTGGAAGCCGCCGGATTTTTCCGGTTTGGCGAACGACTCGGCATAGCCGCGGTTGTTGGCAACCTGATAGGAGCGCTGGGCGTAGTTGTTGCGCTGGTAGTTGGAAGCGGGCGCGCGGAAGGATTGCTGCGGGCTTGCGTATGGGGCCGCCGGGCGAGCGGCGTAGGCTTGCGTTGAATTCCCGTAGAAGCTGGAACCATATCCGCCGGGCCGTGCGTAGGGCTGAGGCCGCGCGGGCATCACCTGCGGCTGGGGCCGGTTGTAGGCATAGGTTGGCAGCGCGGGGCGAAGGTTGTTGCCGGCATAGCCGCGGTTGGGAGATTCATAAGAGCGGTTGGCGGTATAGGCGCGGTCGCCGGCATAGCTATTGGCGAAGCCTTGCTGGGGGCGGTACGGGCTGCCTGGCTGGCGGGAGATTGGTCCCCCTCGCGAAGCGAAGCTGGAACCGCCGCGCGGCGACGCCCAATGAGCCACCGAGGTGCTGTGCGAAGTGTAGTTCGACTGGTGGAAGAGGACGGATTGGGTGAGCCAGTTCAGAGCCCATCCAGCCCAGCCGAAGGGCGAATGGCTGAAGGCGGACATGGCTATACCCAGCCCAAAACGCACGGGGGCTGAGCCGGCCAAGGATTGGAGCGAGCCGAGCAGCGAGAAGCCGGGATAGGGCTGAACCGGCTGGCCATAGACGTCCCACGGGTTATAGGCGGGAACGTAGACCACCTGGGGATCGGGCGGCGCCAACTCAATGTAGCCCTGGTTGTAGCTGACGGCTTCCTGCGGGGTGCTCTCGAGGGTTCCGGCGGCCTCGGCGCGCTCGCGCATGACTTGCACCGTTTGCAGCACGTCCTGTGGCTGGTTGTAGTAGGCGTTGCCGAGGTCGGTGGTCCAGGCGATGTCGCGGTCCATCTGGGCCAGAACCCGGGGAAACGCGGTGAGCGCCTTGACGCTTGGGTCCCAGGGCTGTGCGTCGGCCGCGTAGGAGATTTGGCCGGCAGGAAGATAGGCCTGCGACTGGAGCCAGTGGTCGGCGCCCACCACCTGGGCGGGGTAGGTGGCGGCGGCCAGCATCTGGGCAACAAGCGCGTCGGGGTAGAGGGCGATTGGAGCGACTAGCTGCTCAAGTTGATCGGCGCTGAGGGGTTGAGCATAGCCCTGCTGGGGATAGCCCTGGCTATAGCTCTGGTTCGGTTCGTCATCAATGGCGGGATAGGGCTGCTGAGCGTAAGGCGAGGGTTGGGCGTAGGTCTGCTGCTGTGAGTAGGGCTGTTGGCTGGGGGCGTATTGGTTGGGGTAAGGAGCGGTTTGGCCGTAGGCATATTGAGGGTTTTGGGGCCATCCCTGCTGGGCCAGGACGCGTCCAGGCAGGAGCGCAAGCAGGAGTGACAGCAGCGTGACAGGAAGGTTGCGGGAGAATAACGGGTTGTGCTGCAAATGCAGGTCGGACAGCGGTTTCATGTTCCCTCACAGTGGCCCTGACGGGGCCAGCCCGAAGCGACACGTGCAGTGCCATTCCTAGCAGGTGGTCGCATCTCATCCCGCGATCGGGGATCCGGCAGCACGACGGATGTCTAGCGTAGACCCGGCATTGGGCGGTTAGTTGCGGCGGGGATGCGGGATAATCGCTCAAGAATCCTCTTTTCCCGTTTCATAGCGGAATGCGCTGAGGGTTTATCATCTGAAATGGTGCGTACGGAGGCGGAGCGCGCCTTGGCGGAGATCTCACAGCCTTGTCCAAAACCGCTGAAATCTGGCGGATGGCCGGGGTATCAGTGTGAAGCGGATAGGTTTTTAGAAAGCGGAGCGAAATGCGAGCTAAGACGGCCGTCGTACTGGGCGCCCAGTGGGGCGACGAGGGCAAAGGGAAGATTGTGGACGTGCTGAGCGAGCGATTTGCCGCTGTGGCGCGCTACGCGGGCGGACACAACGCCGGGCACACCGTGATCCATAGCGGGCAGAAGTTCATTTTGCAGCTGATTCCTTGCGGGGTGCTTCGGCCGGGGTGCAAGGGCGTGATCGGCAATGGGGTGGTGCTTGACCCCATCGCCTTTCTGAACGAAGTGGCCAAGCTGCGGGGCCTGGGCGTGGCCGTGGATGAGCAGCTTTATGTTTCAAACCGGGCGCAGGTGATTTTGCCCTACCACCGGATGATCGAACTGGCGGCTGAGAGCGCGCCGGGGCGAAAGAAGATTGGAACCACCAGCCGCGGCATTGGGCCGGCGTACGAAGACAAGATGGCGCGCAGCGGCCTGCGGGTGGTGGACCTGCTGCGGCCCGAGTTGCTGAAGACGCACATTGAGGCCGCGTGCGAGGAGAAGAACGCGATTGTGCGGGCGCTGTTTGGGACGGGGACAGCTTCGCTGGATCCGGCGCAGATGTTTGAGGAGTATGCCGCGGCAGCAGAACAGGTGAGGCCGTTTGTGGCGGATACCGGGCGACTGCTGAACAACATTTTGGCCGAAGGCGGAAGCGTGATGTTTGAGGGCGCGCAGGGGACGATGCTGGACATCGACCATGGGACCTATCCTTTTGTGACTTCTTCGTCGGCCACCGCGGGCGGGGCGGCCACGGGAACCGGCGTGGGCCCGACGGCCATTGGCACGGTGATTTCGGTGACCAAGGCATATGTGACGCGGGTTGGTGGCGGGCCGTTTCCGACCGAGATTCACGACGCGGCGGGCGACCACTTGCGGGCGCGTGGACACGAGTACGGCGCGGTGACGGGCCGGCCGCGGCGTTGCGGGTGGCTGGATATTCCATTGCTGCGCTACTCGAACCAGGTGAACGGGGCGGAGTGGCTGGTGGTGACCAAGCTGGACGTTTTGGACGAGCTGGACGAGATTCCAATTTGCATTGGCTACGAGATTGACGGCGTAGTCACCGACGTAATTCCGGCAGACGTGCAGGGGTTGGAGCAGATCAAACCGCGCTACACCACGCTGAAGGGCTGGCGGGAGCCGACCGACGGAATCACTGAATTTGACAAGCTGCCCCTGGCGGCGCGCGAGTATTTGCGCTTTCAGGAGCGGGAGAGCGGAGCACGGATCGGGATGGTCTCAACCGGGCCTGATCGGGAGCAGACGATGGTGCTGCCGGAGTTTGCCGCCGCTTTGGACGAAATCCATGCGTCAGACTGAGCAACACAGAGCAGAAGCGCTGGGCGTTGATGCTCAAGCGGGAGAGAAGCCTAGTTTATGGTCAGCTTTATTGTTCGTATGACGTTTGCCCAGGAAGATCGCGCCGATGTGGCCGACACGTTGCGATTGCTGGCCGAGGCTTCGCGGCAGGAGCCGGGATGCGTGACCTACATTCCGCACCTGGTGGAGGGTGAACCCGACACGGTGCTGATTTACGAACAATATCGAGACACCAAGGCGCACGCGGCGCACCGGGAGACGGAGCACTTCAAGAAGCATGCGGTGGGAGGACTCTACCAGAAGATGCGGGAGCGCAACGTGGAAAATCTCAATGCTCTCGTTTGAAGACCGGCTCCGTCCAACCGGCGTGAGTGTCTGGGCGGGATAAACGGCCGGTTTTGGGAAGCTCCAGGGCAACGATGGAACATGGCTGGCTTGGAATGAATCCAGGCCAATTGACCGGCAGGCCCACCCAAGGCTACTATCCCATACGTCTATGCTGGGCCACGCGAATAACCGCTTAAAATTTCTCAGCCTGCCGATGGCGCTGGGTGTGATGCTGATTTCGGTGTACGCGCAGACTCCCTCTGCGAGTGCCGCTCATGGCGGAATGCCGAGGGCGCAGAAGCACGAAAGCCGCCACGAGATTGACCAGCTCGAGGAGGCTTGGCGCAGTGCGATCCTGAGGTCAAACACCGCCGCCATGGATCCCCTGCTTGCCGATGATTACATGGCCATTACTGCCTCAGGAACCGTGCAGAACAAGGAACAGGCCCTGGCCAACCTTCGCTCTGGGCGGGTGCATTTTACGACGCTCAATGTGACCGACCGGAAAGTGCGATTTTATGGAACCACGGCGCTGGTCACCTCCCAGGCCGAGGTGCAGGGTACGACGGGCGAAGGAGATATCTCGGGCAGCTTTCGCTATACCCGCGTTTATGTGCGCGATGCGCGGGGCAAGTGGAAGATTGTGAGCTTTGAGGCGAGCAAGATTCGCGAACCAGGCGAACCCAGATAGACGCAGCCTCGGCATTTCTTATCGAGGTCATTTTGCGGGAAGTAACATCGACGCAGATAACTCATGGTGATTCGCGAGTTACCTTTGAGTCGCTCTCCTTTCCAGCAGTTATCGTGTTTCCCTTTCGAATTCTGCTCTGCGCACCCCGATGCCTCTCTATAATTCAGTTGTTACACGTGTGTCAGAGCTATCTGATGAGTGTGTGAACATTTGGCGCAAGGAAGCAGGCGAAAGATGAGTGGCATGAAGTCCGGGCAGTTGGCGACACTCAAGTTTTTTTCGCTCTTGTTTCTTTTGCCCGGATTGGCGGGGCTGATTGTTTGCGCAATGATTTCGACGCACTATCTTGACACCATGCCCACCTATCCGGCGCCGGATGAGATGCGAGTTACTCCGCGGAATATTCACGGCGTGGTTGTTTATCAGACTCGGGATGAGGATCGCAAGCTGAACCTGTACGAGTACTCGTCGATTGGAGTCTTCTCTGCCGGACTGGGGTTGGGTTTGGTTTATTTAGAGAAGTGGGGACGGGCTCGCGCTCGGGCAGTTGAGGAAGAAGATCCCCTTGTGGAACGCGCGGTGTAGAGCCGCACCTCTGAAGTTGATTGTGAAAATTGGTCTTCCGAAATGCAGGTCCTTCGACTCCCTGCGCTTCTCTTCGGTCGCCCAAGATGACGGCTCATTTTTCATGCGAACGCTAGAGGCGCCACGCTGGATCGTTTGCCGGGATCGCATTCTTTTACAATGAACGGATGCCTGAGCTGCCTGAGGTGGAGACGATTGCCCGCGGGGTCCACGAACGGGTGCGCGGCGATCGGATTGTCGCGGCCTGGTTCAGCTCGCACAAGGAGCCTTTCAAGACGCCGCCGCGGCGACAGGGCAAAGGCCTTGAAGGCCGAGTTTTTCTGGCCGTCCATCGCACGGGTAAACACATTGTGTGCGAGTTGGGGCCTGCGGGCGACGGTGTTGCGGGCCAGAGCTCTGGAGCGCCCGACGCGCAGTGGATTGTGCACCTGGGGATGACGGGCCGCCTGCTGGTGACTTCGCCGAATGGTCCCGTGGCCGCCCATACCCATGTGCGGCTCAGCCTTGCCAGCGGCCGCGAACTGCGTTTTGTGGATCCGCGCAGGTTTGGACGGCTGGAATTTCGCGATCTTGGACGCTCCGAGGAGTTCAGCGCAACGGGCGCGGAGCCGCTTTCGATCGGGACAAAGGAATTTGCGGGTCTGTTTCACGGCCGGCGGCTGGCGATTAAAGCTGCGCTGCTAAACCAGACACTGCTGGCGGGAGTGGGCAACATTTATGCCGACGAAGGGCTTTTCCACGCCGGGATCAGGCCGCGCAGGAGCGCGGGCCGGCTCACCAGAGCGGAACTTGAACGGCTGCGGCTTGCGCTTCGCAAGGTGATGGAGCATGCGATCCGGCTGGGCGGGTCGTCTGTGTCTGACTATGTAGATGCGGATGGGGTGCGGGGTTTCTTTCAGCTTGAGCATTGCGTCTATCTGCGGACGGGCTTGCCCTGCCGACGCTGCGAGACGCCGATACGGCGAATCTTGGTGGCCGGTCGCGGAACCCATTACTGTCCGAATTGCCAGCGGTGAGGCGGCCATCTATGGCTTTTGGGATAATTTCTTCGTCTGGTCTACTAGAATGCAGAATATTGCGGCGAGATTTGTTTCTCAAGTCATTGAAAAAGCTGAATGTCGCGATCGGCACCCGGATTGCTTGTAGATAAGCG
Organism: Occallatibacter sp.; assembly: GCA_050013735.1. Taxonomy (GTDB): domain Bacteria; phylum Acidobacteriota; class Terriglobia; order Terriglobales; family Acidobacteriaceae; genus Telmatobacter. Next base: position 15,440 of record JBEKEQ010000097.1, read on the forward strand.
CCAGTGATGACCGGCTGCTCGGGAAGAATTCCGTTCAGCCCAAAGAACAGCAGATACCCGGCAAGAGAAACCGCCAATCGAGCGGCTCCCAAAAAAGGATGACCCGGCCGGGTAAAACTGCAATAGGTGCGGTGGAAAAAGCCACCGTCCATATGCCGACTGGGAGGCCAGTGACCGGCGCCGGACCGCGAAACGCCACTCTCTTGAGAGTGGCGTTTATGCATGTTTGGGAATGTTTGAGCGCGGGGTGAAGATTTCACTGCCCGATGACTCTAAAGTTCACTTGCCATCCGAGGGGCTTGGCTGTACTATCGAACTTGCCTATCAAGCGGCTGACGCGAGCCACCCGGAACGGGTAGAGCGAGCTCGCCGCAGAGTAAGGAAGCTTAAAACCGCACCGTTCATTTCTTATCTGGCTGCAAGCGGCGAGGGCTCCCATAGGAAGGGCATTACCTGAGGAAAGCACCTGTCGCACCGCATTGATCCTGAAATGATGATCACCCGGGGGAGCTCTTATAGGAGCTTCTGCGCGGAAAGCGGTCAGGCAGTAATTCTTTGTGGGAATGATGGCGGATTGCATGCGGAGCAGGACTCCGGGGCGATTTGGCAGATGTCCTCA
>JBEKEQ010000098.1:0-15878 GCA_050013735.1 Occallatibacter sp.
CAACATTCAATGAACAGGGGCTCAACTCGACAATCGGTTCTGTGTGCCGTGTCCGCCAGTCCGGAATGCCTAATGAACCGCGGAGAGCTCCACCTTCTTAGGAAGGGTTCACCAGCGCATCATCCACGGCCCAGTGGGTCGGATTCTACCTTCCTCGTCGCCTGAGGGACTATTCTTACTCAGGTGCACCCAGTCCTCTTCCACATCGGCGCAATTTTGATTCCGTCCTACGGCGCAGTGTCGGCGCTGGGCGCGTTGCTGGCGCTGTTTCTGGCGCAGCGAACGGCGCGCATTGCAAAGTTGAATGGCGCACAAGTCTGGAACCTTTGCGTGCTGTCGTTGTTTGCGGCCCTTGCGGCACAGCGGCTGTTGCTGGTGGCGATGAACTGGAGCGAATTGCGCCTTCATCCGCAGTGGATGCTGGGGCTGGCCATGATCCATCATCCGCTGCTGGCGGCAGCGGGAGCGCTGGCAGGGGCGGCATCGGCGGCAGCCTATGCGCGCTGGCGCCATTTGCCGCTCGCCTCGACGGCCGATGCTCTGGCCGCGCCACTGGCGCTGGGTCTGGCGTTCGAGCAACTGGGCGCGCTGCTGGCGGGCTCGGGCTACGGAATGGAAGCCGGGAGCGGACTGCGCTGGGCCGTTACCTGCACCAATCCACTGGCCGCGCGCTGGAGCGGGACTCCGCTGGGAATTCCGCTGCACCCGGTGCAGGCGTACGCGGCGCTGGCTTACTTGAGCCTTTCGATTTTGCTGTTGGTGTTGCTGCCGGCGCGGCGACGCTCAGGCGACGTGGCCGGACTGTGGCTCGTGGGGATGGGCGCGGCGGTCTACATCACCGAGTTATGGCGCGATCCAGAGGGCCGCGGCGCGCTGCTTGGCGGTGCGCTTGACGGCCCGCAGGCAGCGGCGATCCTGATGGTGCTGGCCGGGGGCGCATTGCTGCTGGAGCGCAAGAACGGTCGAACCAACGAAAAGGATGCCCATGTCTGAACCACGCACCATCGATGTGCCGTCTGAGGCAAAAGGGCAGCGGCTTGATCAGTTTCTTGTTCAGGTCCTGGCCGCGCAGGGTGAGGCTGTGAGCCGTTCGCGCGTTCAACTGTTGATGGCCCAGGGCGATGTGCTGGTCAATGGCGAGCCGGAAAAGGCATCAATGAAGCTGCGCGGGGGCGAGCGGATCGCAATTACCGGCGAGCCGCATCCCGCCCCGCTGAAGGCCACTGCGGAAGACATCCCGCTCGACGTGGTGTTTGAAGACGCCGACCTGGCGGTGGTCAACAAGCCGGCGGGAATGATGGTGCACGCCGGGTCAGGGCAGAACGAAGACGCGCGCAGCCGGGGGACGCTGGTAAACGCGTTGCTCTACCGCTTCAAGAAGCTTTCCTCCACCGGCGGCGAGCTTCGCCCTGGAATTGTGCACCGGCTCGACAAAGATACAAGCGGGCTCATCGTGGTGGCCAAGAATGACCGTGCGCACGCTGCCCTCGGGGAGATGTTCGCCAGCCGCCAGATCAAGAAGACTTATATTGCGCTGGTGCAAGGCGCCGTGGAGCGGGCGAAGGGCACCATCAATGCGAGCGTGGGGCGCGACCCGTTGCGGCGGACGCGTATGACGGCGAAGCCCCAGGAAAACGCGCGCTCGGCCGTTTCCCACTACGAAGTGGTGCGCAGGCTAGAGAACCGGTTCGGCAAGTTCACGCTGGTAAAGGTACGCATCGAGACTGGCCGCACGCATCAGATCCGCGTGCACATGGCGTCGATCGGTCACCCCGTGGTGGGGGATACGCTTTATGGCGGCGCGGGACAACTCACAGATCAGGCGGCTTCGCAGGCGGCGCAATCCAAGGCCGCGCGGCGAAAAGCCGCTCCCGAAAGGCTGAGGTTGGGACGGAACTTTCTACACGCGGCGAGGCTTGAGTTCCCGCACCCGAAGACAGGAAAGTTGTTGCAGTTGGAGGCGCCGCTGCCGGAGGAACTGCAGCTATTTCTTGAGCGGTTAGAAGGCCGCGTGGGCGGCGTAGCCGGGGGAACGGCTTGAATGAGCGGGGGAACGACGGTAAGGCGGGCACGGTTGGTAAAATAAGAGAGCTATGAACAGAAAGATTGCAGGTCTTATGCTGGCGGCGGCGTTTCTGCCGGCCGCTCTGACGGCGCAGCAAACCCCGGCGGCGCCGCAAACTGGCGCGGCAGCCCCAACCAAGCCGGCTCCGCAGACCCCGGCCCCGCCCGCCCAACCGCAGACGGATGCAAGCATCCCCATCATTCCGCTGAATGTCAACGAGGTCAACCTCATCTTCACCGTCACCGACAGGCACGGACACTATATTCCCAACCTGCAGGAGAGCGACTTTGCGCTGCTCGACGACCAGAAGGCGCCGGCCAGGGTGAACTTCTTCCACCAGCAGATCAATCTGCCGCTGCGCGTGGGCATTCTCATTGACACCAGCACCTCCATCCGCACCCGGTTTCAATTCGAACAGGAGTCGGCGGATGAGTTCCTGCTCGACATACTCAAGGCCCGCAGCGATCGCGCATTCATCATGGGGTTCGATGTGACGCCAACGGTTACACAGGACTGGACCAACGACATCGACGGCTTGGAGACGGGCGTGAACCGGCTGCGTCCCGGCGGCGGCACCGCGCTGCGCGACGCAGTCTATACGGCCTGTCGCGACAAGCTGCTCGACGTTTCCCGCGGCCAGGAGCCAGTCCGTAAAGCCATCGTGCTGCTGTCGGACGGAGACGACAACCAGAGCCGCGTCTACCTCGATGAGGCCATCAAGGAGTGTCAGCGAGCGGAGACGATTATTTATGCCATCAGCACCAACTGGACGCCCAGCCGCGGCAAGGGCGACCAGGTATTAACTCAAATGGCGCAGGAAACCGGCGGCACGGTGTTCTTTCCGCCTTCGGTCGAGGAAATGTCAAACAGTTTCCACAACATTGAAGAAGAACTGCGCAGCCAATATGCTTTGACCTATACGCCGGCAGATTTCAAATACGACGGCGCATTCCGAACCATCTATCTCTATTGCAACGACCGGCGCTACCAGGTGCGCGCCAAGAAGGGGTATTTCGCTCCGCGGCAGTAAATCGGCGTTGCTGCTGATTGTCTTCACGCTGCGCGCCTGTTCTGTTCCGGGACAGTTTCGCAGCCGTCTGTCCGGAATTGACCCCAATTGAGATTCCCTTCTCATCCCCCTGATCTCTTTTCCTCAATACACGATGAAATAGAGGAAGGGAAATCCGACCGCTTCCTAATTGCGCTGGCGTGGCCAGGGCAAGAGCGAGCCTGCGAGCTGCTCATCGACACAAAACGGGAAGGCCGGACTCAATGAAGCCGCGGAAAGACTGTGCGGAGCGAGGGAGATGCAGTGATCCGGCAGGCAATATCGTGCGACATCTGCGGAACGGAGAAGAAGCAGACGAACCACTGGTTTGTGGCCTACGACCAGGGAGGGGAACTGCGGGTGAGCGGATGGAACTCGCGCAACCGCCTGCGCCCGGGGTCGAAGCACCTTTGCGGGCAAACCTGCCTTCACAAGCTGGTGGACGAGTTCATGGCCCGGACGCTGGCGTCGCGCGCGCGGCCAGCTACGGAGGAAGCCGCGGTGGAAGAACAAGTCGCGGCGACCGACACCAGTCTCACCTCGGATGCGGCGTATGGAGAGTTTGAATCTTCCGCAAGGCTGCTTTCTCCGCCCATCCCCATCGCGCCCAGCCGTCCTCCGTCGAGGCCTGCAATTGAAATGATCGCCGTCACTCCCAAGCCGCCCGCTGACGCGCCCGCGGCGCCCCTTGCCGACGAGCCACCCAGCTTCGCTTCACGCAACTGGCGGGCTGAAGCCTGGAAGCGGGAGCGGGAGCGCGAAATGCGCGCCAACGGCCGCCATCCTGCCGTCCCCGTTCGACGGCGTTCCATTTCCTAGACGAAAAGCCGGAAAACGCGCCTGTCAATTCTCAATCACGCCTGAAGCAGCGCTAACAGCCCGGCCTCATCGATCACCGGGACTTTGAGCTCAAGAGCCTTTTCAAGCTTCGAGCCGGCTTCTTCACCGGCTACCACGTAGCTGGTCTTCTTGCTCACAGATCCCGCGGTCTTGCCGCCCGCAGCTTCGATCTTTGCCTTGGCCTCTTCGCGCGTCAGCGTGGGCAGCGTGCCGGTGAGCACAAAGGTCAGCCCCTCCAACTGTGCCGACCGCTGCCTCTTCTCGGCAGTCATGTTCACATGTGCATTCTTCAAGCTCTGGATCAACGCCAGGTTCGCGGGCTGCGCAAAAAACTCGAGAATTGCCTGCGAGATGCGTGGACCAACTTCTTCCACGCGTTCCAATTCCTCGGCGTTCGCCTTCATGAGGGCGTCGATGGAACCGAACTCCTGGGCCAGCAACTCGGCCGTGCGCTCGCCGACAAACCGAATGCCCAGCCCCATCACAACGCGCGCCAAACCGGCTTTTCTTGAGCCGTCAATTTCTTTCAACAGCGATTCCGCCGACTTTTCAGCAAATCGATCCAGCGCGACCAGGTCTTCCTTCTTCAAGCCGTAGAGATCGGCCACGCCGTTCACCAGGCCGCGGTCGAGCAGCTGCTGCACCACCGCATCCCCCAGGCCTTCAATGTTCATCACGCTGCGCCGGCCAAAGTGGAGCAGGCTTTCGCGCAGCTTCGCCGGGCAGTTGGCATTCACGCAACGCCAATCCACTTCGCCTTCTACGCGAACCACTTCGCTGCCGCATTCCGGGCACTTGGCAGGAAAGCGAAAAGCCTGTGTTCCACGCGGATGATCGGCGTCTTCAATCACCTCCACCACCTTGGGAATCACGTCACCGCCGCGCTCCACGCGCACCCAGTCGCCGATCAACAGGCCCAGGCGCTCAATAAAGTCCGCGTTGTGCAGCGTGGCGCGGCTTACCGTGGTGCCGCCGATAAAGACCGGCGTGAGCTCGGCCACGGGAGTGAGCTTGCCGGTGCGGCCCACCTGAACGGTAATCTCGCGAACCTGCGTCACGCCGGAGCGTGCAGTGAATTTGTAGGCAATGGCCCAGCGCGGCGCGCGGCCGGTGTAGCCCAGGCGCTGCTGAGTGGCGTGAGAATCGACTTTGATGACCACGCCGTCAATCTCGTAGCCGAGCGTGGTGCGCTCCGCCTCGGCCCGTTCGATAAAGCCGAGAATTGCCTCCACCGAGTCGACCAGCTTGCGATGCGGATTCACGCGAAATCCCAACGCGGTCAGCGCATCGAGCGTGGCCGTTTGGCCGGCGGCAAAATACTCACCCTCCACCAGCAGGAAGTAAGCAAAAAATACCAGGCGCCGGTTTGCGACGATGCTTGGCTCCAGAGTTCGCAGCGTGCCCGCCGCCGAGTTGCGGGGATTGACAAACAGCGGCAGTCCCTCACGCTCGCGTTCCTCGTTCATGCGCTGGAAGGCGGCTTCCGGCATCACGGCTTCGCCGCGAACTTCAAATGCCTGCTGCAGGCCGGCTTTTTTCAGTTGGTCCGCGGAAATGGCGAGGGGAACGCTGCGAATGGTGCGGATGTTGGAAGTAACGTCCTCGCCGGTCTGGCCATCGCCGCGGGTTACGCCGCTGGCAAGGCGCGCGCCGCCGCCTTCCGCGGCTTCATACCGAGTTGCCACACTCAGGCCGTCGAGCTTCAGTTCGGTGGTGTACTCGACAGGCAGGCTTCCTGCAAGTTCCCGCACCCGGCGGTCCCAGTCTGCCAGTTCCTCTGCGGAATAGGCGTTGTCCAGGCTGAGCATGGGGCGCGAGTGGCGTACTTTCTTAAACCCCTCGGCCGGCTTGCCGCCGACGCGCTGCGTGGGCGAGTCGGGAGTGAGCAGGTCGGGGAACGCGGCCTCGATGCGCTTGAGCTCGTTCATCAGCCCGTCGTATTCCGCGTCGCTGATCTTCGGCGCGTCAAGAACGTAGTAAAAGTGCTCGTGGCGGCGCAGCTCCGTGCGCAACTCTTCGGCGCGATGTGCAGCTGTCGAGTGTGGGTTGGTTCTCTCGCCCATTCGTCGAATTATAAGAGGCTGGCGGGCAAGTTAGTATGGTCGAAGAACGCGATGGAGCCAATCACCCACTTTCTTACTGGAGCCTGCATCGGCCGCGCCGGGCTGAACCGCAAAACGGCCTGCGCCACGCTGGCCGCGGTGCTGGCCGCCGAAGCCGCGGACATGGATATTCTCTGGTCCCTCGCCGGCCCCGTGGAGGAACTGAAACATCATCGCGGCATTACGCACACGTTCATCGCCGCGCCGGTGGTGGCTGCGGTGGTGGCGGGGGCGGTCTGGCTGCTGCACCGGGGCCGGGAGGGTTGGCGGGCGCGACGCTCCGGAATTCCTGGCCAACCCACAAAAGCGCCCCCGCCGCCGCTCCATTGGGGCTGGCTCTATTTGACGGCCCTGATCGCCGCACTCAGCCACTTGTTGCTCGACTGGACCAACGATTACGGGCTGCGCCCGTTTTTCCCGTTCAATCCTCGATGGTACGCGGGGAACCTTGTGTTTATTGCCGAGCCGGTGCTGTGGGCGCTGCTTCTTGCGGCTTTGGTCATGCCCTGGATCTTCGGCCTTGCCGACAGTGAAATCGGCGCGCGCCGCAAGCCCTTTCGCGGTCGCGGCTGGGCCATCTTCGCTTTGACCGGAATGGTGCTGTTGTGGGGCTGGCGCTGGTCTGAGCAGGCACGCGCGACGGCCCTGCTCAACAACACGCAGATCACGGCAGAGCCCGTGAAAAGACTGGCGATGGAACCCTACCCCATCAACCCGTTCCGCTGGCACGCGATCCTCGAAACGGCCAATTTTTATCAGACCGCCGAAATCAACACCCGCACCGGCGACATCGAGAGCGATCCGCGCCGGAACGTTCTCTACAAGCCCGCCGACACCCCAGCCGTTGAAGCCGCCAAACGCACCCCGCTGGGCCAGGTCTATATGGACTGGGGGACATGGGCCGTCGTGCGGGATGTTGGCCAGGAGCCAGTCGCCGCGATGAAGCCGCCCGAACTGGGGCCGGGCCGGACATGGACCACGGTCGAGTTCACCGATCTGCGCTTCGCGTACCCGTTCCTGGGCCTCGGCAGATCAAGCGGCAGCACTCCGCTAAGCGGCTGGGTTTACATCGTGGACGGCCGCGACGACGCCGGCGAAGCAATAGACGGACGAGAGCAGCGATAAGGCTATTTTGCTCCGAATGGAACGATTTGTTGATTTGGTGAAACATTTCCGGTTGACCGGCTGGCGCGTGGACCGCAGAATGAACATAGGCTTGTAGTTTCTTAACCGAATGCCTTCCCTGGTCCGGGAGATCGGCCAGGAACAAAAAAAATTGAGGTTTCAATGGCCGCTTATCTGTTTTTGCTGGTTGCCGTGCTCAGCCGTCTGCTGCCCCATGCGGGGTGGTTCAACTTCACCGCGGTGGGCGGGGCCCTGCTTTATTTCGGCGCGCGGCGGCCGTGGCGCGAAATGCTGGCTCCGCTGGCAGTGCTGATGGCCACCGATTACATTCTCACGGTTTCTTTCTATCACTACGCCTTCCATTGGCAAATGTACGCCATCACATGGTCCTGGTACGTGGCGGCCATGGCGCTGGGGCTGATATTGCTCAAGACGAAAACCAGCGTAGTGCGCGTGGCCGCGGCTGCGCTGCTCGGCCCGACCTCGTTTTTCGTGCTTTCGAATTACGCTACTTGGGTTGGCGGCTGGGCATATCCGTATCCGCATACACTGGCCGGTCTCAGCGCCTGCTTCGCGGCTGCATTGCCGTTCTATCGCAACGACCTGATCTCGACGGCGATTGTCTGCGGCGTGGCTTTCGGGGTTCCGGTGCTGCTCCGCAGGTTGCATGGTGCGCCGGCCGCTGAGGCGGTTGTGGGAACAGGCCGCTAGTGAACGACCCGTCAAACCGGCCGGATTCCGCGCTGTAAAAACCTTGCATCGAATTCTCGTAGCTGGAGGGACCATGGCAGCCACAGCGCAGTTGACGCAAGTGCCCGTCGAGGTCTATCTGCAAAGCTCCTACGAACCGGACGCGGAGTATGTTGATGGTGTAATCGAGGCAAGACCGATGGGCGAATGGAGTCATGCAGACTGGCAGGCGGCAATTCTGGAGTTCTTCAGGGGCAGGCGTATTGAATGGAATATCAGAGCCGCCGCTGAGTTGAGAGTTCAAGTGACTGCGGGCCATTATCGCGTTCCCGACGTGACCTTGACCGATCGCAGCCTTCCTATCGAGCAAATCATCACCCATCCCCCGATTGCTGTCTTTGAGATTCTTTCTTCTGAAGACACGCTCGCTCGCATGATGACCAAGCTGGACGACTATGAACGGATGGGGATCCGGACGATTCTGATTATCGATCCGAACGGGCGGAATTTCCGCTATAGCGGGGGCAGTCTGGAGCCGCTGCCCGCGGAGGCCTTCGATCTTCCCGGCAGCGCCTGCCGCTTCGACCTCGCGGAGATTGAAAAGCTGTTGGATTGACGGTTAGTACCAGCAGGCTCTACTCCGCCAGCAGCTTCCCGGCGCGTTTTCTCCGCATCCACCACAAGGCGAATCCAGCCAATGCAAGGCCGCCCACGACTGCCACCACGGTGAGGGAGTGGTGCGCCACCAGCTGCACCGCGCCCGGCCCCAGCTTGAGCACCAGCAGCGACAGCACCAGCCAGCGCACCATGCGGCCGCAAAAAACTGAAAGCATAAACGGCGCCACCCTCATCTCAAACACGCCTGCGGCAAAGACAAAGGCCTTCCAGGGTGTGGGCGGGGGCAGCATGGAGGGGATCATCATAGCCAGGAATTCCTGGCGTTCGAATCGGGCGCGCATTCGGTCGAAGCGCTCGCGGTTCACGCGCTTGAGCAGGAACAGTTCGCCGCCCGCGCGGCCCAGGCCGTAAGGCAACAGCCCACCCAGAGCGGAACCGACGGCTGCCGACAGGCAATAAAGCCAGAAATGACTCTTGTCCTGCCAAACCGAGTAGGCCACGAACGCGTCCATGGGAACAGGGAGGGTGGAGGAGTCGAGCAGGGCCAGCGCACCCAGCCCCCAAATGCCGAATTTGGCCAGAAAAGGCAGGAACAGGAGATTGAACTTGGCCATGATTCGGGCAAAAACAGCTTTCAAACCGGGTCCCCTTCCGGGTGCTCATCCGTCTTAATCATCAGAACCCATTGTAAGGGCCTCGGCGCTGCGCACGGCGTCCGGAGGAATGAGAGAATAGATAGAAAGGACTCGCGATGGAGCCGGTGGGTGGATGTGTGCGCCCGGTGAGGCTCCTCAGGAACGAATGCCCTCCAGCGAAACGCCAACCAGTGTGAACGAGCCGAAAGGGCCGCCCGAGGAAACCCGGCAGACCGGCGCACCGCTGCCGGACGAGCCCTTGCGCCCATCGGACCCGGAGCCGTCGTCTCCCGTGGTTCGCGGCTCGCGCTGGGTAGACTACGACACGCACGAGCTGCTCGAGATGATTGGCGAGCTCGAGGACGAACGCCGCTGGGCGCGGCTGCGCGAAGGCGTCTGGATTGCCATCCTCTTCCACCTTGCGCTGCTCTCTGCGGTCACCTGGATTCCCAAATACGTTTTCAAGGTCCCACAGGTGATGGATAAGAGCAAAGCCAATTTGGAGCACAAGGATTTCACTTACATCGATTCGCCGCCGGAGCCCCGGATCAAACCGCAGCCCAAGGTGGTCATCAAGCCGGTTCCGCAAGAGCAGCCACGAGTCGACAAAAAGACACTGGAAGCGATGAATCGGGCCACGCCCCCCACTCCCAGCCCCGCGCCCGCGCCGCAGCCCGCCGCGCCGGCGCCCACTCAGCCCTCGCAGCCCATTCCGCCCAGCAGCCAGTCTCAGCTTGAGGCGCCGCGTCCGGCCGCAGTGCCCGCCCGGCCCAACTTCGCCATGGGATCTCAAAACCCGGCCGACCAGCTTCGTGATGCCATGCGGGGCGCGTCGCGCAACCCCGGCGCCGGCGGCATCGGCAATCTCGGCTCCGGTGGTGGATTGGCGCGCCATCCGGGGGCCGGCACAGGCGGAATTGAGATCCTGTCAGACACGCAGGGGGTCGATTTTAGGAACTGGCTGCAGCGCTGGCACTATGAGACAGAGCGGACGTGGGACCCATTGATTCCCGACGAAGTGAACCCCCCGATTCTCAAGTCGGGCCAGGTGATGATTCATTTCAAGGTTCTCCCCAACGGACGGCTAATGGATGGGAGCATGATTCTCGAAGGCAGCTCCGGAGACACGGCCCTCGATCGCGCGGCCTGGGGCGCTCTTACCGGCTCCAATTACCCGCCGCTTCCCAGAGATTTCCACGGCCCGTATCTCGAGCTGCGCGCTCTCTTCATGTACAACATGCAGCCGCAGTAGGGCAGGAATGAATTCAACTTTGCGGGAGCAACGTAGCTTGTTCTCACTCCGGTGCCTGGCGTATCGTTTTCGGTGATTCTGAAAGTTGGTTTTCCCGATGCGAAATCCTGTCTTAATATTTGGGATCATGTTCCTGCTGGCCGGGTCAACGGCCAAGGCGCAGGCTGTGCCGCCTGAGTCCGCGAAGCTGGAGTCTCCCACAGCTAAGGCTGATGCCGAAACGCCGCGAAGTTCCAGTGTTGGATTCGAAATCCTTTCCGACACGCAGGGCGTGGACTTTAGCGGATGGTTGAAGAGCTTGCGCAAGGAGACGGAAAAGACATGGGGTCCATTAATTCCCAATGAGGTGAACCCCCCGCGCCTGAAGTCGGGGCAGGTCATAATTCGCTTCAAGGTGCGTCCCAAAGGGAAGTTGAAGGACGGGAGCATGATTCTGGAGGGCAGTTCGGGCGACACGGCTATGGACCGTGCGGCGTGGGTAGCTCTCGTCGGCTCCAAATATCCGCCATTGCCTGAAGAGTTGCATGGGCCGTATCTTGAGGTGCGCGCCTGCTTCCTGTACAACCGCGCACGGATCCTCCACAACGCGGAGCCGCGCTAGAGTTACACTGTTCGTCGAGGCTCCCCGATGAACCGGCGCGAGAGGAATTGGATCGTCGCGGCATACACAATTGCCCAGCTGGCGTGCGCGCTAGCTCCAGGTTTGTGGGCATGGGATAAGAATTCGATCATCCTTAACTTTCACCCCACCGACTTTCCAGCGGAGGCCTCTCGACCATTCTTTTACTCGATCGGCAATCGGCTGATGTATTCCAGTACCATCGACTCCAATGCACCTGTGCTCCTGCATGGGGATATCGATCAATTTCAGGTTTCACCCGATGGCGCCAATATTGCCGTTGTCGTGGACCATAAGCTTCAGATCGTGCAATCCGAGCCTGTCCGGGTTCTGCTTGTCGCTCCGGTCGATTCCATCTATCGCAGCTTCAAGCCGATTGGCCGCTCGTTCTTCCGCGATCAGGATTTTCAGTGGTCGCCGGACGGCAAGTATCTCTACGTCATCAAGGACGAATACTATCGCTCAAAGGGCTCGCAGCTTTTCTCGATACACGGCGAACTTTGGCGCTACTCGACAATGACCGATTCACTCGAGCCAATCTTAAAGCCATTCCGAGCCCACAACTATTTTTTCGGAGCTCATTCCCGCATCTACTTCTCGGTAGCTATCGGGGACGGCGATCTTCAACTTGAGTATTTCGATGGTTCGAATACCTGGGAGGTCGGCGGACCCAAATCCTCATCGATTCCACTCGGCGAGCTTGCGTCCGGTTTTGTCGAACGGCCCTTCCATTCATTCTGGGACGTCCACTATGCCGACACCGAGCTTCCAGCCAAAGGCGCGCTGCTGACCACTGAAGAGGGCACCGGAATCGACGCGCTTCGCATCCGTGGGCGGGAAATCCTCCAAGTGTCGCAGGGAAAGGGATCGGACGGGTATTTTCACTGCGACAGGAAGCAGTGGAGCGAGTTCCTTCCCGGGGATAGGTTTCTTCTCTTGAGTGTGCTTTATTGTGGAAACTACAACGGCCAACTGCTGGTCGACGCTGAGACAGGTCAATACAGAACCCTGCCGAAAGACACCCGGATTTACCCCCTTTTCAATACTGAGACCCATCCCTATTACCGCATCGGGAGCGATGGGATTGAGCCTATACCTCCTGCAGGCTTGAAGAACTGATGCGGAGGTCCCTGCGGCTTGTGCCCCGCTCCGGCGTTGTGCTGAAGCTGCGATCTGGATCGCCTATCTGAGCGGATTCGTTCACGCGGTCGCATCGTCCTCAATCAATTCGGGTGCGGGCAACTGCGCGCCGGCGGGCGGGTCCAGGGGGCCGGTTCCATGCGGCAGGTGAATACCGTCCTGGGCGAGCAGCGCTTCGTAAATTGGCGTGTGGCGCCAGTAGCGGGCAAGGACAAAGGCGCTCATGTTGGCAATCATCAGCGGCAGCACCAGGCCATAGCCTCCGGTCATCTCAAAGACGATGAGGATAGACGTCATGGGCGCGCGGATAATGCCGGCGAAGACCGCGCCCATGCCGACCACCGCAAAGGCGCCGATGGAGTCGGCTGAGTGGTGGAAGACGGAGACATCTATGTAGCCCACCGCTCCCCCCAGCATGGCCCCCATGAACAATGCCGGCGCAAAAATGCCGCCCGCGCCGCCGCTCGCGTAGGAGCAAACCGTGGAGGCCAGCTTAACGACGCAAAAGACCACCATTGCTGTCACCGGCAGCACCCCCAGCGAGCCGGTCAGGGCCAGGGTTAAGGTCTTGTAGGGGTCGCCGGCAATGCCGTTCAAATGAAACAGCGCCAGCGTGACCACTGCCAGGCAGCCCACGGCCAGCCCGCCGATGGCTGGATGAGCCCAGCGCGGCAACGCGGTGAAGCGTTTGAAGCGAAGACGCAGCCAGAGCAGTGAGTCAGTAAACGCGACAGAAACAATCGCCGCCAGCAGCCCCAGCAGCGCATACCAAACCAGCGACGAAGAGTGGGTAAGCGTGTACACCTGGTTAACGTGGAAGACAGGATTTGATCCGAGAATGGAATGCTCCACAACCGCGGCTAAGGCCGCCGCTACAATAACGCCGGAGAGCATGGTCTGGTCAAGGTCGCCGATGAGCTCTTCCAGCGTGAAGGTGATGGCGGCAATCGGCGCATTGAAGGCTGCGGCAATGCCTGCAGCCATGCCCACTGAGGCCATGCGCCGGCAGTTCCGTGGGCTGAGCCGGGCCGCGCGGGCCAAAAGGCTGCTCACGCCGGCGCAGATCTGCACCGTAGGGCCCTCCAGCCCCAGCGAAGCGCCGGATCCGATCTGGATGGAGCAGAGCACGAATTTACCAATCGTCTCGCGAACAGTGATAAGGCCTGAACGGAGCGCGTAGGCAACTTTTACCTGGGGAATTCCGCTGCCCGCCGCGGCGGGAGCAAAGTAGGTGAGGCCGAGACCGGCAACCAGTCCGCCCAGACCCGGAGTGAGGATGGTCCACCAGATCCAGCTATGTCCAGGTGCGGTGTTGGCGCGGTCAATGAACAGCGACTCAAAACCCATGATGCTCAGATGGAAGGCTACGGCGGCCAGACCGCAGAGTCCACCGGCAAGGATGGTCACTGCCAGCAGACGCTGCTGCTCGTTCGGCATCCGCCGCATCAGCCAGGAGAGAAATTTCGAGTAGAGTCCGGGGAAACCAACCCAATAACTCGACTTGGGCTGGGCCTCGTTTGTCGGAGGCGTCACAATCCCAGTATAAGAGCGGGGCGGGAATACGCACTCAAATACTGAAATGCGAAGATCGGACGATTCAGAGCCATTTACGGCTTGGGCTCCGTGGCCCGCATGAACTCCGCCAGATAATCCTTCCACACGGCGGCAACCGTGTGGGTTCCGTGGCCGCGCGTAGCGTCGGAGATAGGCAGCAGAATAAAGCGCGCGTTGGGCATGCGCTTCACCATCTTCTCGGCAATGCCCAGCTCCGGCGGGTTGATATAGTCGTCGGCGGAGTTGATCCACAACACCGGCACGGTGATCTGGCCAAGCCGCGCGCTGGGGTCGTAGTTGCGGCTGGCGTTCCAGTAGTAAATCAGGTCGTTGGCATCGATGTTGGCCACGGCGTGCGCCAGATCCTCGTCGATATACTTTTCGGCAGCATCGCGGGTGGGCGCGCGCTTCTGCAACTGCAATGGGCTCGAGCTCATGACGAACCCAAGCTCGCTGGCCGTGCGCAGGCCCTGGATCGGTTCGGTCTTATACTCGCCGTCCATCCACGCCGGGTCTTGCTTCACGGCCTCGATGGCCATATAGCGCATCATCCGGTTGCGCCCCGCGATCTGCACCGGCAGGCAGGCAAAAGGAGCCAGCGCATCGGCAAAGCTGGGATAAGTCTCGCCCCACACGAACGACTCCATGCAGCCCATCGATGTGCCAAGAATCAGGCGCAGGTGGTCGATCTTCATCTCGTCCAGCATCATCCGCTGGCCGCGCACCATGTCGTCGTAATCGTAGGCGGGAAAGTGCGCGTGCAGGCCGTCAGAGGGCTTGGAGCTTTGCCCGTGCCCAATGTCGTCGGGAAAGATCAGGAAATATTTCTGAATGTCGAGAACGCCGCCGGGAACGAACAGCACATTTGAAAAAAGCGGGTTCAGCAGTGAGTGCGCATCTCCTCCGGTGCCGTGCAACAGGAGCACGGCATTGTCCACCTGCCCTGCCGCGTTGCGATGTGCAGTGCCCAGGGTCAGGTAGTGCAGCCGAAGCTGCGGCAGCGTCTCGCCCGTGCCGAATCGGAAGTTGGGCAACCGGATCGTGCCTTCCACTGTGGGCCAGTTGCTGGCCGGCGCTGCTGAGAGCGCTGCCACCGGCGCCGGGGAATTTGTCTGGCTAAACGCGGCCACGCCAAAAAACAGGGCGACCGCAATGGGGAAATGGGCTATGCGTAGCTGCATCGGGGAACTCCTGAAGCCTGCGATTCGAGAATAGCTGTTTGTTGGGGATTCGCAAAGAGATACAAGATTGGTGATTGTGCGGGCTCTGCGTCGCCGGCTAACCTGGCACAACCTCATTACTGAACAATGCGGCGTTTAAAAGGACCGACTGCTCAGGGTGTGGGCGGAGAAGGCAAGACGCCGAGCTGGGCCATCATGCCAAAAGTATCCATAATGATGCGAGTGTCCTTAATACGGCCATCCTCGAGGCGATCAATGACAACTCCCCAAACGCGCACAGGCCGTCCCGTCGCAGGGATGCCGAGAAATTCACCATTGTGAGTGCCGGTCCATTCAAAGCGACTGGCTACTTTATCGTGTTCCGCGACCTGCTCTCGAATGGAAAAGACAATGTCTGGAAAACCGGAACGCAAGGCGCGAAGGATATCTTTCAGGCCATCAAGTCCGGGTCCCTGCCCAGGAAGTGGAACCTGCTCAACCACGTCTTCCCAGACGTAGTGCGCTGCTGCTTCGATCTTTCCATTTGTGATCACTTCGTCCACAAAGGCGCGGACGATTGAGGCATTATCCTGTGCCATCTCTCCCCCTTCCGATCCTGAATTCACGACTATTATAGCCATGCTCAAAAGAGAGAACATTGGCTGCGGCCCTTTGCCCTGCGGTGGAGTCCCCGCTCCTCGAGTGCGTGGGTCTGGACTCCTTCATCTTTGGTTTACTAAACTTGCAAGGCCAGGGCCATCCGCTATTCATTGACTAATCTCGTACGAAACGCTTTCGGTCAACAGGACGTAGAAGAAGGCTGATCTTGTTCCGGCAATCGTCTAAAATCAAACCGTTCCCCTGAGAGGTCGCTATGAGCCGAGTCCTCATTATCGACAGTCCGATCCCCGTCAGCCGGGAAATCGGTGAACTGCTTGCCTCTGCCGGTTTGGAAATCGAGTACGCTGCCGGCCACATCGATGCGCTCCATCGGCTGCGCTGCCGCGCGTTTAGTGTCATCGTTACCGGC
>JBEKEQ010000099.1:0-22048 GCA_050013735.1 Occallatibacter sp.
CGCGCACGGGATCGGGCATTGCGGGCCTTTTCATGACCGATCCGTCCTTGGCCGCTGACGATCCCATGCAGGGTTCCTTCGTGCTGGCTGTGTTGCCCGCGGAGGGTGGCAAGGCTGAAGTGTTGTCGAAGTGGCAGGGCACCTCATGGTTCGATCCGCCGCAGCACTTCTGGTTCGATGAGTTTTCAAAGACCGGAAGCCTGGGCAAAGCCGAAGATCCTTCCACGCCTGTCGGCTCCGTTTCAATTCGCCAGCAAATTCCGGCCGGCGCCACTCGTTCATTCCGCTTCCTGCTCACCTGGCATTTTCCTAACCGCACGCCGAAGCGGTGCGGATGGGACCCTCCGGCAGGCGAGGAAAACGCGCTGCTCGGCAACTACTACAGCGCGCAGTTCAAGGACGCATGGGCCGTTGCCGAGCATGTGACCGCCAACCTGAAGGAGCTGGAACAGAGAACGCGAGCCTTTGTTGCCGCTCTCAAGGAGTCCACGCTTCCCGAGGCGGTGAAGGACGCAGCCAGCGCCAACCTGACCACACTGGTGTCAAACACCAGCTTCCGCATCGCCGACGGCAGCTTTCATGCGTTCGAGGGTTGCGGCGACAAGGAGGGCCTTGGCCCCGGCACCTGCACCCATGTGTGGAACTACGAGATGGTCACGCAGTTTCTGTTTCCCACACTGGCGCGCTCGATGCGCGAGACCAACTTCGGCTACGGCACAGATGCCGAGGGGCACATGGATTTTCGCCATAAGCTGCCCCTGGGCAAGGAGCACTGGGGAGCGGCTGCAGCGGACGGCCAGATGGGGCAGATCGTCAAGCTGTATTTCGATTGGGTCCTGCTGGGCGACGACGATTGGCTGCGCCGTCAATGGCCCGCGGCCAAGCGGGCACTCGCATTTGCGTGGCGCCCCGGCGGCTGGGACGAGCGCAAATTCGGCGTAATGGATGGCGTGCAGCACAACACCTACGACGTCGAATTCTACGGTCCCAACTCCATGTGCAGCAGCTGGTATCTGGCGGCGCTGCGGGCCACGGCGCAGATGGCCGAAGCCATGGGCGATAAGGACCTGGCCGGTGAATGCAATCGCATGTTTGAGCAGGGCAGCCGCTGGATCGACGCGAATCTGTTCAACGGCGAGTACTACGTTCAGCAGATACGCGGCGTACCGGCGGACAAGATCGCCAGCCGCCTGCGTGAGGGATACGGCAGCAAAGACACCCTGCATCCGCAATTCCAGCTTGGCGAGGGCTGCTTCGTCGACCAGCTGATCGGGCAGAACATGGCCACCATTGCCGGCCTGGGAGATTTGTTTGACCCCACCCACATTCGCAAGACCCTTGGCTCGATCCTGCGCTACAACCTGAAGTCGAGCCTCAATCATCACGCCAATCTGCAGCGCGTGTACGCGCTCAACGGCGAAGCCGGCCTGGTGGTGCTGGATTTTACCAAGGGAAAACGGCCGGAGGCGCCGGTGCCCTACGGGACGGAGGTATGGACGGGGCTGGAATATTCCATAGCGGCGGTAATGATGGCGCATGGCATGGTCGATGAAGGGATCGCGTGCGTCCGCAATACGCGCGCTCGTTACGACGGCGAAAAGGCCAATCCGTACAACGAGTCCGAGTACGGCCGTCACTATACGCGCCCCATGTCGAGCTGGGGGCCTGTACCCGTGCTCTCCGGTTTCCACTACGACGCTCGTATGCGGCGAATGAGCCTTGAGCCGAAGGTCAGTGCCGGGCGCTTCCGCTGCTTCTGGTCGGCCCCCGGCGCGTGGGGTAGCTTTGAGCTCACTGCCGATGCGGTTTCAGTCGCGCCTGTGGCCGGTTCAATTTCGTTGAAGGAACTTTTGGTTGTTCCTTTTGAGCCGCGCGCGCAAGGCAAACTGGAGGTGACCAGCGGCAAGATGGAGATCGCGCACAGTGCCTCGCCGCATGGGAACGGTACGCTGCTTCAGTTTTCTCCGTCAATCGATGTCGACGCCAACCGGCCGCTGCGAGTGAAGGCATAATGGCTGCGGCGGAATCTCCTTCCGCGGAGAATCCCGCCGCAAAGCCTTAACCGTAATCGAACCCGGCTAAATTGCCCGATCAGGGTTTGGGAACGCTGTTGATGGTCTTCAGAATGCGCGAGACAATCTGGTATGGGTCGCCCTCGGAGTTCGGGCGGCGATCTTCCAGATAGCCCTTGTAACCGTTCTTGATGAAGTTGACAGGCAGCCGGATTGACGCTCCGCGGTCAGAGAGGCCATAGCTGAACTTGTCAATGGATTGCGTTTCGTGCAGGCCGGTCAGGCGCAGATGGTTGTCCGGGCCGTACACGGCGATATGCTCGGCGATGTTTGCCTCAAAAGCCTTCATCAGGGCTTCAAGATATTCCTTGCCGCCGACTTCGCGAATGTATTTGGTGGAGAAGTTGCAGTGCATGCCTGATCCGTTCCAGTCGCCCTTGAGCGGTTTGCAATGCAATACCATATCCACTTCGTATTTCTCGCAGAGGCGCATCATCAAATAGCGCGCGGTCCATGTGTCGTCGGCTGCTTTGGCTGAGCCTTTGGCAAAGATCTGAAACTCCCATTGGCCTTTAGCCACTTCGGCGTTGATGCCCTCGTGATTGATGCCGGCGTAAAGACAGGCATCCCAGTGTTCTTCAACGATTGTGCGGGCCAGGCTGCCCATGTATTTGTAGCCCACGCCGCAGTAGTATGGGCCCTGGGGAACAAGAGGGAAGCCGCCCTTCGGCCAGCCGAGAGGAGCCCCATCCTTGTAGAGGAAGTACTCCTGCTCAAGTCCTACCCAAAGATCTGGATCGTCCTCGATGGTGGCGCGGTAGTTAGTGGAGTGCGGCGTGCCGTCGGGGTGCATTACTTCGCTGAGGACGATATAGCCGTCCTTCTTGGCAATATCCGGATACAAAGCTACAGGCTTCAGAACGCAGTCGGACTTGCTGCCCTCGGCCTGCATGGTTGAACTGCCGTCAAAACCCCAAAGAGGCAGATCGGCAAGTGTGGGCGGTTTCTCAAATGATTTGAGAAGACTTTTGCCGCGCAGTTCGGGGACGGGCTTCTTGCCGTCAAGCCAGATGTATTCGAGTTTGTACTTTGCCATGGATCTCCTTTTGGGTGGGATTACAAGGGTGGGGTGCAAAAAGATTGTAGAGCGTGCCTCGTAAGGAATCCGTGAGGAAATCGATGTATACCCGGGGGTGAAAACTTGATAGTGGGTCAGTTTGAAAAGGCGTCCCGCAGGGCCTAAATAGGCTGCCGAAAAACCCAATGATGTCAGCGCTCGAAGGTTTTGTAACCAGGGCCTGACTTGAGTCGGGCCGATAAAGCCAGTTAAATCAATGTTGGGCTTTAACCCCTGCAAGAGTCGGAAGGGCATTCATCTCAAGACGGACCTTTTTTCCGCAGCCTGTTTAGCCCGAGCTATTTTGCGGCCCCTACGGCACGACTGAAGTCATGCCCTGATACAAAGCGGGCATTTTTCGCAACCGTTGACACCCGTCCTTCTCAAACTGACCCACTGCCAAAAACTTCCCTCAGTGGTGCCGTGCTACCAGCATCATCAGCAGCAAAATGACCACCGGAATGAGGGCAAGTCCGCCGTAATAGAGAACCTTGCGGGAAAGCTGGGACTTGCGCTTTTCCCAGTCCCTCAACTCGGGACGATCCTCCACGCCAACTTGATCAAGGTGGGCCAGATCCCATGCGAATTCATGCGCTTTGGAATAGCGATTTCTGGGGTCTCTTTCCAATGCTCGATAGAGTACCTCCTGCAATTGCGGCGAGATGGATGGATCGGCCACGCGGGGAGGGGCCCATGGAATAAATGTCGGAACGGCCGTCGCCGCGCTTGCCCTTCACCTGTTCCGGAGAGATATAGTCCGGCGTGCCCAGGCCGGCGGTGAAGTTGGCATAGGTCAGCCGCCGCGCGCCGGCGTCGCCGGCGATGCCGAAATCGATGAGCTTGATGTTGTCCTGGTCGTCGACCATGATGTTCTCCGGCTTGAGGTCGCGGTGCACCACGCCGTTGGCGTGGATGTACTCCAGGGCCTCAAGCACGCCGGTCGCAATGCGAATGGCGCGGTCTTGCGGAATCCTGCTTTCGTGCAGAATCTCGCGCAGAAGCCGCCCCTCGCACCACTCCATCACCATGTAAATGCGCGAGCGCTCCTCCCCGCCAAAGACGCGCATGATCTTGGGATGGCGCAGCTTTTCGCCGATGCCGCTTTCGCGCTGAAAACGGTCAAAGAGAATGGGGTCGGATTCCAGATCGGGGTGGGGAATCTTCAGCGCCACCACGCGGTTGTCGCGCAAATCCACGGCGCGATAGATCGAGGCCATTCCGCTGCGGGCAACGGCTGCTTCAACGCGGTAGGAATCGATCTGGGAACCAGCTTCTAAGCCGTCGTGAAAGCCCATCGGGCAGCCTGCTCCATCCAGGCACTATTGTTCACTGTATCTGGGAACGTGGCAAGAACAGTAAGGATTCTGTAAGAGCGTCTTCAAATCCGCACTTTCGGGTCTGCGGAGGGCAGCCGGTAAGGCCTGCCGCGGTACATGCCCACCTGCTCCACTGAGCGCACTCGGATTACCTGCGCGGTGGTGTTGTCGCCCCCGTCAATCTCAACGGCTCGCGCCACCAGTTCCCGGGCAATCTCATCGAGGTTCTTTCTCTGGGAAACGATGGCCGCAATCTCCTGTCCGCTCATCTCGTCGTGCAAGCCGTCGGTGCAAAGCACCAGCAGATCGCCGGCCTGCACAGTCAGGGCGGTTGTGTCAGGAGAAACAAACATCTCAGGCCCCAGCGAGCGAATGAGCATATGCCGGGATTCTGAATCGGCTACTTCGCCGGCCGAGATCAGGCCCATCTTCCGCTGTTCGTTGACCAGCGTGTGGTCCTGGGTTACCTGCCTGGCTTTGCCATCGCGAATCAGGTAACAGCGGGAATCGCCCACATGGGAGACGACGGCCTGATCGTGGCGCAGCGCGCAGGCCACCAGCGTGGTGGCCATCCTCTTGCCGCGGTAATTCTGCTCCAGGGTTCGATCGTGAACGGCGGCGTTGGCTTGCTGGATGAGGCGCGGCAACAGGCTGATGAGCATCGCTCCAGACTGGGCCTTTGCAAACTCCCCGGTCATCACCGCAATGGCCGTGGCTGAGGCCACCTCGCCCAGGTCAAGGCCGCCCACGCCATCGGCTATGGCAAACAGATAGCCGTGGCTTCGGGCCTGGCTGCGCGAGGCGGGGATAAACGACCCCATTGCGTCCTCATTGTTCTTGCGAACCTTGCCGAAGTCGCTTGCCTGGCCGAATTGAACATCCAACATGGGCGCCGCCGCCTCAAGCGTCTTCGGTTTTTCTCCGGCGAAGCCGCTTGCTCATCATTGTGAAACATCCACTTCAAAAAGACCACTGGGTGGTTCTCCGTTCCTGGCCTCGGTGAAGAGGTTCAGTCGAGATTCCACCCAGCGGCTTTAGTTCGGTTTAGATGCGGTTGAGTGCTTATTTGGATTCGAGCAGAATTGCCTTGCCCTTGGCCTTGGAAGATCGTAGGAAGTAAATGGCCCCGTAGATGCCCCATACGGCGGATATGCCCAGCGCCAGCAGCGGCTCTTTGAAGGTGCCCAGGCCGAAGATGGGACCCGCAAGGTAGAAGCCCATGCAGATCAGGTTGGCAACCAGTCCGAAACCGGGAATGAGCAGGTGCAGCACTACGTTGTAATCGGGGCGATTGTGAAAGGCCACGATGCACAGGAAGCAACTGAGCGCGTAAAGGATGAAGGTGCCAAAGTTTGAGGTGAGAGTAACCGTGAGCAAAGAGTTTGGCAGCGCGGCCAGCTGATCGTGCGAGAGGTAACCAAAGCTCGAGAAGAGCCCGTGGGGCAGCGCGGCAATGGTTGCATCGGAGGGTGCGCCTGCGTCGCCGAAGACCAGCGTGACGGCAACCACGCCGATAGCCGCGGAAATGAAGGCCAGGGTCCAGATGGCCTTGCGTGGCGAGAGTGACTGAGCATGAAGAATGCCGAAGTGCTCGGGAGCTTCGTCGTCCTTGCCCATGGCATAGGTCACGCGGGCTCCGGTATTCATGCAGCTCAGCGTGGTGCCGATCAGCGCAAAGAACACGGTAATCGCCAGAGCTGCCCGCGTTCTGCATGGTATAGCCCGAGTTAAGAAAATAGTTCGCTGCGAAATATTCAAACAGGTAGCACACCAGCCCCTGTATAAGCAGCGAGGCGATGACGGCGATGGGAATATGCTTGGTGGGATTCTTTGCCTCGCCTCCCATCGAGGTCACCGATTCAAATCCAACCAGGATCAAAATAGCCACCGTTGCCTGGATGAACATGTAGCTGTATTTGTGCGGCTTGATCACTGAGCTGGCTGATGTGTGTGTAAGGAAGTTGCCGCTTGCGTCCGTTTCCGGATAGGTAATGACATAAGGAACGGGCTTTCCTGCCGAGTCAAGCAACGGCAAAGGATTGCCGCTCGAGTCGCGCATTGTCGAGCCGTCCTTGGCCGTGGCGAACTGATAGGTGTACGTGGCCAGCGATTGGCTGTCGTACTGGAAGGCGGTGGGACCGGTGGTGCCGGAAGGGTGGTTGGCGCGATAGCCCAGGGCGAGCACGCTAAAGACCACCAGTGCCGAGATCTGGATCACGTTGATAGCCAGGTTGATCGCTACCAGCGCCATGAAGAGAGGACCAGGATTCGACCCGCTCATCACGCTTGGATAGAGGAAGCCGACTACGTAGCCGCAGAAAATGCCGGTGGTGGCCACCATCACGCCGGGATAGACCCAGTAATACAGGTGCGAGCCCCAGCCGACAATGAACTTCGCCACGCGAGCGTATTTGAAGGCCTTGTCTTTGGAGAGAAGAGCCTGCTCGGCGTAGTAGTAACTGGAGCCTGTGCCCGGATAGAGCTTTGAAATCTCAGCGTAGGCAACGGCTGTGGCCAGGCAAAGCAACAGGGCGGCGAAGATGCCGATCCACATGGCCGGAGCTGTGGAGGGTTGTCCCGCGACGCCCGTGTTTGCCTGAATAGCGAAAGTGAGCCAAAGGAAGGCGCCGGGGGCGATAAGGGCCATTGCGTTGCTGGTGAGCCCGGTTAAGCCCAGGGTGGACTTCATCTGAGGTGCGTTCTGATCTGCCATGAGTGTTCTCCTGGAGGGTGAACTTCGTCTGGCTGGGCCCGGGGGATGGTCCCAGGTGGTTTTGTCGGGCTCGCCCGTCTCCGATTTTCTGTCCTGGCCGGCAAGGGTAAGCTGCAATGGTTTAGCTGAATGCTAGTGCTGGAACAATAAAGATGAAATGAGGAAAGTGAAAAGAAACAAAGGGCATTCTGCCTGTGAAAAACGGGGATGCATACAACGAGTTGGCGGTGCCCCCGCGCTCCGGCGTGGGAGCGAGCGTTGCGGTAAAGCCATCGCAGGCCTGTTAAAATTCCACTAAATCATCCCCGCGCTGACCCAGCAAAGCGCCTGTCATGGGGATAGCTGCCTTTGCTGCCGGGAAAATCCATAGCCCTGACAGGCAATGGCCCTGGGCCGTGCCTCCGCATGGCAGATGGTGAGCCTAACTAGAATTTCCTTGAGTCTCGCTGTAATTGAAGGGTTGGTGGCTGGTTGGCTGGAACCGACATTCCGGTGCGTGTGGTACTCGCTCGAAGGCGCTGGCGCAACTCCGGCGCGCGAGTGGTTTTGTTTACGCTGGAGTGCGCGTTGGGCGTGGTTGGCGTGGTTCTCGTGGCCGCCCTGATGCACTGGACAGGGTGGTTGCTTCCCGTGGCAGTGCTGCTTTACCTGCTCATTGTTGTTCCCATCGCCTTGCTGTGCGGATTCTGGCAGGCGGTCATTGTCTCGCTCTCGGCGGTTGTGGTGCATGGATATTTCACCACTCGCGAGCATCAGCTCAATCCGGCGGCCGATCCGGCTAATTCGGTCACGCTGCTGGTCTTTGTGCTGGTGGCGCTTACCGTCAGCAGGCTCTCGGCTCGCGTTACCGATCACGCGCGCGAAGCTGAGTCCCGCGGCGGGCAGATGCACGATCTGTATGAATTCACGCGGCGCACGCTGCAGATGAATCTGCACGTGGAGCCGGGTGCGCAGCTGGCCGAGTTGGTTCACGAGATCTTCGCGCTTGAGGCTGTGGCTGTTTTTGACGCCGACCTGCACGACGTCTACCAGGCCGGATACTGGAGCACCGATCCGCAGGAACTGGCGCAGAACGTCTACTACTTCGAAACCTCGGACGACGATCCGGAAACAGGATTGGGCCGCCGCGTGGTGCGGCTGGGCACGGTGCCGGTGGGCAGCCTGGTAGTGCGGGGAGAAACGAGCCCGCTGACCAATAACGCCATCGCCTCGCTGATTGCCATTACCTTTGACCGCTACCGGGCCTTTGCCAACGAGGCTCGCATTGAAACCGAGCGCCAGACTGAGCAGCTTCGCTCCACGGTTCTCGACAGTCTGGCCCACGCCTACAAGACGCCGTTAACGGCAATTCGCGCGGCCAGCACCGGCCTGGGAGAAATGGGGCGCCTTTCAGCCGGGCAGGCGGAGCTTGTGGGGCTCATCGATGAGCAAACCGGCCTGTTGAGCGACCTGACCACCCGGCTGCTGACCACCGCGCGGCTCGATGCCGGCGAGGTAGCGGTGAATGCCGCGCCGGTGGCCGTGGGAAGCATGATTGAAGAGATTGTGGCCAGCCTGGGCGATCGGCTGGCCAGCATGAAAGTCGCAATCGAGCTGCCCGACGAGAATATGGTGATTGCCTGTGATCGGCAATTGATGGTGATGCTGCTGACTCAGTACATTGACAATGCGTGCAAATACTCCATCTTCGGCACCACCATCACCATTCGCGTGGTCCATTCGCAGGCCGAGGCAATCTTTTCAGTGCATAGTTTTGGTCCCATGATACCCATGGCCGACCGCGAACGCATCTTCGACCGTTATTATCGATCTTCAACCTATTCCAACCGTGCGCCGGGCACTGGAATCGGCCTTTCCGTGGCCAAGAGAGTGGCGCTTATCCATGGCGGCTATGTGTGGGTCGCAAGCGACGAGGTTGAGGGAACAACATTTTTCGCGGCCATCCCCGCACCCGGGGGCAAGAGGAGATCGTCATGAGCCTTCCTGCTGTTCGCATTCTGGTTGTGGACGACGAATCGGCGATACGCCGCGCGCTGCGGCCTCCGCTGGTCGAGCTGGGCTTCCAGGTGGCCGAGGCTTCGCGCGGCGAAGAGGCGCTGCAACTGTTGCGCGCCGGGGCTTACGAGGCGGTATTGCTCGATGTGAACATGCCGGGCATCGGCGGCATCGAAACGCTGCGCCGGATTCGCGCCTTTGCGCCGCGGCTGCCGATCCTTATGCTTACGGTGCGCGACCGCGAGGAGGAAAAAGTGCAGGCGCTCGATCTTGGCGCGGACGATTATGTCACCAAGCCATTCAGCACCAAGGAGCTCATCGCGCGCATCCGCGCCGCCATCCGCCGGGTCCGGGCTCCGTTTCGTGCGGAGGACGCACCGATTGAAATTGGAGAAATCCGCCTGGAGCCGATCAAGCGCAACGTGACCAGGCGCGGCCAGCAGGTGCACCTGACGCGCAAGGAATTCGATATTCTGCACTGCCTGATGAGCCGCTCGGGCCGTGTGGTCACCTACGCCAAGCTGCTGACCGCGGTGTGGGGCGCCGATTGCCGCGAGGAGGTCGAATACCTGCGGACGTTTGTCCGCCAGCTCAGAAAGAAGATCGAGGACGATCCCTCGCAGCCGCTTTATTTGCTCACCGATGTGTATGTGGGATACCGGTTTGCCGATGCACAGACGTTTGAGGACCAGGGAGCAAGGAACAGTGAAGAAGTGAATGGGTGAAATTGTGAAAGCCGGGCTGGAATGGAACAGATTTGTCGAGCTGCAGGTGGTCACTCATTGCGGTAAAACTGCGATCACTGGGGCACAAGGTCACGAACTGGTACGCACGGCTTAACCCCCTGAAGTCAACACATCAATCTTTACTTGACAGCGTTGATTAGGGGACGCCTAATACAAATTAGAATTCCCCGGCGCACAACACCCCCTTGTCTGCGCGTTCTCCATCCGATTTGAATGGATGGTCGATTTTTTTCATTTCTGTTTCACCAGGCGAGGTCTCTATGGTGCCCTTGGTTGCGCCGGTTCAAAACAGGCTTCAGTCATTCCTTGCGCGTTTTGCCGTGGCGTTCGCACTGGCGGCTTTGCTGCTGCCTGTCTCGGCGCGCGCCCAGGTTTCGTTTGCCGGCACGCAAGAAACGCTGGCTTCGGTCTCCTCCTCCTATACCGTTTCGCCCATAGCGGTGGACGGGAACGGCGATGTTTTCTTTGTGGACTCCAACGGCACAAGCACTTATCTGTGGGAGGTGCCGGCCAACGGCCAGATTTCCGCAATCAACCCCAGTTTTCCATCTTTGCCCTCCGCCATTGCGGTCAATCAGGCGGGCACCACGCTCTATTTCATCTACTACGGATCGACCACCAATTGCAGCGGCGGATATGTGTTTATTGCCACGGCTCCGGTTTCAACCGGAGTTCCCACCAACATGCCCTGCTCCTTCTCCTTGGAGGACGGCAGTTCCCCATTTACCGACAAGTACACCAACCCATCCGGACTGGCGGTCGATCCCAGCGGAAATCTCTGGATTGCCGACGAAGGCGCCGGAGAGTTCTACGAAATTCCCGCGCCAGTGACTGCGACAAGCGTGCCAACCTTGGCCGCCGCCCTTGCCGTTGGACAGGCATACGACATCGCGGTCAATGGAAACGGAGAGGTCTACTTCACCTATCTCAACTTTCACAATTCCAGTGAAATTCAAGAGGTAGCCAAAATCCCCACCTCGTCGTTTACCAACAACCTGGCCAACAATCCCGTGACCCCCACGGCGATTGCGACCAATGTGCCCAGCATTCAGTCCGGGCTTGCCATTGACCCGTCCGGGGATCTTTACCTGGGCGGCAGCTCGGCCGACTCCGAAATCGTCGGCAGTTCGCTGGTCTCAGTCGATGAGGATTTCGTAAACGGAACCGATGGCCTGGCCACCGACTCCAATGGCAACCTGTATATCGCCGGAACCGATGAGACGGGGACGCCGTACATAGTTGAGCTCAACAAAAATGCCGCGAGCTTTGGTTCGCAGCCGGTTGGGCAAACCAGTAACCCACTGACGCTGGGCTTTATCATCTCTGACACCACCGTCGGCAGCATTGGCGTGCTGACCATGGGCAGGCAAATCAGGACTTTGCCAGCGCCTCCGGAACAACATGCACAGCGCAGGCATACACCTCGGCAACCGCCTGCGTGGTCAATGTCACGTTCAAGCCCATGGCGCCCGGCCTGCGCTCTGGCGCGCTGGTGTTTTATTCCGGAGCCAACCAGACCGGGACGGTTCTGGCCAAGGTGCCTCTGTATGGAACTGGCACCGGGCCGCAGGTAGCCTATTACCCCGGCACAGCCATAGCCATCGACCCCACCGTGAATAGCAAACAACTCAAATACCCCTTAGCCGTGGCCGTCGATGGTGCGGGCGATCTGTACATCGCGGATTACAGCAACAATCGCGTAGTGAAGGTACCGGCCGGCGGCGGCGCAGCCACATCCATCGACCCATCGGTGGCTGGCGCCGGATTGAACGGCCCGCAGGGTGTGGCTGTGGATGGAGCGGGAGACCTGTACATTTCCGATTCCGGCAACAACCGCATAGTAGAAGTGGCAATCGACGGCACACTCACAGCCATTCATCCCGCTGTGAATGGAATGGGGTTCAACGATCCAATCGGGATCGCGGTGGATGGCGCGGGCAACCTGTTCGTGGCCGACCAGTACAACAACCGCGTAGTCGAGGTGCCCTCCGGCGGCGGCGCGCCCGTTGCCATCGATCCAACGGTGAATGGCAAGTCCCTTTTCTATCCCACGGCCGTCGCTGTCGATGGGGCGGGCGATCTGTTTATCGCGGATTATCAAAACAGCCGCGTCGTAGAGGTGCCGCCCGGAGGCGGTACGCCCACCGCCATTGCACCTGCACCCAACGGCCAAGCGTTGGATGGCGTCGTCGGTGTCGCTGTAGACGCGGCAGGCGATCTATATATCTCGAATTTTTTCAGCAGCCAAATCGTCGAGGTCCCGGCCAATGGCAGCGCCCCAACCGCCATCGACACTTTTGTCAACGGCTCTTCGGTGTTTGGCCCTCAAAACATAGCGGTCGACGCTGTGGGCAATCTCTTCATCGCGGACTTTGAAAGCTGGCGCATCGTCGAGGTGCAGCATTCCGTACCCCCCACGTTTAGCTTCCCCACCAACACGCTGGTCGGCTCAACCGATACCGCGGACGGGCCGCAGACGGTGACAATTTTCAATGTAGGCAATGGCGCACTTGTTTTCTCCGCGCCATCGGGCAGCAGTCCCCTCTACCCACCCGGCTTCCCTGAAAACACCGGGGATTCCAACCTTTGCTCCAGAGCAGATTCCTATTCCCCTGCCTTTAGCTGCGACATTTCCGCGGATTTTATGCCGGTCAGCGGCGGAACAAATTCCTCAAGCATCATGCTGTTCGACAACGCAAGCAACCAGGGTGGCGGACTCCAGAACATCGCGGCCAACGGGACGGGAACGACCGAACTGGCGGCGCTCACTGCGCCCCCGCCTTACAGCATGCTGAGTACCAGCGCGGTATTCACCTGGTCGGCCGGCGCCGGAGTCTCAAATTACTGGCTTACCGTGGGTACAGCGACCTCAGGACCCAACGCGACAAATATCTACGCCGGTGCTCCCACAACGTTGCTGAGTGCCACTGTAAACGGCATACCCACTCTCGGGCAGCTTGTCTACGCCACGCTCTCATCGGAGATTGGCGGAGTCTGGCAGGCGGCCAATGTGTACACCTTCGTCGAGTCAATACCCGTGACGTCGCTTTCGGCCACCAGCATATCGTTTGGCAATCAGGCGGTTGGAACCCAGAGCGCGTCGCAGAGTGTGACCTTGACCAACACCGGCAGCGCGACCCTGGCGATCGGCAGCATCGGCGTAACCGGCGCGAACGCTTCCTCGTTCGTGTTTGGAAATTCCTGCGGCTCGAGCCTGGCCGCGGGGGCGAGCTGCACCATTCATGGACATTTTGCGCCGACGGCGACGGGCCCGCTGACGGCGGCAATCACCATCGCCGACAGCGCCCTCAATTCGCCGCAAACGATCACGCTCAGCGGTTTGGGCTACAATCCGACGACGGTGTCGCTTTCGGCCACCAGCCTGCCGTTCGGCAACCTCGAGGTCGGGGGGACGAGCGGGTCGCAGAGCGTGACCTTGACCAACACCGGCAGCGCAACCCTTTTCATCAACAGCATCAGCACAACCGGGGCCAACGCTTCCTCTTTCGCCTTCGGAAACAGCTGCGGATCGAGCCTGGCCGCAGGGGCCAACTGCACCATCCATGGGCACTTTGCGCCGACGGTGGCAGGGATCATGACGGCGGCTATCACCATCGCCGACACCGCCGGCAGCACTCCGCAATCGATCGCGCTGAGCGGCATTGGCTTCAGTCCAACAACAGTTTCGCTCTCGGCCGCAAGCTTGCCGTTCGGTGACGAACAGGTTGGAGCGCAGAGCGGGACGCAGAGCGTGACCCTGACCAACACCGGCAGCGCAACCCTGTTTATCACTGGCTTCAGCGTCACC
This sequence comes from Occallatibacter sp., assembly GCA_050013735.1. GTDB lineage: Bacteria > Acidobacteriota > Terriglobia > Terriglobales > Acidobacteriaceae > Telmatobacter. The sequence continues at coordinate 13,708 of JBEKEQ010000099.1, forward strand.
GGGGCCAACGCTTCGGCGTTCGTGTTCGGCAACAGCTGCGGATCGAGCGTGGCCGCGGGGGCCAGCTGCACCATCCATGGGCACTTTGCGCCCACGGCAACCGGTGCGCTGACCGCGGCCATCAGCATCGCCGACACTGCCAGCGGCTCACCGCAAACCATCGCGCTCAGCGGCCTGGGCTACACTCCGACGACGGTATCGCTTTCAGCCGCCAGCCTGTCGTTTGGCGATGAACAAATTGGAGTGGCGAGCGCGTCGCAGAGCGTGACCCTGACCAACACCGGCAGCGCAACCCTGTTTATCAACAGCATCAGCCTCACCGGGGCCAACGCTGCTTCGTTTGTGTTCGGCAACAGCTGCGGAACCAGCCTGGCCGCCGGGGCAAATTGCGCCATTCATGGACATTTCGCGCCCACGGTGTCGGGCTCGCAAACAGCGGTTATCACCATCACCGACACCGCCGCCGGCTCACCGCAAACGGTTGCGCTGAGCGGGGCGACCTTTGCTCCGACGACGGTGTCGCTTTCGGCCGCCAGCATAACGTTCTCCAGCGAGGCGGTTGGAGCAACGAGTGCGTCGCAGAGCGTCACCTTGACCAACACCGGCAGCTCAACCCTGCTGATCACAGGCATGACCGTGACCGGGCCGAACGCTTCCTCGTTTATTTTTGGCAACACCTGCGGAACGACCCTTGCCGCCGGAGCGAATTGCTCGATTCACGGGCACTTCACGCCAACGGTGGCGGGAGCGCTGACGGCCACAATCACCTTGAACGACACAGCCACCGGCTCACCGCAAACGATTGCCCTGAGCGGCACGGGCAGCGGAGGGACGTAAACGCCGGCGGAGGGGCGGTTGTTTCCAGCTCCTCCGCGAAAAGCCGTGGAAGCATGGGCACCGGGCGACGCCCACTCATCGCGATAAAGCTGGGCTGAATGGGACACAAATTCATCTTTTTGATCAGGGGACGGGGTCCAAAGTGTGGGCGGCGCGGGTCAGGGCTCGAGTGAGGACGGCCAATTGCAGCGCGGCGCGGGGTTGGTCTTTGGCGTCGAGGGCTTCAGAGACGCCGGGAAGAACCACGGCGGCGTAGCCGGTGTACTCGCCGGGAGCGTAGATCGTGTGCTTGTACCAGGGACGATTGGGCAGGCCGGCATTGGTGAGCAGGGCGGTCTCAGCCTGGCGGAGAGCGAGATTGAGCGCGGTCAGGTCGCCCGATGGAGCGAGCTGGCGAGTGTGCACCTTTTGGGCCGCGGCAGCAAAGCTGGCGGCTGCCGCTTCGGCGGGGGCGAAGTCGATGGAGTCGCCGTCGTTTTTTGCCTTGGTTTTTACGGAGGCGAGATAGGTAGAGATGGAGTGGGCGTAGGCTACGTAGTCGAAGGGCAGCACGTCGGTGTCGGCCATGCGCAGAACTTCAAGGCCAAAGACGCGGGCCATCTCCTGGAGATAGACGAAGTGGGGATCGGCGTTCTGCGTAAACCAGGCGTAGTTATCGAAGACGGAGTGGTAGACGCCGTAGGGGCCTTCGGAGCCGATGTCGGTTGAGGGAACGCCGGCGTGCTGCAGGAAGGGCGTGAAGTCAGAGCCTGAGCCGAGATCGCCGATGTGAACGTCTTCCTGGATGGGCGGCGCGTTGGAGGCGCGGTGCTCGTCGGTTTCAGGCGGGCGATTTCTCCACTGGTCGTAGACGGTGGCGCCGAGCGGGCTGGGAACGGAGCGGGTGAGCTCGCGGATGAATTGCTTGAGCGAGGGAACGGCGGCGGCAGAGAAATCGGGACCTGCGACGCCTACATCCATATTGAAGTAAGCGTCGGCGTGCTGCAGGGTTTGGGCGTGCTGCTCCACCCACTCCGTGGAGCCGATGAGGCCTTCTTCTTCCGCGTCCCAACTGCAAAAAATGATGGTGCGGCGCGGACGCCAGCCCTGCTTGAGCAAGGCGCCGATGCCGTGGACCGATTCCAGCATCGCGGCGGTGCCGCTGTTGGGATCGACTGCGCCGTAGACCCAGGCGTCGCGATGATTGCCGGCGACGACCCACTCGTCGGGGAGCTGAGTGCCCTTGATTTTTCCAATGACATCCCAAATGACCCGGCGCTGGTAGTCCTGTTGCGAAACAAGATGGACGCGGACGCCGCCCGATCCGCCAGTTTGTCCAAGGTGGTAGCGGAAGGGCAACGCGCCTTGCCAGCCTTTGGGCACGCCGGGGCCGGTAAGGGCCTGCAGGATGGGCGATGCGTCGTGGTAGCTGATGGGGATGGAGATAATGTGGGGCTGGTTGGCGTCGGGTGAGACTCGCGCGGAGTCGGGCAGATCGAGCGTGGAGGCTACGCCGGGGGTTTCGGGGTCGCCGGGATAGCGAAAGAGATATTGCACCGAGCCGCGCTGCACGCCGGTTTCAGGCCGCCACGGGCCGATGGGATAGGCGTCGCCCTTGAAATAGCCGTCGTCCTGGGGGTCGGAGTAGATGAGGACTCCGGCGGCTCCGCGCTGCTCGGCAATGTAGACTTTGACGCCGCGAAAGTTGCCGCCATATCGGGCGATGACGATTTTGCCATGGAGATCGATGTGCTGGGCGGCGAGTTGGTCAAAGTCGTCAAGGCGGCCATAGTTGGCGTAGACCACGTCGCCCGTGACTTCGCCGGAGCCGGAGGAGCCGTTGAAGGGCATGACCACGCGTGGATCGTCCTGAAAGGGGTCGCTCGAAACGTGCTCGCGCGTGGGGCCCGACATCAGGAGTTTGCCGCTGGCGTCATACGCCTCGACGCGGACGGTTTTGGGCTGGTTGAGCAGAACGCGGTAGGGGACGATCTCGGCTTCGAGGCCGGCGGCGCGAAATTTTTCCGCAACGTAATCGGCGGTTTTGCGGTCTTCGGGCGTTGAGGCCAGGTGCGGCTCGGCGGTGATGATTTTGAGGTGCTGGCCGGCCAGTTTGGCGTCGGGGACGGCGAGGAATTTATCCTCGATGCGCGACTGCGCAGTGAAGTCCGCATAGCCGAAGACGGTGGGCGGGGCCGATTGGGCGGCAAGCAAAGCGGGAGCGGCGGTGAGAATGAGCAGGAAGGTGAGAGATGTGCGTGTGGTCATGAGTGGGGACCTTTGTTGGTGAGTGAATCAGTGAACGGGCGAATGAGTGAAAAAGTGAATGAGTGAGTGGGGTCAGGCGCTGGGCTGGGCCTCGATAGAAGCTGACGGCACGGGTTGGGCGCAGTGGGCGCAGCGCTTGGCGGCCAGCGGAATTTCGCTGAGGCATTCGGGGCAGGTCTTGAGGGTGGATGGCGCATCGGGCGCGGGCTTCTTGAGCCGGCTCTGGAGAGCGTTCAAGGGCATGACGATGGCGAAATAGACCACCGTGGCCACGATGAAGAACGCAATGATGGCGTTGAAAAAACTGCCGACTTTGATGTGACCGTTGCCAACGTTGATGATGACGCCGCTGAAGTCGGGCTTGCCGATGGTGGCGGCGATGAGGGGATTGAGGACGTCGCCGACCAGGGCGGTGACGATGGCGTTGAAGGCTGCGCCGATAATGACGGCGACGGCCAGGTCGACGACGTTTCCGCGCAGAACAAAATCTCGAAAACCTTTCAGCATGTCTTTCTCCGGCGGCTCTGAGGTGAGGGTGGGGCGATCATGGGGAGCTTGATCGCGGGTTTTGCTCCATGCTACACGGGAATCATTGGGTTACGGTAGCTTTTGCATTGTGGACGGCAATTTCTAGAGGGGATAGAGACAGAGAAAGAGCGTCAGGGCCAGAATCATGAGTTCAGAGTAGAGCAGGATGAGAACGCCGGCGTGGTAGAGGCTCCATTTGCGGCCCAGGCAGCGAGCGGTTTCGGCCATCCCCCACGCGGCGGCAACGACGGGAACAATTTGCCAGGATGAGCCGTGGAGCGCATGGATGTCAGGGAAGCCGGCGAGTCGCAGGGTGGCCGCGAATGCGCCCAGGGAGAGCAGGAGGCCGCGGAGGAGGGATTTCGACCGCGGGCGAAAGATGTTGGAGCGGGGCAGCACCACTCCTTACTGTAGTTTGATCGGGCCTGTGCCGCTACAGGCGCGGAGGCGGTTGATCTCATTCGATCTCGCGCACGGGGCGATGCAAGGCTGCGGCGAGGGTGACCGCCAGCACGGAGACGCCGGCTACAGCAAACATGCCGCGCAGGCTCCACTGGATGGCAACGCCGGCGGCGGCTATCGAAAAAGGAATGAGGCCGATGGAGGCAAACATGAGTACGCTCATGACACGGCCCAGCATGGCGCGCTCAACCCGCTGCTGGAACCACGAGATCAACTGCACGTTTAGGAATGCGGCGGATGCGGACATGAATGACAGAACCAGCGCCAGAGACCACAGTTGGTGAAGGAGACCGATGGAAGCGAGACAGATTGCAATCACCGCGCTGACGGCAAGCAGCAGACGGCCACGTTTGCGCAGCTTCCACACCCCCGCGAGCAGCAGGCCGGCCAGGCTGCCTGCCGCCAGCGACGACATGAGCAGACCGTAGGCCGTGGGCGAGCCAAATAGCCTTTTTGACACGAAGGCGATGCCGACGCTGAAGGGTCCGGCGATGCAGAAATTCAGGACTGCAATCACCAGCATGAATGAGCGAAGCGGAATATCGTTCTTGACGTAAAGCAGGCCGTCGAGGATCGCGCGGATCATGTTTTTGCGGGGCGCTGCCGGGTCGGCTTTGGGCGGGTCGGGCAGCTTCCAGAGCGCGGCAAGGATGAAGAGGAAACTGACCGCGTCAATGAAGAAGGCCCACGCTGTTCCCAATGCGGCAACCAGCATTCCTGCCGGAGCGGGCACTGCGAGCGTTGTGATTTGTCCCGTCGCCTGGGAGACGGAGTTTGCGGCTGGTAATTGCTCCCGGGCAACGATGGAAGGCAGGAAGGCTTGCGCAGCGGGGGCGGCAAAGGCGTCGGCAATGCCAAAGAAAAAAGCAATGAAGTATAGCTGCCAGAGCTGCTGGTGATGCGCGAAAACCAGGGCGGCAAGGGTGGCCACCAGAACGGTTCTGCAAGAGGCTGTGGTCATCATGATTCTGCGCGGCGAAAAGCGGTCGGTAACGGCCCCGCCAAGCAACATGAGCACGGCTCGCGGGACAGCGCCCATGGTCAGGATGGAGCCCATCACAAGGCCCGATCCGGTGAGTTGCAGAATCAGCCAGGGCAGCGCCACCATGTAAAACTGGTCGCCGGCGGCGGAAACGGTCCCGCCCATCCATAGCAGGCGGTAGTTGGGGTTGCGCAAAGGATGCTGGGCGTTTGGGCCGGACATGGTGCTCCTTTTTCCGATGGCGGGGATGGTTCCGGTTCAATATGTAAATGATAATTTACATTTACATTTGTGTTATTGTCAAGAGCGAAAAGGAAACTCCCGCGGCGGTGAGCCGGTTGGTATAAAAAGGAGCGAATGGCTAAGCCGAAAAAGACGCTGGCGCCGCAACAGGCCCGTAGCCGGGAGTCGCTGCGCAAATTGCTGAAGGCCGCGGCTGAGGTCCTGGGCCAGCACGGCGTAGAGGGAACAACCATTCCGCGCATCGCCCAGCACGCGGGCTTGACGCCGGGCGCCGTCTATCGCCGCTTCCGCGACAAGGACGAGCTGCTGGAGACGGTGGTTCTGGGCATTCTGGAACGCCAGGACGTGCGCTCGCGCGAGTCTCTCACCGCGGAGATGGCGGCCAAAATTCCATTCCCGGTGCTGGCCGAACAGCTGATCAACGGAATGGTGCTGGGCTACCGGGCTAATAGGGGTCTTTTGCACGCCTTGCGGCAATTTTCGCAAGGCAGAGAGAACACCGCGTTTTGGAAGAAGGCCTCAAAACTCGAGGCACGCCACGTGGAGTATCTGGCCGATATTCTGGCGGCAAACCGCACCGAGATCACCCATCCAGATCCCCGCACGGCAGTCGCTTTGGGGCTGATGATGGTTGTGAGCACGCTGATTGAACTGATTCTGAATTGTCCAGACGGAAGGGTGTGGAAAGGAATCATGCCCAGGGACGATCAGGCGTTGAAGCGGGAACTGGTGCGGTCGTTCTTGAATTACCTGGGGGTGGAACAGAAGGGAGTGTAGCGGACGGCAAGTTTCTCCGTCGCTGCCTCAAGGGCCTTGGTTGAACCGCGGGTCTAGAAGCTCAACGTTCCACCAATTCCATTTCGCGCAGCGATTCGGCGTAGGGGGCGCGGAGGACGCCGCGCTCGGTGACGATGGCGGTTACGTATTTTGCCGGGGTCACGTCAAAGGCGGGGTTGCAGATGCCGACGCCGTTGGGGGTGAGCTGGCGGCCGCCGTGATGCGTGACTTCGACGGCAGGGCGCTCCTCGATGGGGATGGAGTCGCCGGTCGCGGTGGCCAGGTCGATGGTGGACCAGGGAGCGGCGACGTAGAACGGGATGCCGTGCTCGCGGGCGAGGATGGCGACATTGTAGGTGCCGATTTTGTTGGCCACGTCGCCATTGGCGGCGATGCGGTCTGCGCCGACGACAACCGCCTGGATGCGGCCGGCGCGCATGAGGCTGGCGGCCATGTTGTCGCAGATGACGGTGGTGGGAATGTGGTCGGCCATCAGTTCCCAGGCGGTGAGGCGCGCGCCTTGCAAAAAAGGACGGGTTTCATCGGCGTAAACATGAATGCGCTTGCCCTGCTCGACAGCGGCGCGGATAACGCCGAGAGCGGTTCCATAGCCGCAGGTGGCGAGGGCGCCCGCGTTGCAATGGGTCAGAACGCCGCCTTCCTGCGGTAGCAATTCGCCGCCAAATTTGCCCATGGTTTTGCAGGCGGCAATGTCTTCGTCGTACATCGCCTGGGCTTCGGCAAGGATGTTTTGCTGGATTTGGGCGAGGGTTGCGCCGGCGGCGTGCTGGGCCGCGAAGAGGCGCTTCATGCGGTCGATGGCCCAGAAGAGATTAACGGCGGTGGGACGGGTGCCGGCGAGGCGCGCGCAGATGCGGTCGAACTCGGGGGCAAATTCGGCGGCGGTTGCGGCCCTGGTGTGGAGCGCTCCGAGGGCAATGCCGTAGGCGGCAGACACGCCGATGGCGGGAGCGCCGCGTACGACCATGGTGACGATGATCTCGGCCACCTGTTCATAGGTTGTGGCAACGACATAGCTCTCCTCGAGGGGGAGCTTGGTCTGATCGATAAAACGGACGCCTTCCGGGGTCCAGGTTAGGGTGGGAATCATGCATGTTTAGTGTAAATGGGTAGAACAGGGTTTTGGGGTTAGGGGCCAGGGATTAGGAACCGAGCGACAAGCGGCTGAAGGACAAGGATCGGTATATCTTTGAAGAAACCGGCACAATGGAAAAGTCGCTGGAACGAAGCCGGCTTTTTTGCCGTATGGAAGAGTATCGAGGATACAAAATGAGAACGTTGAAAGTGACTTTGGTTGCGACTTTGATTGGAACGGCGGTCGGGCTGGGGGCATGGCTGTTCGGCCTGGGACAACTCCTCTGGCCCGGTCATCCTCAACTTGCCAGCTTTCTGCTGACCCTGGTCACAACCATCGTGGTTCAGTTCAGCTGGCCGAAGTTGATTGAAACGAATTCGCGATAGCCATGCCCGCGACCGGGAGTAAATGAATCTTCGCATTCTCACTGGCGGCGCGGACAGCCGCCAGGGCAGCCCTTCAGGAGACTCGCGCTTCGATCCGCGTCATACCCGTTACAATACTCGCTGGACTTCGATTGGTCTGGCTGCGTAGAGTTGTCTGTTGCTCCCCAAATGATGTGGAGAGACCGCTGCGCCGTCAGAAACCATTGTGCCCAAGGAGCCGCTGTTGATGAACCTGACCAGAGTCGACTGGCTGATCATGCTGCTGTACTTCGTGTTTGTGCTGGGCATCGGGTTTGCGCTCAAGCGCTACATGAAAACCAGCAAGGACTTTTTCCAGGCGGGGCGGGCGCTGCCGGCGTGGATCTGCGGGCTGGCGTTTATCAGCGCGAACCTGGGCGCGCAAGAGGTAATCGGGATGGGCGCGTCGGGGGCCAAGTACGGCCTGGAGACCGCGCATTTCTACGGCATTGGCGCCATACCGGCCATGATTTTTGTGGGCATCTTCATGATGCCGTTTTACTACGGGTCAAAGGCGCGCAGCGTGCCGGAGTTTCTGCGCATGCGGTTCGACGAGAAGACGCGCGCGCTCAATGCGTGCTCGTTCGCGGTGATGACGGTGTTCAGCTCGGGGATTTCGATGTACGCGATGGCGCGGCTGATCCAGGCGCTGCACGTGTTCGACGGGCTGTTCCGCGCGGTGGGTTGGGCGCCGGAGGGGATTTTCACTTTCTCCATTGTGCTGTCGGCGGTGATTGTGCTGGCTTACATTTTTCTGGGCGGGCT
>JBEKEQ010000100.1:0-15550 GCA_050013735.1 Occallatibacter sp.
CTTGGAGAGGTGGATCGATAAATGAGCATCACAGGCACCGGCATTTTGAAAGGCATGGCGGTCACAGCGCGCAACTTCATCGGGAGTTATTTCGAGAAGGACCGCCTCACCACTGTGCAGTATCCCGAGGAGCGTGACAAATTGCCCGAAGCCGCGCGCAACTTTCCCTTCCTGGTTTACGACGGCGAGGATCCCAATGCCGGCCTGCGCTGCGTGGCTTGCAAGATTTGCGAGAAGGAATGCCCCCCGCAGTGCATCTACATCGTCAAAAGCACGGACAAAAAGCCTGATTACATGGGCAAACCCCAGATTTACCCGGCGCAGTTCGACATCGACATTTCGGTGTGCATGAGCTGCCAGATTTGCGTGGAAGTTTGCCCGTTTGAAGCCATCAAGATGGACACGGAGTTTGAGCTGAGTACAACGGACCGCTTCGGCGGATTGCTGCACGACCGGAAGCAGCTGGCGAAGTCGAACGAGCATTACCACCGGATTCATCCCACCGAGGCCGCGGAGGTAGACGCGCGGCTGGCAGAGGAAAAGGCAAAGACAGAGGCGAAGGCGAAAGCTTCGGCCGATGCTGCAGCTGCGAAGGCTACCGCTGCCGCCGCCAAGGCCGCGACAGAAAGCGGCACGACGGGCGCCGCTGGCACGACGGGCGGGGGCGGAGATTAGGGCATGACGGAACGACTGGACCAGATCTTCGTTTTGCTGCGGCAGTGGCTGGTGGGGTTTTTGCCGGAGGCTTGGCGCGTGCCCGCGGGCGTGGTGCTGAGCGTGGCGACGATCATTTGTCTTTTTCCTGGGCTGTTTGCGCTCACCACGGTGTTTGAGCGCAAGGGGCTGGCGCGGATACAGAACCGGATCGGGCCAAACCGAACCGGCTGGCTGGGCATTCTGCAGCCAGTGGCCGACGGCATCAAGTCGCTGACCAAGGAAGATATTGTTCCCATCAGCGCGGATGGGGTGGTGCACTTTCTGGCGCCGTTGGTGCTGGTGGTGGCGGTGTTCATGGGGTTTGCGGTGCTGCCCATGGGGCGCAACATGGTGCTGGTGGATGCCGACGCAGGGCTGCTGTTTTTTTTCGCGGTGGGAGCATCGACGGAGCTTTCGGTGTTCATGGCGGGGTGGTCGAGCCGCAACAAGTACTCACTGCTGGGGGCGATGCGGGCAGTAGCGCAGATGATCAGCTACGAGGTTCCACTACTGTTGTCGAGCGTGGCCGTGGTGATGATTGCCGGGTCGCTCAATTTGACGAAGATTGTGGAAGCGCAGAACCACTACACGTGGGGATTGCCGCACTGGTACATTTTTACGCCGTGGGGATTGGCGGGGTTCCTGATGTTTGCCATCGCGGCAACATCTGAGACCAACCGGTCGCCGTTCGACTTGCCTGAGGGCGAGTCGGAGCTGGTGGCGGGGTACCATACGGAGTATTCGGGCTTCAAATTTGCGCTGTTTTTTCTGGGCGAGTACCTGGCGATGTTTTCGATCTCCGGGCTGGGAACGACGCTGTTTCTGGGAGGATGGTCGGCGCCGTTTTCGTGGCTTGGATGGGTCCCGTCGTGGATTTGGTTTTTCTCAAAGGTGATGATGTCGATTTTTGTGTTTATCTGGCTGCGCGGGACGTTGCCGCGGCTCAGGCAAGACCAATTGATGAACTTCGCCTGGAAGTTTGTGCTGCCGCTTACGCTGGTGGACCTGATGGTGGCGGCGGCGTGGAGATTTCTGGGCGATGGATGGGAGCGGTGGGTGGTGTGCTCGGCTGTTTTGATGCTGGCATATGCGGGATTGGGCTGGGCGGAGATGCGCCGGGGACACTTTGGGCCGAGGAGTTACCGGTATGCGGAGTGATGTTCGCCGGAGATTCGGGTTCAGATTTTTGGTTTCCCACCCATGCGCCCAAATGCTGGTGCATGGATGGGGCATGGAGCTTTTTGGGATGATCCGGAAGGGAATCGAGCGCGGATGAGCTTCGTGTTTTACATACTCGCGGCGATAACTGTGGCAGGGGCGCTGGCAGCAGTGACGCTGAAGAACACCGTGCACTGCGCGCTGGCGCTGACGGTGGCTTTTGCGGGGCTGGCGGCGCTGTTTCTGGAACTGGATGCGCAGTTCGCGGGGTTTGCGCAGATTCTGGTGTATATAGGCGCGGTGGCGATTCTGGTGGTGTTTGCGATTCTGCTGACCAAGGGCTCCGAAACACCCAAGGATGGAGTTTATAGCCGGTACTGGTTTACGGGCCTGGTGATTGCGGCAGGGGCTTTTACGGTACTTGGGTGGGCGGTGTTGAAGAGCGGCGGCGCTGTGCCGCGAGGACCCGAATCAACGCCGGCGGTGACGGTGCTGGATATTGGCAACGCGCTGATGAGCCGCTACGTGCTGCCGCTGGAGATTGTGGCGCTGCTGCTAACGGCGGCAACGATTGGAGCGGTGCTGGTGGCCATGCACGAGAAAGAAGGGAAAAAGTGACGCCGCTGACGGGATTTCTTCTGGTGGCTGCGCTGCTGTTTTCGATTGGGCTGGCCGGGGCGCTGACGAGGCGCAGCGCGATCCTGGTGCTGATCGGGATTGAGCTGATGCTGAATGCGGCGAATCTGAATCTGATTGCGTTTTGGCGGTATGGGCCGCATCCGGAGGCGCTGACGGGAATGATGTTTGCGATCTTTTCGATCGCTGTTGCGGCGGCGGAGGCCGCAGTGGGGCTGGGGCTGGTGATTTCGATTCATCGCCACACGCATACGACGGACCTGGACGCAATGAACAGGATGAAGGGGTGAGTTGGTGATTCAAGAAAGTTTGACTGACCTTTCGGTTCAGCACATCCACCAATTCGGCTCTCCCGTCGCTGGCATGCTGTGGCTCATCCCAGCGATTCCGATAGTGATCTCAGGCTTGATTGCTGTGCTGAAACAGCCGAGGAGAAGGATCTCCGCATCGTTGGCGATCGGGTCGCTGGGCTTTTCGTTTTTGTTGTCTCTTGTTGCGTTTGCGCATACGGGGGCTGGATGGGCGCATAACGCAGATGTGCGCGAGCCGGTCAACTTTACCTGGATCCAGGTGGGCGCGACGCATGTAGACCTGGGTTGGGTGCTCGATCCACTCTCGGCGGTGATGCTGGTGATGGTCTCGTTTGTGGGTCTCTTGATTTTCATCTACTCCGTTGGGTACATGGAGCACGACGAGAACTTCACGCGCTTCTTCTGCTTTCTCAGCTTGTTTGCGGGGGCGATGCTGGGGGTGGTGATTGCTAACTCCATGTTACTCCTGTTTATGTGCTGGGAGTTAGTGGGACTTACTTCTTACTTATTGATCGGGTTCTGGTATCAGAAGCCGGCGGCGGCTGCGGCGGCGAAGAAGGCATTCCTCACGACGCGGATCGGCGATGTATTTTTCCTGCTGGGAATTGTGTGGCTGTTCGCGCAAACGGGGACGCTGCTGTTCTATAACGGCGGCGGCGGGTCGATGGAAGCTGGGGCGCTGAGCGCATTGCTGGCGCAGCCGGCTGCGTGGGGGTTGACGGCGGCGGGAGCGATTGGTCTGTTGATTTTTTGCGGAGCGGCGGGCAAGAGCGGGCAGTTGCCGCTGCACGTTTGGCTGCCGGATGCGATGGAGGGTCCGACGCCGGTGTCAGCACTGATTCACGCGGCGACGATGGTGGCGGCAGGAGTTTACCTGATTGCGCGGGTTTATCCGCTGATGCAGGCCGGAGCTTTGGCTGGAGGAACAACGACGGCGCTGACGGTCGTGACGTGGGTGGGTGCGTCGACTGCGGTGTTTGCCGCGCTGATTGCGGTGGCGCAGAACGACATTAAACGGATATTGGCTTACTCCACGATTTCGCAGTTGGGCTACATGATGGCCGGGCTGGGGATGGGCGGCGTGGCGGTGGGAATGTTCCACCTGATTACGCACGCGTTTTTCAAGGCGCTGCTGTTTTTGGGCGCGGGGTCGGTGATTCACGGCTGCCACGGGGAGCAGGATGTGCGGCGGATGGGCGGGCTGAAATCGGACATGCCGCTGACCTTTGTGACGTATGCAATAGGGATGCTGGCGCTGTGCGGGTTTCCGCTGCTGTTTTCGGGGTTCTGGAGCAAGGACGGAATTCTTGAGGCGGCCATGCACTGGAGCGTGGCCAAGACGCCTTTTTACATGCTGGTGTTTGGGGCGCTGCTCACGGCGTTTTACATGACGCGGCAGGTGGGATACGTCTTCTTTGGGCACTGGAGGGGCGGCAAACCGGCACACGAGAGCCCGAAGGTGATGACGCTGCCGCTGGGGATTCTGGCCTTCTTTGCTATGGCGCTGGGATTGATTGGGACACCCGCATGGCCGTGGTTCAAGGCATTTCTTGATGGGCGCGCGGCGGGACTGGACTGGCACGGATTTATGGAGCCGGGGCTGCTGGGGCTGATGGGGACTTCAACGGTGGTGGTGCTGTTGGGAATTGGGCTGGGGTGGCGTCTTTATGGAGAGCGTGCGCCGAAGCCGGAGGAGCCGGATGTGCTGGAGAAGGCTGCGCCTGTGGCGTGGGGATGGCTGCGGGACAGGCTTTATGTGGACGAGCTGTACGGTGCCACGGTGATTGCGTTCTACAAGTGGTGGGCGCGGGTTGCGGATTGGATGGACCGGCGGGTTTGGGGCGGGGCGGTGGCGGGCGTTGCCTGGAGCTTCCGCGGATGGGCGCAACTGAACCGGCTGCTGGATGAGCACTGGGTGGATGGGAGCTTCGACAAGGGCTGCGAAGAGCTGAGCGCGGGCGGAGGGTTGCTTTCGCGGGTGCAGACGGGCCGGGTGCAGACTTACCTGCGGATTCTGGCGCTGGCGGTGGTGGTGCTGGCCGCGATTCTGATCTGGAGCAGCCGGGCATGAGCGGAATTCCAATATTGACGCTGTTGACCGTGCTGCCATTGGTTGGGGCTGCGATTGCGCTGATGGCCGGGCGTCATGCTCGCTTGGTTGCGCTGGTTACAACGCTGGCGTGCCTGGTGCTGGCGCTGATGGTGTGGATCAATTGGAGCAAGTCGCCAGTGATGGGCGGCTATGGATTCATTGAGCAGCACTCGTGGGCGCCGTCGCTGGGAATTGAGTATCACCTGGGCGTGGATGGGCTGGGCGCGCTGATGCTGATGCTTTCAGCAATCGTGACGCTGATGAGCGTTGACGCCGCGCACAGGGTGCACCATCAGCCGGGGCTTTACTTCGGGCTGGTGCTGGTGCTGGAGGCGGGGCTATTTGGGTCGTTTACGGCGCTGAACTTCTTCCACTGGTTTTTGTTCTGGGAATTGAGTTTGATTCCGGCCTTTTTTCTGATCAAGCTGTGGGGCGGGACCCGGCGCGGGCCGGCGGCTACGCAGTTCTTTATGTATACGATGGCCGGGAGCGCGGCGCTGCTGGTGGCGTTTCTGGCAGTGTTTGTGGCGACGGGGAGCATGGATTTTGGCCAGTTGTCGTTTCTGGCCTCGACCGGCGCGCTCAATACGATGGTTACGGCCAAGTTGGGGCCGGTGATGCTGTGGCTGGCGATCGGGGTGCTGGCGGGGTTTGCGGTGAAGGCGCCGATGATTCCGTTCCACACCTGGCTGCCCGCGACGTACGCTGAGGCGCCATCGCCGGTGACAATGCTGCTGACAGGCGCCATGTCGAAGATGGGCGTATATGGGCTGCTGAGAATCGCGCTGCCGATTTTCGGGGTGCAGATTGCGCAGATGAGGACGCCGCTGCTGGTGCTGGCTGTGGCGACGGTGGTGATGGGGGCGTGGGCGGCGGCGGCGCAGAAGGATTTGAAGCGGGTGTTTGCTTATTCGAGCGTGAATCACCTGGGGTATTGCCTGCTGGGGATTTTTGCGCTGGCGGTTCCAGTAGCGGTTGGAGACAAGGGCGCGCTGGCCAGTCAGACCGCGGCACTGAACGGAGTGATTCTGCAGATGTTCAACCACGGGTTGACCGCCGCGGCGCTGTTCTGGTTTGTGGCCATGCTGCAACTGCGGACGGGCGGGCATCGCGGGATTGACGATTTCGGCGGGCTAAGGAAGCCGGCGCCAGTGCTCGCGGGGCTCATGGGGATTGCGCTGTTCTCATCGCTGGGGCTGCCTGGGCTGAACGGATTTGTGGGCGAGTTCCTGATCTTCCGCGGAGTGTTTTCGCTGGCGTGGGTGGCGGCGACGGTTTCGATTCTGGGTCTGCTGGTGACGGCGGTGGTAATTCTGACGGTGATCCAGAAGGTGTTTTGGGGGCCTGTTGCGCCGCATTGCGTGGGCTTTCCCGACCTGCATCACGGCGAGCGGATGGCGATGGGACCGGTGATTGCGCTGATGCTGCTGATTGGCATTTTGCCGCAGTTGATTGTGGACGGCGTGAACCCGACGGTCGTGTATCTGCTTGCGCATTGGAGATTTTAAATGGTGGTTAAGAGGGCTCGATCGCGCGGACGGGTGTTCCCTCAGGGGCTAAAGCCCAGAGCTTTTTTTGCGGGCAACACGGCACGACTGAAGTTGTGCCCTTTCAAAGCGGTGTACTTTTCCGGGGTTCTTTAGATGTTGGCGTGGACGATTTATCTCTCGTTTGCCGGGGCGCTGGTGCTGGCGCTGCTGCCCAAGGGCACCCACGCGCTTGCGCGTTGGCTCGCGCTCGCCGTGGCCGTGACCGGGCTGGGACTGGCGGTGCAGGGATTTGTGGCGGGGATGGGGCAAGGACGGGTGGTGCTCGTCGACGTGCCCTGGGTTTCGTCGATGGGGATTCACTTCCTGCTGGCAGCGGATGGCATCAGCCGTGTGCTGGTGCTGCTAACGGGGCTGGCGGCTGTTGCTGGGGTTTTGTTCAGTTGGAATGTCGAGCTGCGGACGAATGAGTTTTTTGCGTTTTATCTGGCGTTGATCGGTGGTGTTTACGGGGTTTTCCTGAGCGCCGACCTGTTTCTGCTGTTTGTGTTCTACGAGATCGCGATTGTGCCCAAGTACTTCCTGATTGCGATCTGGGGTTCGACGCGGCGGGAGTATGGAGCGATGAAGCTGGCGCTCTACTCGTTTGTGGGATCGGCGATGGTGCTGATCGGATTGCTGGCTGCGTATGCGACGGCGGGGAGCCACTCGACGGGACTGGTGGAGCTGGCACACGCGGGGCTGCCGGTTAGCTTTCAGATGTGGTGCTTCCCGCTGGTGTTCACGGGATTTGCGATTCTGGCCGGCATGTGGCCGTTCCACACCTGGGCGCCGACGGGGCACGTGGCTGCGCCGACGGCCGCCTCCATGCTGCTGGCCGGAGTGGTGATGAAGCTGGGCGCGTACGGGTGCCTGCGGGTGGGGATTGGCCTGTTTCCGCATGGGCTTGACCCATGGGGATTTTCGTTCATCGGGATCGGGTCGTGGCGGGATGTGTTTGCGCTGCTGGCGGTGGTGGGGATTGTGTATGGAGCGCTGGTTGCGCTGGTGCAGACGGACTTCAAGTTTGTGATCGGCTATTCAAGTGTGAGCCACATGGGATTTGTGCTGCTGGGGCTGATGACGCTGAACCAGATTGGCGTAACGGGCGCGGTGATGCAGATGTTTTCGCACGGGATCATCGCGGGACTACTGTTCGCGATCGTGGGGCGGATTGTGTACGACCGCACGCATACGCGCCAGTTGGCGGAGCTGGAGACGATGCATCTGGCGAAGCGGCTGCCGTTTGCGGCGTGGGCGTTTGTGATTGCGGGCATGGCTTCGATGGGGCTGCCGGGCTTCTCAGGATTTGTGTCCGAGTTGCAGGTGCTGGTTGGGGCGTGGATGGTGAAGCCGTGGTGGACGGCCGCGGCGGGCGTGGGGATTGTAGTGGGTGTGGCTTACACGTGGAGGGCGATGCAGAAGGCGTTCTTCAGCGATGCGCTGCCTGCTGCGCATGTGTTGGAGGAGGAGCAGGGGCATAAGTTAGCGGCGATAACATGGCCCGAAGTTACCGGCGTAGCTATGCTGACGGGAGTTAGCTTGTTTGTTGGACTTTACCCGAGGATTCTGCTGGACACGATTGAGCCTGCCGTGAAGGCGCTGCTTGCGGGAGGGGGTCGATGAACTACGCGGAACTCTTTCGCGCGACGCTCCCCGAAACGGCGCTGGAATTGGCGGCGCTGTTGGTGCTGGTGGTGGATTTGGGGCTGCTGCGCAAGGCGGCGCTGAAGACGCGGCTGGCGGTGGCGTCGCTTCTAGGGGTGGTTGGGTGCGGGGCGGCGCTGTGGGCGGTGCTTCAGCAGGAGCGCGGGGGATTCAGCTACCAGGCGACTGGAGAGCTGCTGCTGACAACCGGCGGATTTACGGCGGTGGCGCAGGCGGGAATTCTGGTGCTGACGGCGCTGACGCTGCTTCTGCTGATCGATTCTGTGTTTACAAAGCACGTAGGCGAGTTTGTGGCCGTGGTGTTGATGGCGGCTACAGGCGGGCTGCTGATTGCGGCAGCGCAGGATCTGCTGGTGATTTTTGTGGGACTCGAGTTGCTGAGCCTGGGACTTTACATTCTCACGGCGTTTGCCAAGAGTTCGGGGAAGAGCGCCGAAGCGGCGATGAAATACTACTTGTTCGGCGGAATGTCGGCGGCGTTTCTGCTGTTTGGTTTCAGTTATCTCTACGGGCTTACAGGTTCGACGAACCTGCAAAGGATCGCTCAGGACTCGTACTTTCAAAGCTTCTCTGGCGGCGGCCCGCTGCTAGGCATTGCGTTGGTGATGATCGCCGCAGGACTCGGCTTCAAGGTGGCGGCTGTTCCATTCCATTTGTGGGCCCCGGACACCTACGAAGGTGCGCCCGCGCCCGCGGCTGCGTTCATCGCATCGGTGTCGAAAGTCGCCAGCTTTGCGCTGCTCATTTCAATTGGCACTGCAATGCTCCACGTTTCCGGCCAGTATGTAACGGGACAATTTGTCGTTGAGGTCACGGAGCGCGCCGCGAGACATCTTGGAATGGAGAGCATGTGGTGGGTGATTCTTGCTTTGCTTTCCGCAGCCTCAATGTTGGTGGGAAATCTTGCCGCACTGGCCCAAACGAGCGTGCGCAGACTGCTGGCTTACTCGGCGATTGCTCATGCGGGGTATGTTTTGCTGGGACTCGCATTTTTCTCGTTTTCGCCAAGGAGCGCCGGAGCGGTTCTCTACTACGTGCTGACGTACGGGCTGACGACGGTGGGCGCATTTGGCGTGGTGGGGGTGGTGGAGCGGGCGACGGGGAGCGACAAGCTGGACGCGTTTTTGGGGCTGCACAAACGCAACCCGGTGCTTGCGGCGGTGTTGCTGGTGCTGTTTCTTTCGCTGGCGGGGATTCCGCCGCTGGTTGGGTTCTGGGCCAAGTTCAATTTGTTTGCGGCGGTGCTGGGAGTGTCGGCGGGGGTGGTTCCTTTTGCGCTGGTGGCGCTGGCGGTGGGGATGAGCGCGGTGTCGCTCTACTACTATTTGCAGGTGCTTAAGCGCGCTTATGTGATGGCGGCGTCGGATGAGACCCCGATAGAGGCGCACCCGGTGACGATGACTGTGCTGGTAGGTATTGCGGGGGCGGTCGTGGTTCTGGGGTGCTTCCCTGGGCTGCTGCAAAGGTTGATTGAAAGCTTTGTGCGATGAACCGGAACTGCCGAGTTTGAGGCAGGGATGGGTTGGTGGGAGCGGGTGACGGAAGATGAAGTGAAAAATATTTTGATATAGTGAAAGTAAATTGTTCAAATTCAGGCGATTCCTTGCAGAAGTGTCTGTTTTGAAACAGATTCAGTTGTGAAAGATCGGACGATGAGATTAAAGTCTTATTCAACAGATCTATTGATGCCGGTTTCTTTGATGTTTCTGCCGCATGAGGTGTATGCATGGTCTGCCCTAAGTGTCAGTCCGGGTCTCTCTCCATCATTCCAGCGGAGATTCGGCTTTACCGTAATAGTCCACGCACGCTGAGTCATCCGCCGATGACGCCTTCCCCGGACGTACGGGTTTGCCTGGATTGCGGCTGGTCGGAATTCTCGATTCCGCGGTCGTGGCTTTCGGCGGGTTGGTTGGGTTCGGCGCGGCCGCAAACGGCTCAGAATGGGATCAAAGACGCGCTTCCGACTGGGATTGCGCTGGTTTCGTAGAATCTGGCTGTGGAAGCCGGGGATCCTGTTTATGCGGCTCCACGGCGTGAGACTCAAGCCCCTCACAAGTGAATTTTCTCTTCATAGAAAAGGCCCCCAGCCGAAGCTGGAGGCCTTTTGGTTCTGCGCGGAAGCCGCAGTTGGGTTTAGTACATACCGTCCATGCCGCCGCCGTGGCCGCCGCCTGCCGGAGCAGCCTTGGGCTCGGGAATCTCGACCACCAATGCTTCGGTGGTGAGCAGCAGAGCCGCGATGGAAGCTGCGTTCTGCAGTGCGGTGCGGGTGACCTTGGTGGGGTCGATGACGCCGGCCTTTACCAGGTCTTCGAATGTGCCGGTGAGGGCGTTGTAGCCGAAGTGCTGGTCCTTTGATTCGAGGACCTTGGCCACGACGACCGCACCCTCTTCGCCGGCATTGGCGACGATCTGGCGGAGAGGCTCTTCGAGTGAGCGGCGGACGATCTGGGCGCCGATCTTCTCGTCGCCTTCGAGGGTGGCGATGAGCTTGTCGACCGCCGGGATGGCGCGGACAAGTGCTACGCCGCCTCCGGGGACGATGCCTTCCTCAACGGCTGCGCGGGTGGCGTGCAGTGCGTCTTCGACGCGAGCCTTTTTCTCCTTCAGCTCGGTCTCAGTGGCCGCGCCGACCTTGATGATGGCAACGCCGCCCACCAGCTTGGCCAGCCGCTCCTGCAGCTTTTCCTTGTCGTAGTCGGAGGTCGTCTTTTCGATCTGCGAACGGATCTCCTTGACGCGGCCTTCGATTTCAGTGGACTTGCCGGCGCCGTCGACGATGGTGGTGTTGTCCTTGTCGATGGTGATGCGCTTGGCCTTGCCCAGGTCCTCGAGCTTGACGCTCTCGAGCTTGATGCCCAGGTCCTCTGTGATGGCCTTGCCGCCAGTGAGGATGGCAATGTCGCCCAGGATGGCCTTGCGGCGATCGCCGAAGCCGGGAGCCTTGACGGCAGCGACGTTCAGGGTGCCACGCAGCTTGTTGACCACGAGAGTTGCGAGTGCTTCGCCTTCAACGTCCTCGGCGATGATCAGGAGGGGCTTGCCGCCGCGGGCAACCTGCTCAAGCAGGGGCAGCAGGTCCTTCATCGCGCTGATCTTCTTTTCGTAGATCAGGACGTAGGGATCTTCCAGAACCGCTTCAAGGCGCTCGGCGTCGGTGACGAAGTAAGGGCTGAGATAGCCGCGATCGAACTGCATGCCGTCGACAGTCTCAAGGCCGGTGTGCATGGTCTTGGACTCTTCAATGGTGATGACGCCGTCTTTGCCGACAACCTTGACTGCCTCAGCAATGATGTCGCCGATTTCCTGGTCGCCGTTGGCAGAGATTGCGCCCACCTGGGCAACCGAACCTTCGTTAACCGGCTTGGAGAGCTTGCCGAGTGCTCCGCCGTCGGTCCACTTGCCGTCCTTGTCGCGGGTGCCGATGATGACCGTGACGGCCTTCTCGATGCCGCGCTTGAGAGCGGTAGGATTTGCTCCGGCGGCAACGGTCTTGACGCCTTCGCGGAAGATGGACTGGGCCAGAACGGTTGCGGTAGTGGTGCCGTCGCCGGCCACGTCGCTGGTCTTGGAGGCCACTTCACGGACCAGTTGCGCCCCCACGTTCTCGACCGGGTCCTTGAGGTCGATTTCCTTGGCCACCGTCACGCCGTCTTTGGTGATGGTGGGTGAGCCAAACTTTTTCTCGATGACAACGTTGCGTCCCTTGGGGCCGAGCGTTGCCTTGACGGCGTCCGCGAGCGTGTTGACGCCGCGCAAGATCGCCTGACGGGAATCTTCACCGTGTAGAATTTGCTTTGCCATTTGCTAAATCTCCTATTCGGTTTTCAGCTGTCAGCTTTCAGCTATCAGCTATCAGTTTTTCGTGGTCAGTTATCAGATTGCGGAGTTCAGTTGTCAGCGGACGCGATCTTCGAAGCGGCGTATTTGCTGACGGCTGAAAGCTGATAGCTGATGACTTATTTTTTCACTATGCCGAGGACTTCTTCTTCGCGCATAATGAGGAACTCTTCGCCGTCGATCTTGATCTCGGTACCGGAGTACTTGCCGAACAGGATCTTGTCGCCCGCCTTGACATCGAGGGGGAAGACCTTGCCTTCGTCGTTGGACTTGCCCTTGCCGACGGAGATGACCTGGCCCTCCTGGGGCTTTTCCTTGGCGCTGTCGGGGATGATGATGCCCCCGCGAACGGTTTCGCCCTCTTCCAGACGGCGGACGAGGATGCGGTCATGGAGCGGGGTAAATGTGGTCGCTACAGATGTTGATGCCATTGCTTCGCTTCTCCTTCACGCGCGGGCAGGGTTGAGCCCCAACCGCGGGATTTGAGTGGTATTCAGAGAACGGCCGCCGAGAGATCCGATAGCCATTCTGATGGGGTGCTGGAGGTAACTGTCTGAGCAGTCCCCTCCAGAGTGTGCTAGCACTCTCACCTTCCAATTGCTAACGATAGGGAAGGCAAGGCAGAGCTGTCAAGAGAAAAATGAATTAAATATGAGTGAAGTTCACTCATAAAGGATGATTGTGCGCAGTAAGACCTCAAGGAATTGGAAACGGTCTCACGCAGAACGTTGGGCCGACAGCGGCAAACGCCGGGCGTTGGCGGGGTTTTCGCCCAGGGGCGGAAACCAGTTACAATGGAGGCCATGCTCCAGCGATCTGTCTCACGTTTCAGCGTCTACGTGGCCGCAATCGGCCTTATCGCATTGTCTCTGGCAGGCACTTGCCAGGAAAACACCACCAAGCGCGGGCGCAAGTACAAAGCGCCTTTGCCGACCGCACGCATCGAAGTGACGGTGCTCAAGGATGTGAACGGCAAGGCGGTTGAAAACGCCGCGGTCGTTTTTCATCCCATGGCAGGCGAAAAGGACGAGGGCAACATGGAGCTGAAGACCAATGAAGATGGCAAGGCTCTCATTGACGTGCTGCCCATTGGGGATACGGTGCGGCTGCAAGTGATTGCGCACGGATATCAAACCTACGGAGAGGATTACAAGGTTGATAAACCGGAACTGGCGATCGAGATCAGGCTGAAGCGGCCGGGCGAGCAGTATTCAATTTACAAAATGCACGATGCATCGCCGGTGGGCGGAAAGAGTCCGAGTGCAGCCCCCGCTACCCCGGTCACGCCCCCGTCTGGCTCTGGCACGCAGTCCGGCGCGCAGAACGGCCAGGCGCAGCCGAAATAGGCCAGCGGCCCTCGTTGCAATGACAAATCCAACTTCTCAAGGGCAAAACGGCATTAGTTGCCGGGGCGCGCGGCGCATTCGGCGGGGGATGGCCCTGACCCTGGCCGGGGCCGACGCGGCGATTACCTATTTATCGGGTGAAAAGACGGCCCCAAAAGCCTTTTACGGTTTCATTGGAAGAACCGTTGGGTGGGGTGGCTGCACCATTTTTTGCAGGCCTTGAGTTGGTGGTGTAGCGGCTGGGATCGAACTTGAACGGAATGCCTTCCCACAGGCCGATGGGTTCGGGCTGCGAGGGCCAGCGGGCGCCCTCAAGTGCTGCGCGTGGATTGGTAAGACAGAGGCGGCGCGCTGTTTCCTCTCCGGCGCGCTGGGCCACGTAGTCAAAGGCTTTCTTGAGGTGCGGCGGGCGCCACTCGGTGTTGTGGGCGTCGGTGGCCAGGAAGTGGATCCAGTTGCGTTCCAGCAGTTGGTTCGAAAAGCCCTCCGCAAGCTTACCGAAGCGGCCGTAGAGGGATGCCGCGGTGACCTGAACCAGACAACCCTCCCTGATCCAGTCAGCCAGCATATTGGGGCGCTGGTAGAGCACCGGGTTGCGCTCGGGGTGAGTGACGATGAGGGTGTAGCCGGCCGCCTGCAATCGGCGCATGGCGCTGGGCAACTGGGGAGGGATGACCATTTCAGGGAACTCGATGAGCAGGTAGCCTTTGCCTTCGATGGAGTAACGCAGAGGATTGGCAAGAGCATCGAGGATGTTATCGGCGTTGAGATGGAAGTCGCAGCCGAGGCTGAGGCGGACGGCATCTTTGAGGAGTTCGCGCAATTCCGCCAGGCGCTCCTGAACAACGGCAGTCTGAAAAGGGTATGCGTCGCTGGCATGAGGGGTGCAAACGATATCGGTGATACCTTCCGCGGCAGCTTCGCGGGCCATGGTCAATGAGGTTTCGAGGTCGGTTGCACCGTCGTCGACCCCGTAGATCAGATGGTGATGAATGTCGATCATTTCTTCCTGTATACCCTGATTCGATGCGGGAAATACCTTACTGAGCCGCCAGTGCCTGAACCATGGATGCAAAAATCTTCCAACCGTCGGCCGAGCCGAGAATAGCCTCGCTGGAGCGATCGGGATGGGGCATCATGCCGAGGACATTCCTGCCGGCGTTGAGTATGCCCGCAATGTTGCTCAAGGAGCCGTTGGGATTGGCTTCCGGCGTGATTTCTCCGTTTGGGGTGCAATAGCGGAAGGCGATGCGGTCTTCAGCCTCAAGCTGATGCAGATCCTGCGGGGTGCAAAAGTAGTTTCCCTCCATGTGGCCAATGGGCATTTTCAGCACTTCGCCTTTGGCGAGCCCACCCGTAAAAGGGCTATCGGCAGTTTCGGTGCGGAGATGAACCTGCTTGCAGATGTAGCGGAGGCCGGCATTGCGCATCAGGGCGCCGGGCAGCAGGCCGGCTTCGGTGAGGATTTGAAAGCCGTTGCAGATGCCGAGCACGATGCCACCGCCTGCCGCAAAGCGCTGCACGGCCTGCATGACGGGAGAAAAGCGGGCGATGGCGCCGGTGCGGAGGTAGTCGCCGTAGGCGAAGCCGCCGGGCACCAGGACTGCGTCGACTCCAGCCAGGTCTTCCGAATCATGCCAGAGATAGATAACGGGCTGGCGGGCTACTTCGGCAATGACGTGGAAGGTGTCGTGGTCGCAGTTGGAACCGGGAAAAACCAAGACCCCGAATTTCATGATTTTAGGGTAACATCCCGGCTGGCGCGGTGATGGCCCATAGTGGGCGCTCCTGTTGCCGCGCCTTTTCATCGCCCACGCCGGTGATATACTCACAAGGTCAGGCGCGTCCGCGCCGGTAGTGTCTTCGATAGCTGAGGTTCTTATGTCCGGCCATTCAAAGTGGGCCACAATCAAGCACAAGAAGGGCGCGCTCGATGCTAAGCGCGGCAAGATATTCACCCGGATCATCAAGGAAATTTCCATCGCTGCCAAGGGCGGCGGCGACCCGGACGGCAATCCGCGCCTGCGAACGGCGATTCTGGCGGCGAAAGCGGAGAACATGCCCCAGGAAAACATCAAACGGGCCATCCAGCGGGGCACCGGTGAGCTTGAGGGCGTGAACTACGAAGAGATCAAGTTCGAGGGGTACGGGCCGGGCGGCGTGGCCATTATTGTGGATGTGACGACGGACAACCGGAACCGGGCGGTCAGCGAGATCAGGCACGCGTTCTCAAAGAACGGCGGGAACTTGGGTGAATCCGGGTCGGTGCGATTCATG
>JBEKEQ010000101.1:0-15180 GCA_050013735.1 Occallatibacter sp.
CGCGCACCATCTGTCGTAATAACCCAACCTCTTGGGGATAGGCATTGTTGAGGCCCAACCTGCTGGGTTTGGGTACGGATTTGTTCAATTCCGGCTTCGGGACCTGGGCCGGAATGCCGATGAATTTCCTGTAATTACCGGAAAATCCTTGAACTGGCAGGCGAAACCGCGTTATAATCAAGCCTACCGGCAGCCTTGCCGGAGCTTGCCCACCGGTATTCCAAGTTTGAGGAGGCATTGATGCGCAGCGCTGCCATACGTTCCAACCTGCTGGTCCCCGAGGTGCGCGAGGTGATGGACATCCGCCAGGCCTCAGACTACCTGGGCATCTCCCCGGATACGCTGTATAAATACGCATCGGAGGGGTTTGTGCCCGCCTTCAAGCTGGGCAATCGCTGGCGCTTCAAGCGTTCGCGGCTGGACGAGTGGATGGACCGGCAATCGGAGATTCATGCTGCCGAGGCGGAGATTGACCCGCACCAGAAGAAGCCGGTACGGCCGGCGCTTTAGAGGCAGGGTTCAGGGGTTAGGGTTCAGGGTTTAGATTGGCGCCCGGCGCTGTTTTCGGGCAAGCCTGAAGTCTTATAGCCTATACAGAACCCGGATGTCGGGTCAGTTTGAAAAGAACGCTTTTCCTCAGGGGCTAAGGCCCGGGATTTTATGGAGCTCAATGTACGGGCTAAAGCCCGTACCCTTCAAACTTACCCGCAACGGCATCGACCTCTGATCCGAGCCCCCCTGTTATTCTTACGAAGTGGACCACATCCGCCGCATCGGGCAATTGCGCCGCCGGTTGACCCGCGCGGGACTCCCCGGGCTCCTGGTTACACATTTTCCCGACATTCGCTATCTCTCAGGCTTTACAGGTTCCAGCGCTGCGCTTGCAGTGACGCGGCGGACGGCACGGCTGTTTACCGACGGACGGTATAAGGAGCAGGCCGCGCAGGAAGTGAAGGCCGCGCAGGTTCAAATCGTTGCAAGTTCACCGGCCGTAGCGGCCGTGGAGTGGATTGCGGCGCAGCCGGGAGTGGAGCTGGCCGGTTTCGACGCCGCATGGACCAGCGTGGCTGAGCTGACGCGCTGGAGGGCTGCACTGCCGGCACGGCTGCGGCGAGGATTTCTGTGCGCGCTGGCGGCGCCGCTGGTGGAGGCGTTGCGCCAGGTGAAGGACGAGGACGAGCTGGCGCTGATGATTGAGGCGGCTCTAACGGGCTGCAAGCTCTTCGAACATATTCTGGGGGTAGTACGGCCGGGGATGGCGGAGTTTGAGGTGGCCGCGGAGCTGGAATACCAGGCGCGGCGGCTGGGCGCGGAGGGCATGTCGTTTGAGACCATTGTCGCTTCAGGAGCGCGCTCGGCGCTGCCGCATGGGCGGGCTACCACGGCTCTGCTGCCGCGCAACGGCTTTTTGACGCTCGACTTCGGTATAATCCTCGGAGGTTACTGTTCCGACATGACGCGTACGGTGTACCTGGGAAAACCAAAGGTCAACGAGCGAAGAACATACGAAGCGGTGCTGGAAGCGCAGGAGGCCGGGGTGGCAGCGGTGGGCCCGGGCATAAGCTGCGGAGATGTGGATGAAGCTGCCCGAGGCGTGTTGCGCAGGGCGGGATTGGCAGAGGCTTTTTCACACTCGACTGGCCATGGCGTGGGGTTGGAGATTCACGAACCGCCGCGGATCGGCGCAGGACAAAAAGCCCGGCTGCAGACCGGCATGGTTGTGACCATCGAGCCGGGAGTTTACCTGGCCAACCAGTTCGGCATTCGCATTGAGGACATGGTGGCAGTAACCCGGAACGGGGGGCAGGTGCTGACACCGGCGCCCAAAGCCCTGATTGAACTTTGAATCCCCATGGGGGAGAGTTAAGGAACGAATGAATCCACTCAATCCAGAAGACGTCGGCGATCTGAAAGAACTGATCGAATTTCTGAAAGAAAATGGGGTTGCTGAATTTGAATTGAACCGGGGCGATTTGCGCGTCCGGCTCAAGTTCGACCAGCCCCAGGCCTCGCCGGCAGGGTTGGCTGACCTGGCCAGCTTGTTGGCTGGCGCGCGGGCAGTTACGCCTCCGCCGGCGGCTTCGGTCTCCGCGACTTCAACCGCTGCCGCGGAGCCTGCCGCGAACCCGGACGCGGGACTGCACCTGGTGAAATCTCCCATCGTCGGCACCTATTACGGTTCGCCTTCGCCCGGCGCGGCGGCATTTGTCTCGCCCGGCGACCATGTGGAGAAAGGGCAAGTGATTTGCATCGTCGAGGCCATGAAGCTGATGAATGAGATTGAATCGGATGCGTCAGGCGAAATTGTCAAGTGCCTGGTTTCGAACGGCCAGCCAATCGAGTTTGGGCAGCCGATGTTTTCCTTACGGCTGGGTTAGGATGGACAGCCCCGCAAGGAGCCACCCATTTGGAACTCACTTGATTTAGCCTTCGGGAAAAGAAAATGCCGCGATGAGATACCCTCCGGGGGCTAGAGCCTCGGGTCATTATGTTTTGCCGATGTACGGGCTGAAGCCCGTACCCTTCACTGAAGCCCGTACGCTCCACTGAAGCCCGTACCCTTCAGTCAAAGCCAAGTTATAAGACAGGTTCAAAGGGTCTTGAATGTTTCGTAAGGTATTGATTGCCAATCGTGGCGAAATTGCGCTACGCGTTTTGAACGCCTGCCGGGAACTGGGCATACGCACAGTCGCCGTCTACAGCGAAGCCGACCGCAACTCGCTGCACGTTCGCTTTGCCGACGAAGCCATTTGCATTGGTCCGGCGCGAGCGGCTGACAGCTATCTCAACGTGCCCGCGGTGATCTCGGCCGCGGAGATTGCGGATGTTGACGCCATCCATCCCGGCTACGGGCTGTTGAGCGAGAATGCCAATTTTGCCGAAGTCTGCCGCGCCTCGAACATCAAGTTCATCGGCCCTCCGCCGGAAGTGACGCGCCTGATGGGCGAAAAGGAAAAGGCGCGCCAGGCGATGAAGAAGGCCAAAGTGCCCATTTTGCCCGGCTCCGACGGCGTGATTGCCACGGCCGAAGAGGCGCTGGAATGGGCCGCAAAAGTGGGTTATCCGGTCATTCTCAAGGCCAAGGCCGGCGGCGGCGGGCGGGGAATGCGCATCGTGCGGACCGCGGAAGAATTGCCCAATCTTTTCCATGCCGCTTATGGCGAGGCTTCCAATGCCTTTGGCAACGGCGAGCTGTATATGGAAAAGTACATCGTGAATCCGCGCCACATCGAGTTGCAGGTTCTGGCCGACGAGCACGGCAACGTAGCGTCGCTATTTGAGCGCGAGTGCTCCATTCAGCGCCGGCATCAAAAGCTCATTGAAGAGGCGCCGAGTTTGCAGATGACGCCGAAGCTGCGCGAAGATCTGGGCCGCACGGTGTGCCGCTGCCTGACGGAGATTGGCTACCAGAACGCGGGCACGGTCGAGTTCCTGATGGACGCGGAGCGCAAGCTTTACTTTATCGAGATGAATACGCGCATCCAGGTGGAGCACCCGGTGACCGAGGCGATCACCGGCGTGGACCTGGTGAAAGCACAGTTGCGCATTGCCGCAGGCGAGCGGCTGGATACGATTTTGCCGCCAAAGCTTGAGATTCGCGGCCACTCCATTGAGTGCCGCATCAACGCCGAGCATCCTGAGAAGTTCACTCCTTCGGCGGGCAAAATTACCGCATTCAACGTGCCCGGCGGCAACGGAGTGCGCGTGGATACGGCGCAATATGCCGAGGGCGTAGTCCCGCCCTACTACGATTCGCTGATTGCCAAGCTGATTGTTCACGGTGGCGATCGCGCCGAGGCCATTGCCAAGATGGAGCGGGCGTTGAGCCAGTTTGTGGTGCAGGGAATCGAGACCTCGATTACGCTGCACCAGGCGATTTTTGCCGATGCAGGGTTTCGCGCGGGAGAGTTCGATACCGGGTTCATGGAGCGGTTTCTGGCGGCGAAGGCGGCGAAGGCCGAATAGAATTTGCCCTGAAATGGTACCGGCTGCCAAGCATCGCGGCGATCAGATACACTGCGTAGGAACGAAAAAACCCATATGAAATCGACTGGCAGGAATCTTCCCCTCTTAGCCCTGACTCTGTGCGTGATGCGCGGGGTTTGCCTTGGCCAAAACACGACTGATTGGCCGGCCTACAACGGCGGGCTCGACGGCGACCACTACTCGGCGCTGAC
The DNA here is from genome assembly GCA_050013735.1 of Occallatibacter sp. Classification (GTDB taxonomy): domain Bacteria; phylum Acidobacteriota; class Terriglobia; order Terriglobales; family Acidobacteriaceae; genus Telmatobacter. The sequence goes on from JBEKEQ010000101.1 coordinate 4,179, forward strand.
GCAGATTAATCGCGCCAACGTGAACAAGCTCAAGGTTGCATGGAGCTTCGACACAGGCGAAGTGGGCGTGCTTGAGACCAATCCGCTCATCGTTGGCCAGGTGCTCTATGCCGTTACGCAGTCAGAGAAGGTGTTTGCGCTGGATGGGGCTACGGGCAAGCTGAAGTGGAAGTTCGACCCCGGTTTCAAGGGCACGCAGCCTGTGCGCGGATTGGCGTATTGGACCGACGGCAAGCAGGGGCGCATCTTCGCCGGTGTCATGCACTTTCTTTATTGCCTCGATGCCGACACCGGTCAGCCGATCGCGTCGTTCGGCGAAGCCGGACGAGTGGATTTGCGCAAGGATCTGCGCGGAGACTACAGGCTGCAATCTGTCGCACTGACCTCGCCGGGCGTTGTTTACAAAGATCTGATCATCGTGTGTGGGCGCAACCCGGAGTCGCATCCCTCGCCGCCGGGAGACATTCGCGCCTTCGACGTGCGCACCGGCAAGCTGCGCTGGACCTTCCATACCATTCCGCATCCCGGCGAACCGGGCTACGAAACCTGGCCGCCGGAGGCGTGGAAGACCGCCGGCGCGGCCAACAACTGGGCCGGCATGAGCCTGGATGAGAAGCGCGGCATTGTTTATGCGCCCACCGGCTCGGCGGTATTTGATTTTTATGGCAACGATCGCCTGGGGGACGACCTTTACGCCGATACAATTCTGGCGCTGGATGCGGAGACGGGCAAACGCCTGTGGCACTTCCAGGGTGTGCATCACGACATTTGGGACCGCGACTTTCCATCCCCGCCCGCGCTGGTAGACCTGAAGGAAAACGGCAAAACGGTAGAGGCCCTGGCGCAAACCACGAAGCAGGGCTATCTCTATGTTTTCGACCGGGTCAGCGGCCAGCCGCTTTTTCCGATTCATGAGCATGCCGTGCTGCCCAGCCCGGTGCCCGGCGAAGTCGCAGCGAAGACGCAGCCCAAGCCGGATTTGCCCGAGCCGTTTACTCGTCAGGAGCTGACCGAAGATCAGTTGACCACCCGCACCCCTGAGGCGCACGCGTGGGCAGTGAAGGAGTTCCGCACTTACCGGAGTGAAGGGCAATTTGTTCCTTTCGGCCTGGACAAACCGACGGTCATCTACCCTGGCTTTGATGGCGGGGCAGAGTGGGGCGGCCCGGCCGTCGATCGAGCCACCGGCGTGATCTACGTGAACGCGACGGAGATGGCCGGGACCGGCCAACTGGCTCTTGCTTCCGAGGCGGGCACTCCGGGAGAGCGGGTTTACCGCAGCCAGTGCCAAATGTGCCACGGCTGGAATCGCAAGGGGTCGCCGCCGGCGTTTCCGTCGCTGCTGGGCGTCCTGGACCGGATGAGCGCACAGGATGTAGCGGACATCGTGAAGAACGGCAACGGCAGAATGCCTGCTTTTCCCGACATGGATGACACGAAGCTGAAGGATCTGATTGATTTTCTTCGCACTACGCCCGTCTCCAACGGCCATCCGAACCCGATTGCCGGCCTGGAACCACCCCTGGGGCCCGGAGCAGCTCCGCCGCCGGCGGATTACATCTTTACCGGATACCACAAATTTCTCGATCCGGACGGGTATCCGGCGATTGAGTTGCCATGGGGCACGCTGAACGCCATCGACCTGAAGACCGGCAAGTACCTGTGGAAGGTTCCCCTGGGCGAGTATCCCGAGCTGGCCAAACAGGGGATGAAGAACACCGGCTCAGAGAGCTACGGCGGGCCAGTGGTGACAGCGGGCGGGGTGGTTTTTATTGGGGCTACGGTGTATGACCGCAAGTTCCGGGCCTTTGACAGCCGGACCGGAAAGCTGCTGTGGGAGACGGAGATGCCGAATTCCGGGGTTGCGACGCCGTCAACCTACATGATCGACGGGCGGCAATACGTGGTGATCGCGGCCAGCGGCGGGCGTGACCCGAAGTCGACGCCGGGCGGGGTGTACATCGCGTTTGCGCTGCCGAAGTAGCGAGGGATTGCGGCGAGAGAGTTGATGCGAGCCTCACGGCCACGGATTGAGCTTCAGTCCCGCGGCTTCGGCCATCTTTCGCTGCTTCAAGTCAAAGCTGAAAAGGCTGGATGCGCCTAGCTCCAGCGCGGCGCAGACGTGCAGAAGGTCCGCGGTGCGGATGCCGAGGCTGGGGGCAAGCCGTCGAGAGAGTTCTTTTGCCCTGCCAAATGCGGATTCAGGCAATGACTGGAAGAGAAAGAGCGACCGATTGATGTTGCGTTGAAGGGGGCGCGTCTTTTTCGACAAATTTATCGCTTTTTCTTCGCCTTTCTGGACGGAATTGGTGTATGCTGGCCTCGCAACATGGGAGGTTGCACGATGGATTTTCAAAAAGAGCTGATTGCCGAATACGATCGCGAAATCGCCAAGACACGCAAGATGTTCGAGGCGATTCCGGCGGATGTCGATTTCACCTGGAAACCCCACGCCAAATCCATGGCCCTGGGCCGGTTGGCAGGGCATCTCGCAGAGACTGCGGGCGAGTGGGCGACCCATACCCTGACCACCGACAAGCTGGAGTTTCCGGCCGACCACAAGTTTGAACCGTACATCCCCGCATCAGGTCATGCCTTGGTAGAGCGCCTTGACCGCGACTCTGCCGCGGTGAAGGCGGAGTTGGCCAAGTTCGATGCGAAAAAATGGGACGAAAACTGGAAGTTCGGAATGGGCGGCCAGGTTTGGATCGACGATTCAAAGTACAGGGTTTGGCGCAACTGGGTGATTAATCATTTGGTTCACCACCGCGCGCAGTTGGGCGTCTATCTGCGCCTGCTCGGCAAACCGATTCCTGGCTCGTATGGGCCGTCGGCGGACGAGATGTAAGGGAGCAGGGAACAGGGATCAGGAAACAGGGGCCGGTACAGCGAATCGACTTCACTTCGCTGATGCCGGCCCGTAGAGCTTCATCCCTCGCTTCCAACCCCCATCGGCTACTCTTGGTTCATGCCGTTTTCATTTCCAAAGATTTACCCAATTCTGGATTCATCCGCTATTCCAACTGCCGGGCGAGCTGAGTTTCTGCGTTCACTCGGCGCATCTTTGGCTGATGCCGGCGCGACGCTGCTTGAGTATCGCAACAAGACGGGCAGCGATGATGAGCTGCTGGCCGATGCTGCGATTCTGCGCGCCGTTTTGCCGGCCGGACAGGTGAAGTTGATTCTCGATGACCGGGTCGATCTGATTGAACGGGCAGGATTTGACGGTGTGCATGTAGACGCCGGCGATGCCACGCCTTTTGAAGCGCGCCAGCGGCTGGGCCCGGAGCGCATTGTGGGGACTTTTGGCGGCAGCGAGGCGCTTGTGCCGGGGATATTGCAGGCGCCGGTGGACTATTTGTCGATTGGGCCTGTTTATCCAACGCGGACGAAGGAAACCACGAAGGCCCCGATCGGTTTAGAAGGAGTGCGGAGGCTGCGCGCGGAGGCTGGAGCCAATGCAGTGCTGGCAGCTGTGGGCGGCATTACGCTTGCAACGGCCTCTTCAGTGCTTGAAGCCGGAGCAAGCGTCGTGGCTGTTTCCGCCGCCATTTTTCGCGCCGCAGACCCGGCGGCTGAGTTCCGCACCTGGGCTGCGCTGGTCGCTACAATTTCGATCTGAGCTGCTTATTCGTGGTGATAGTGGTGATGATGATGGTGGTGGTGATGATGGTGCCCTATTGCCACCACGACCTGCGCCTGCGCCGCATACGGCATTGCAAGGCAGAAGACGGCGATCGTTGCAAACAGAAACTTCTTCATAACTTAGGGTGAGCTATTTCGAGCTGGTTGTCAGAGCTACTTTGACCTCCACGCGCCTGGGCAATGGGTCAGTCTGAAAGCAACCATTTCCCTCGTGGGTTAAACAGGCTGCGGGAAAAAAGGTCCGTCTTGAGATGAATGCCCCTCGCAACTCTTACAGGGACTAAAGCCCAACATTGATTTAACTGGCTCCATCGGCCCGACTAAAGTCAGGCCCTGGTTACAAAACCAACCTGCGCTGACATCGTTGGGTTTTTCCGCAGCCTTCAAAGCCAGGTTATTTTGCAGGGCGTAATGTACGGGCTGAAGCTCGTGTCCTTCAAACTGACCCACCATCTGCGTTTCGCACGTTCGGGCGTGAATCCGTGCATGGTATATGCTTTTCCAAGTGACGGACCACAATCTCAATTCAGGCAGCGAAACCACGGGAGGTTTACCTCATCCTGCAGGCCAAGTATCGGCTCCCCACCTGGTGCAGGGCCTCGGGCTTTTCAGTTCCACGGCGCTGGTGATCGGATCGATGATCGGCTCGGGCATCTTTATTGTGGATGCGGACATTGCCCGCGGCACCGACTCGCCGGCGCTCTTTTTGGGGGCGTGGGTGGTTACGGGTGTTCTGACCCTGATTGCCGCGCTCAGCTATGGCGAGCTGGCGGCGATGATGCCCAAGGCCGGCGGGCAGTATGTTTATTTACGCGAGTCGCTCGGGCCGCTATGGGGTTTTCTCTATGGATGGACGCTGTTTGCGGTGATTCAGACAGGAACCATCGCCGCTGTCTGCGTAGCCTTTGGCAAATTTCTGGGAGTCTTTTTTCCAACGATCTCCACGACGCACTGGCTATGGCACATAGCCCACGTTCCCGCGCTCAGAGTTGGGCCCATGGTGCTGGGCAACATGGAGATCGGCGTCAATACGGCCAACCTGACCGCCATTTTCGTGGCCGTCTTGCTGGCCGCGGTCAACTGCTTTGGCGTCAGGCTGGGCGCTCTGATCCAGAACATCTTCACCACCGCCAAGGCGCTGTCGCTGGCGGCGCTGATTCTGTTGGCGTTCACGGTGGGACGCAACCTGACGGCGTGGAACGCGAATTTCGGTCCAGGCTGGAGCCAGTTCTGGAAGAACTCCGGCTGGGGTTCGCTGCACCCGGTGCAGGTGGGCGTAGGCGGCCCTATTGTGATGGCAAATCTGCTGGTGATTGTGGCGGTGGTGCAGGTGGGGTCGTTATTTTCGTCCGACGCCTGGAACAACATCACCTTCACCGCCGGCGAAGTGAAAAATCCGCGGCGGAACATTCCGCTCTCGCTGGCGCTGGGCACAGGATTCGTGCTTTCGGTTTACTGTCTGGTGTCGTTGTCGTACCTTCTGGTTCTGCCCATGCACGGGGACGCGAACGGCGCGACGGTGATGGCGCGGGGCATCCAGCATGCCACCGAAGATCGCGTGGCTACAGCAGTGCTGGAGCAGGTCTTCCACTCCGGCGGCGCGCTGCTGATGGCCGGGGCAATCCTGATTTCAACATTCGGTTGCGTGAACGGAATGACGCTGGCCGGCGCGCGCGTCTACTACGCCATGAGCAATGACGGCCTGTTCTTCAAGACTGTCGGCAAGCTGCATCCGCGTTATAACACGCCCGTTGCGGGGCTGTTGGTGCAAGCCGCGTGGACCGTCGTACTGTGCGTTTCAGGCTCTTACAGCCAGCTGCTCGACTACATCATTTTTGCGGCGCTGGCGTTTTATGTGCTGACTATTGTTGGCCTTTTTGTGCTCAGGTTTAAGCGGCCGAATGCCGAGCGGCCTTACAAGGCTTTCGGCTATCCGGTGCTGCCGGGACTATATATCCTGATGGCGTCCTGGATATGTGTCGTATTATTGCGATACAAGCCCCAGTACACATGGCCGGGCCTGGTTTTGGTGCTGCTCGGCATCCCTGTATATCTCTTCTGGTCAATGCGGCTGAAACACCCGGTTCAAGGCGCGCTGAATTAAAACTCATCAACGAGGAGGAAGACCCTCATCCATGTCCAGCCTGTTTCGTATTAAACCGATGTCGATGCTGACGCAAGAGGCTGGTGAACAGGGCGAACACACGCTCAAGCGGTCGCTGGGCGCGCTGAACCTGATCACCCTCGGCATTGGCGCCATCATCGGCGCAGGCATTTTTGTGCTCACCGGGACGGCGGCAGCAACCGCCGCGGGGCCGGCGGTGTCATTGAGCTTCGTGCTGGCCGGCGTTGTTTGCGCCTTTGCCGGGCTATGCTATGCCGAGTTTGCATCCATCATCCCCATTGCCGGCTCGGCCTACACGTATGGGTATGCCACGCTGGGCGAGTTTGTGGCCTGGATTATCGGCTGGGACCTGGGGCTGGAATATGGCTTTGGTGCAGCTACGGTGGCGTCCGGCTGGTCAGGGTATTTCAACAGCCTGTTAGCGCAGATAGGAATCCATATTCCGGCTCAGCTGACAGCTACGCCGGGGACTGATCTGGTTCTCTATCAAGGCGCATGGATGCCGGTGACATCGCTGCCGATGGAGGTGTCCGACGCAGGCTTGCAGCATGCTACGGGGATGTTTAACCTGGTGGCGATTCTGGCGATCATGGTGATTACCACAGTGCTGGTGATCGGCATCAAGGAGTCGGCCAATTTGAATACCGCGATCGTGATCGTCAAGCTCACGATTGTGGGCATCTTTATCGTGCTGGGCGGTTATTTTCTGATCCTGCATCCCTCGCTCGCCATGCACAACTGGCATCCGTTCATTCCTCCGCCGGATGGGCATGGGCACTTTGGGTTGAATGGAATTGCACTGGGCGCGGCATCGGTGTTTTTTGCTTACATCGGCTTTGACGCCGTCTCGACGGCCGCGCAGGAGGCAAAGAATCCCCAGAAAGATATGCCGATCGGCATTCTCGGCTCGCTGGCTATCTGCACCGTGCTTTACATTCTGGTGTCTACCATTTTGACCGGCCTGAAGAACTACAAGGAGCTGAACGTTGCGGCGCCGGTTGCGCTTGGCATTAAGGTGACCGGGATAGGCTGGGGTGAGCTGCTGGTGAATATCGGCGCCGTCTTTGGGCTGGGAACCGTGATGCTGGTCATGCTGCTGGGTCAATCGCGGGTTTTCTTCTCGATGTCGAAAGATGGATTGCTGCCTCAGTGGGCTTCGTCTATCCATCCGAAATTCCGCACACCGTGGATCTCGACGATTGCGGTGGGAGCCATTGTGGCGATTTTGCCTGGTTTCCTTCCGATTGATCAGCTCGCCAAGCTGGTGAATATTGGCACTCTGCTGGCCTTCACGATTGTTTGCGCGGGCGTTTGGGTGCTGCGCGTTCGGCATCCTGACATGCACCGGCCCTTCAAGACCCCCTTCGTTCCGGTGGTGCCCATTCTTGGAATCCTCTCGGCGTTTTTTCTGATGACACGGCTTCCGCGCATCACCTGGGAGGTGATGATTGGGTGGCTTCTTTTTGGGTTGATTATCTACTTTGGCTACTCGGTCAGGCATAGCAAGGTGCAAAAGCTGGCCAGGGCGGCTGAGGCCGACTAAGCGGGAAGAAATCGGCGGTAAACCAGAACGGCCTTCCATGCGGGAGGCCGTTTGGCTTTAGAAGGGCTCTTGCCATTGAAGAGTATTTTGAACTAAACTAAGTGGACTTAGTTTATCTGGAGGGAGTCCATGCGGACCTTCAACATTCATCATGCCAAGACCCACCTTTCGCGTCTGGTCGACGAGGCCGTGCAGGGCAATTCGTTCATCATTGCCAAGGCGGGGAAACCGAAGGTGCAGGTGATCCGGCTCGGCTCACCAACCATTAGCCCTCAGCGCCGATTGGGCTTCCTCAAAGGGCAGATCAAAGTTCCGGATGACTTTGACACGATGATGGCCGATGAAATTGAGAAGATGTTCAGCGGTGAAGAATGAAACTTCTTCTCGATACCCACCTCTTGTTGTGGGCTAGTGAGGATTCCCCCCGCCTTCCGGCATTGGCGTCGAGTTTAATCGCGGATTCCGAGAACGAGCTTCTTTTCAGTGTCGCAAGTATATGGGAAATCTCGATCAAACACGCCAAGGGATTGGAAACCTTCCACGCTCGGCCTGGTGCGGTTTGGGAGGGTCTGCTGGAGAATGGGTATGCGGAACTGGCTGTGCTGGGAAAACATGCCATTGCAGCGGGCGATCTTCCACTCGTACACAAAGATCCCTTCGACCGAATTCTGATTGCTCAGGCTTTGGTCGAAGGGATCACGCTATTGACCTCCGATCCGGTAATAGCTCGGTATCCCGGCCCGATTCGAAAGGTCTGACTGCTCAGCCTGCGTCGATTCTTTAGGCCGTAGTTTTGGCGCAGAACTCGTCGAAGGCGCGAAGCAGTTCGCCCGCAATGTCCTGGGCGGTAGATTGCTCAATGACAAAACGCTGCATCAGGTAGACCAGCTTGCCGTCGCGCAGCAAAGCAACAGCCGGCGAAGTGGGCGGATGGCCTTCAAAGTAGCTGCGGGCGCGCTCGGTGGCTTCGCGGTCCTGGCCGGCGAAGACGGTGATGGAGTGGTCGGGCGGATTGGTGGAATTGCCAAGCGCGAGCCGGACTCCGGGACGCATTTTTCCCGCCGCGCAGCCGCAGATGGAGTTGACGACCAACAGGGTTGTTCCGGGCTGGGCCAGTGCCGCGTCCACATCCTCGGCAGTTCTTGCTTCTTTGATTCCAGCGCGAACCAGTTCTTCGCGCATGGGAATGACCATCAATTCTGGGTACATGTTTGCCTCCGGCTGGGAAAGTTACCTGCAACCATTTTAACCTGAATCCTTTGGTGTAGGCTGGAGCCGATGCTCGTTGAAGAAAACAAGCCGCTTGCAGCGTTCACGACCTTCAGCATCGGCGGACCTGCGCGCTGGCTTATTGATGCGGCCAGCGAAGACGAGATTGTGGAGGCGACGGGGTGGGCGCGGGAGCGGGGAGTTGCTCTGTTTGTGCTGGGCGGGGGCAGTAACCTGCTGGTCTCCGACGCGGGGTTCGATGGACTTGTGTTGCGGGTGGGATTGCGGGGCGTTTCGGCGGGCCTGATTGTGGATGGGAACCATTCGCCGGAAGAATTTTATGAAGGGCATGCCGCAGGGGCTGAAGCCCCGCTCGATCTTATCGGCAAAGATGTTAGGGCTAAAGCCCTGACCTACCGCGTCGCCGCAGGAGAAGATTGGGACCGGTTCGTGCAAAGAACTGTCGAAGACGGTTGCGCCGGGATAGAGTGCCTGGCGGGGATTCCGGGGACGGTCGGCGGTACGCCAGTGCAGAATGTGGGCGCTTACGGGCAGGAGGTTGCTTCTGCTATTGAGCAGGTGCGGGCCTTCGACCTTGAGCAGCGTGCTTTTGTTGAGTTCACTGCAGCCGAGTGCGGCTTTGCCTACAGGCACAGCAGGTTCAACTCAACTGACCGCGGGCGGTACATTGTGACTCGAGTGGACTACAGGCTCGCGCCCGGCGGCGCGCCCACGCTGCGCTATGCGGAGTTGCAGCGAGCGATTCTCGAGAACACGCCAAACGGCGCCGAGCCGAGTTTAGTCGACGTGGCGAAGGTGGTGCGGCGCGTTCGTCAGTCCAAGGGAATGCTGCTGGTGGAAGGCGATCCCGATTGCCGCAGCGCGGGCAGCTTTTTTAAGAATCCGGTGGTGACCGAGGACCAGGTGCGGCAGATAACAGAGCGCAGCCCGAAGCAACCGCCGCGGTTTCCGGCCGGGGCGGGCGATGAAAACATCGGACGGGTGAAAGTACCGGCTGCGTGGCTGATTGAGCAGGCGGGTTTCAGAAAGGGCTATGCGCTGGGCGCGGCGGCCATTTCATCGCGGCATACACTGGCAATCACCAACCAGGGCGGGGCGAGCGCCGCAGAGGTTCTTGCGCTTGCCGCTCAGATCACCAACGCGGTCGAGACCCGGTTTGGCATTTGCCTCGAGATGGAGCCGGTGATGGTGGGATTTTGAATCGGAGTTATCGAGCTAAGGTGAAGATTGCAAGTGCTCAGGAGCCGGGGATTGCAGGTTCAGACCGAAGTGCGCGTTGAGCAATCCCCGCAGGGCCGCTGCAACTGGCCGTCGTCCATATTCAGACTCGTACGTCTGCCGGGCCGCACGTGCGATCTCATCGAGCCGTTCCGGGAAGTGAACCAGCTCCTGAAGGTTGCGCGCGAAATCGCGAGGGTCATCGGCAATCAGGATGTTGCGGCCCGGCTGCAAATGTTCTACTCCGCCCGCACCCACTGTGGTGCTGAGGACGGGTACGCCCAAGGCCCAGGACTCGATAATGCGCGTACGCCTGCCGGTGGCCTGAGTAGACGCGACAACCTGCAGATCGTTTCTGCGGTAGCAGGTGCTGATTTCGTCCACAAATCCGCTGAACTTCACCATCGGATAGGGCCGGGCCATCTCCATAATCGCTTTGGTTCGCTCATTGTCTGCCACCGATGAGCCTGCAATTTCGAGCGAGAGCCCAGACATCGTATGTAGGTCAAGCAGCGGAAAGACTCTGCAAAGGAGGAACTCAAGGGATGTATAGGTCGGAAGATGGCCTAAAGCTCCGATGTGCATCAAGCGCAACATTCCCGGCGTCCTATTCTTGCGAGAGGTATCCGTCCAGTCTTCGTCTGGAATGCTCATTGGAAAATATGCTGCGCGACGTACCGACCACTCTTCCGCCATCCACTTTGCATCGGCGGCTGATACGCACAGAACCAACCCGCAGGCGCGTGCTACCTCACGCTCCAACCCCGATAATCGCCCCAGTTTCCGCCTCTCCCAACCGTGAGGCTGGCGCTTCTCAAGTGCTTGATCGAGAGTAAAATTTCGCGTGAAGTACTCTGACTCAATCTCGTGGCAAGTCCAAATCGTCCGCGCCGTCCGCAGAGTTGGAATTACGTTTGCGGCTCGCAGAAAATGAAACACGTGAATAGCTTTGTCATCGTTTTGAATGCGCTTTTTGGCTTCGCGCAACAGAGTTTTTCGAGCGGGGTAAAGTTGCCGCAAGGCCAGCTCCTTCGGCCACCCGGCCCAGTATGCCAATCGCAAATATCCGGGTAGCTCGCTCTTTCTGGCGTCAACGACCGTATAGGTAAAGTGCCCGGGACATTCGGGTGGCGAATGAGGAAACTCATCCTTCGTTCGAATAAGAATAAACTCCACTTCGCACCCAATATCGGCAAAGGCCTCAATCTCCGACCGCAGAGTTAATCCGGAGCCGTGTGTGT
>JBEKEQ010000102.1:0-15150 GCA_050013735.1 Occallatibacter sp.
CCACGGGGACCTTATATGGATAACATCCATCCGTATAACTGGCACTGGTTCAAACACTGGGGCACGGGCGAGGCTCTGAACAATGGCACGCACAGCATCGATCTCTGCCGCTGGGCGCTTGATGTGGACTATCCAAACAGTGTTACTTCCACGGGCGGGAGATATCAATTCAAAGACGATTGGCAGTTTTATGACACACTAGTAACCAGCTTCGACTACGGCGATAAGATGATCTCGTGGGAGGGAAAATCCTGTAATGGGATGAAGTATTACGATCACACTTCCGGGCTGACCGTGATGGGAACTGAGGGCACGGTATTTATTTATGGCGATGGCGGCAGCGGCTACAGTGTTTACGATTTGAAAGGGAACAAGACGGCCGAATTCAAAGACGACGACGCTACACCGTTCTATGACAAGTTTGACGGCGACGTTCCGACCTATGCCCACTTCGCGAACTTTATTGCGGCTATTCGCAAGGGAGAAAAGCTGCACGCTCCTATTGCGCAAGGCAACATCGTTGTTACCATGCTTCAACTTTCCAACATCGCCTGGGAGCTGAACCGGGAGTTACAGCTTGACCCGCGCGACGGCAAGGTAAAAAATGATGCGCAGGCGATGAAGAAGTGGGGGCGGGATTACGAGAAGGGCTGGGCGCCGCACCTTCGAGACGCGCCGGCACCTGCAATTAACACTTGAAGAGCAGCCTGTTTTCATCGTCGAGGATGTTATCCATGAAAAAAGTGTTCGCTTCATGTTTGCTTTTCCTGAGCGCCACAATCCATGGCAATGCTGGCGACAGTGCAACGTTCAAGAGCGCTTATGCGGCTCAGGATGTCGAGTTGAATACGGATCCCCATTCAACATTCTGGGAGGGGGCACCGTCGGTTTATGCCGAGGTCGACAATTGGAATCACGCCGTTCCCGCCTACCGGACTAAAGTAAGTTCGCGGTGGACGAAGAACAATCTTTATCTCCTTTTTGAATGCCCTTACGAGGAGCTTTATCTGAAGCCTTCGCCGGATACAGCGAAAGAGACCTATGGGCTTTGGAATTGGGACGTTGCGGAATTGTTTATCGGCTCCGACTTTCAAAACATTCGCAGATACAAGGAGTTTGAAATCTCGCCGCAGCGGGAATGGGTGGATCTCGATATCAATCTCGATCTTCCCGATCCCGGAGTGGGATGGACATGGAACTCGGGGTTTCATCTGTCTGCGCGCGTCGATGCCAAGGCAAAGATATGGTATGGCGCCATGCAAATCCCCTTCACAGCGCTGGATGCGCGCCCTCCAGTTGCCGGCATGACCTTTCGTGCGAACCTCTTTCGCTGTCAGGGGCCCCCGGATCATCGGCAGTTGATCACCTGGAGAGCTCCCATGAGCAAGACCTTTCATACGCCGGAAAAATTTGGATTGCTCAAATTGGTGGAGCATCAATAAGATCGGCGAGTTCTCGGTGTTGTGCTCAAGGCTCGGGAGGTTCAGGTGAGCGGTTCGATCGGCGCACGGTTCATTTGCGGGATCGTGACATCGGCGATGTGCGCTGCCATCGTCAGCGGACAGAATGCGCCCGGGCCGGAGCAATTCCCGATCACCGGCGCACCCCCTGCTGAAGCGTTTCGCGTCTTGCCGGCCCCGGAAGCGGAAGGCCCGCAGATTACGCCTTATCTCCGCTATCAAACCGCACTGGCGTGGGATGAAGAAGAGCTGCGCCGCGAGCGCTGGTCGCAAATAAAGAGCGAGGACGACCTGCTGCGGCTGCGCGCGGAACTTAGAAAAGTGCTGCTGGAGATGATCGGCGGCCTTCCCACAGAAAAGACGGACTTGCACGCGCAGATGACCGGGACAATTCATGCCGCCGGATTTCATATCGACAAACTCATCTATCAAAGCTTTCCCGGTTTCTATGTAACTGCGCTGGTGTATGTGCCGGAGAACGGCGACAAGTTACACCCGGCCATTCTGGTTCCCGCAGGACACGCGGTAAACGGAAAGAACCATTACCAGGCTCTCTGCGAAAGGTTGGTCTTGCGCGGCTATCTCGTCATAAGCTGGGACCCGGTTGGGCAAGGCGAGAGAAGCCAGTTCTGGGATGCAAAGGCAAAGAAGAGCCGCTACAACCTGGTCTGCGGCGAACATGCCGTGATGGGTAACCTGGCTTACCTGGCCGGAGCCAATTTGGCCCGATGGGAAGCCTGGGATGGAATGCGCGCAGTGGACTATCTGGTTAGCCGCGCGGACGTGGACGGCGAAAGGATCGGCATTACGGGAACCAGCGGAGGCGGCTTCCAGACGGCGCTGATCGGCGCGCTGGATGAGCGCATCAAGGTGATTATTCCCTCCTGTTACATCACCGCGCTGCCCATGCGGGTGGAAAATCGCATCTTTGCCGATTCAGACAGCGATCCGGAGCAGGACCTTTTTGGGCTTATATCGAGGGGAGTGGATAACGCGGGGATGTTATTGACCATGTATCCGCGCGCGGTGATGGTGGCGACTGCAACTTTGGACTTCTTTCCTGTTCAGGGCGCCCATGAGTCTTATTCCGAGGTAAGTGCGTTCTACAGGCGTTTTGGACACGGCGACCGAATCGAGTTAGTGGAAAGCTATAACCGGCATGAGTATTCATTGAAGAATCAGGAAGCGGCGTTGAACTTCCTCGATCGCTTCAATAAGATGCCGGTGCGCCATGGACTTCCTCCGGTAACTACATTCAGTGATGCCGAGCTATCGGTGACAAAGAGCGGACAGGTATCGGTCGACTATCCCGAGGGCCGTTCGCTTCTTCAACTCATAGCCGCGTACTCCATACAACCTTCGCATCGCAATCAGCCGACATTGGCAGAGCTCTATCGCAGCGAAAACGATCCGGATATTGCTTCGTGGAAAGTCAGCCGGTACGCCGGCTCTTCAACGCTCACGGAACTGCGGTGGGAAGCGGTTGGCAGCAGCACGGCAGGGACGGTGCACATTGACCGCTATGTGCTTCATCACAGCCGGTATCTGGAGATGCCTCTTCTACACTTTCACGCCGATGGCGATCCTGCCAAAGGCGCCATTCTTTGGCTCAGCCTTTACGGCAAGGCTTCTGAAAAGGATTGGCCGCAAATAGCGAAGCTATTAAGCGAAGGTTACGAAGTATTCTCGTTTGATTTTCGTGGCTTGGGCGAAACCCGCATGAACTTTCGCGTTGACTCTTCCGGCGCGCCCTCGTCGCCGGCTGAGATTGACGAAGCATACTCCAGCCCCCTCGACAGCGTATTGGCCGATTACGTTTATAACTCGTTGCTGACCGGACGGCCCTATTTTCTGCAGACGATGGACGATGTCGAAATTGCCAAGCTTTTTGTTCGAAGCCTGAACTCACGGGGTGCGCAAGAGCTGCTGACGCTGGCCGCAACGGGCGAAGCCTACACCCTGGCTGTTCGATATCGGGAAGTCGACCCGGGAGTCTCAATTCTGAAGCAGGATTCCGCGCCGGTTGTTGACTGGCCTACTTTGGTAACTCAGGGCCAGGAGCAATGGCCCATTGCGTTCCTGATGCCGTCGGGCGCTCTTATCGCAGCAAAGTAAGCGCGCGCGGGGTGAGATAGCTAAGTGAGCGCGGAGCGGCTTTCGTGACGGCGGGGTTGGTGGATGCCGGGTTAGTCTGTTTGCAAGGCAGGCTCGACGCAGGCTGGGAACTATGTGTTGCAGGGATATAGTGAATGAGAAGAGAGGGTGGAAATCATGGTAAGTCGTCGTCAATTTGTAAAGACAGTTGGATTCGCTGCCGTGGCAGCAGGCATGCAGGAAGCAGGGGCGCAAGTCGCCGCCGCAACGCAGCCGGACGCAAGCGCAGGCAAATCCAAATGGGCCAGGCTGCTGCCAGGATGCTGCGCCTACTCCTACAATGAGGACCTCAGACACGGCGCCATGACGATGGAAGACTTCATTCTCAAGGCCGTGGAACTGCGGCTAACGGGCGTCGATATGACAGCGTATTACCTGAAGTCCACTGACCCGGAATATCTTCACAGTCTCCGTCACCTGGCTTACAAACACGCTGTAGCTTTCTCAGGATGCGCATGCGGAGTGAGCATGGTGCAGGCCGATGCGCAAAAGCGCGCCGACAGTCTGAATCAAATTAAGAAGTGGGTTGATGTAACAGAGGAACTTGGAGCTTCACATTTGAGGATATTTGCCGGCGTGTTGCCCGCGGGCGCCAAGCTGACGGATGCCGTGGATTGGGTGGTTGAGTCAATGAAGGCGGCATGCGACTATTCAGGCAAGAAGGGAATCACGCTTGGGGTTGAAGACCACGAGGGCGTGACGCAAAGCGCGGAACTTTGTGTTGAAATTATGCAGCGCGTTGACTCGCCGTATGCCGGAATCAATCTCGATATCACAAACTTCATCGCCACGCCGACCCAGGACGCCTATGCGCAGATTGCCGCGTGCATTCCGTACGCTACCAACATTCATATCCGCGATCATTTTTACGATCGCTCTGCAGTGGATATGGACCGCGTATGGCAGATCTTCGCGAACGCCGGGCACCAGGGTTTTGTTTCCGCCGAATATGAAACCAGCTCCCCTGGCAGTCTGCCTGCCTCCGCAGGCGTGCCGAAACTGGTTGGGGAAATCCAGGCGCTGTGCAAGAAATATTCCAGTTGCTGAGCGATCCAACACGGCGACCCGGCTTCTTTCCAGGAAGGAAGTCCATTCGATATAGGGGAGCAATCATCCGCGCAGAACGATAAAAACCGCGGCGCATGAAGCCCTGATCTGGGCCGCATCGTGAACTCCGCGTCGTGATATTGACCAATGGAGACTTTCGTAACAACACTTTCGAGAAAATAGATGTTGACAACGTTTTCAACGCGTGTTTAGTGTGGATGCGTTTTGATTTCATATTTTTCCACGACTGAAAAGAGCTTCAGAACCGATTCCGTGCTGTCAATTGTCTTCTGGAGAAAAGTCGTTCTAATGAGACAGTGCTTGCAGGTACGGTGCGGCACGGCCCAGGCATTTTTTTCTTCCGCAGATTGGGCAACGCTCAACACCGGGGCGGCATCAAAGCAACCGGCGGCGATGAGATTGCGGCGCCTGCCCAAGAGGTTCAGGCCACCCTACCTTGCCGGGAACTCAACTTTGCCCGCATCCCACAAAACTTCGCTTCATGTCGAGCGCATTGAGAGCCGTCCGCTGCAGGGCGGGAGCCTGTTTGCGGCCATGCCGGTTGCGCCGGCCGTTCCGGAAGTCAATGCCGATTCAAAATTTGGAAACCAAATTTGAGGAGCACAGATGAAAGTCATTAAGACACCCAAGGCACGGTTCCGTGCAATACTGAGCAGCGTTGGATTTTTCACCGCATTGATGTTCACGGCATTGGCTTGCTGCCCTGCCCTTTCGAGCCAGACCCTGGGCGCACCTACTAACTTGCAGGCAGTTGCGGGAGATACTCAAGTGTCGTTGTCCTGGACCGCTGTTTCAGGAGCGACTTCCTATAACGTCTACATGAATTCAGGTACTACGCCCATTGCAACGGGAATCACTACAACCAGTTATGTCGTGTGGTCGCAAACATTTTCGACCGGTGTAGGCCTGAGCAATGGGACGAACTATACCTTCAATGTCGCGGCCGTCAATTCGTCCGGCGCCGGTACTTTGTCGAGCACGGTGAATGCCACGCCTACCGCGCAGTCAGTAGGAACCACGCCCACAACGGCGGTATTCAATATCTATCCCCAGGTTCTTGCCTCCAGCCCGGTTCCGGTGGGCTTTAACATGCAGCCCGCAGCGGGCACAAACATCACCGAGAACACATGGCTAGCCGACGGAGGATTTTCGCCTTACGATGCGCGGTTTAGCCTGACCGCAACCCAGAACGGCACTGCAACCACCTTCGTTGCTGAAAACAACGGCTCCGACGGCGGCACCGATTACTGGTCGAGCATTACCACGGGCTACTTTGTGGGAGCAACCGCTTACACCTATCGCTACACCAGCGGCGCATGGTCGCTGCTGCGTACTGACACCGTGACAGCCTATACCGCTGATGGAGAAGACGAAACTCCGGCTAACTGCACCATCACTTTTGCCAGTTCAGGGCCGGCTACGGAAACTGGAGATATTATCTGGCTGGTATTGGATAACGTTCAGGCTGTGCCCAGCCTGCAATACCTTGACGCCCGGTTCACGACTTACTCGCCGAACTGGTCAACTGAATCGCAAGGCAGCCAAACGCGCACGGCAACATGGCCCTACGTTTTGTCAACGAATGTTCCTTCCTCCGACACTGGCGGCCTGAGCCTGGAGCTCACGGACACGACCGCGGAGACCAACGGGATTTGGCAGTATATGCAAGGGGCGTTCGTTGGCCCCGCGGATGAGGAATTTCAGTCGGGACACACTTATGAAGTCTCTGTGTGGCTCATGCAATCGGGCATCGCCAGCGGCAGCGTCACATTCAGCATAAATGGACTGGGAGTTACCCATACCTTTACCGGAGTCACTGGCAGCTGGCAGCAGTTCACCTGGACATTCCCCGCGGTTGCGGGTCTTCCCGCGAACTCGGTCCAGCCGGCAGTACATTTGGATTTCAGCGCGCCGGGCACATTGTGGGTAGATAACTTCCAGCTTTACGACGCAGCCTGGGATCCAAACACTGTGAGTCCTACGGTTTTGACGGCCTGGGAGAATTATCATCCCGGAACGATTCGCATCTGGAGCAACTTCGGGACCTCCAACGAAGGCTATGGGTTCTTCAGCTTGAATAGCTGGCTCACGCCGGAGATCAAGACGCGCAACACGCAGGGGATTGGCAACCAATATGAGTTGCCTGGGCAACTGGAGCATTTGCCCGACGCCTTGGCCAACGTTAAGACTGTGGGCGCAAATCCATGGTTGCTGGTCAACATGTCGTTATCGCCGACAGAGTGGGGCGAGTTGATCGATTACCTGGCCGCTCCAGCCGGCACCGGATATGCTTCCCAGCGCCCGAGCAACCATACCGGACCCTACACCGCGGACTTCAGCACCATCTACATTGAACTTGGCGACGAGGAGTGGGGCACGCAGGTTGTGCCCGCCGATACGGCCTACGGCGAATGGGCGAATTTCCTTATCAGCCAGGCAATCGCCGGCAAAAGCTACTTCAATTCCAGCGAGATCAAATTTGTTCTCAATGGATTCACTTTGAATCCATCCTTTGGATCGGCGGCGATCACGGCGGCGCCCCAGGCTTCGCTGGTCGATTACTTCCTCTACTCAAGCGGCAGCAGCACGGGGAATAACTCCAATACTTTCGCCGGAGACCAGTATTACCAGTCAGATCTGGTCCAGGTTCCGGTAACGAATGGTCCGTGGATCAATGCCATCGTTTCGCAGCAACAGCTGGATGCATCGAATGGGCACAACTACGCGGTAGCTTCGTACGAGGAAGGCCCGGGGACCGATACATACGGCGGCAATAATGTCGGAGACGACACGCTGGCCGGCGCAATCGGCTCGATCGACACCACCCTGTATGCATCGCAGAACGGCTTCGGACCGCAAAACATCTTCGAGTACCAGCTGGGTACGGGACCGTTCACCACGCACACCAACTTTGCCAATGGCTTCATTCCGCATCCGGTTTGGGAAGCGAACCAGATGCGCAACAACTACTGCACCGGACCAATGGTGCTGACTTCAGCCAACGCCAATAACCCCACCTATAGCGATCCGAACATTACTGCCGGAGCTGCGATTCCGTTGATCGCGGTCTATACGTTTGCTGACGCAAATGTGGCCAATCAAGCCGATGTGGTGGTGATCTCCCGCTCGCTCGACAATCAGACTCCGGTCACGCTCAATTTCCCCGCGGCGCCGACAGGCACGGCCGAGCTCTACACGCTCACCGGCGACCCGCGGCAAACCAACAATAATGCGTTGAATATCCCCATCGCCAACAGACAGGTGACTGTAACTCAGAGTTACACGTTTACCATGCCGCCAGGATCGATGTATCTCTTCCAGGTGCCTATGAACGGCACGTGGTCCTCGAGCGGAGAACCTGCTCCGCCCGTTCCGGCAACGCTGACCGCGGCAGCAGGGAACGGCAAGGTAACTCTGACCTGGGCCGGTTCCACGGGCGCAACGGGCTATAACGTATTGCGCGGAACGGTCAATAACGGGCCCTACAGTCAGATCGGCACGTCGACCTCAGTGGCCTACACAGACTCGGCGGTGACGAATGGGACGACTTACTACTACGTTGTGCAGGCTACTAACGGAGGCGGCGCAAGCGGCAACTCTCCGCAGGCCAGCGCGACGCCGAATGTTCTGGACGATGCAGAAACCGGCACGCAGCCTCCGCTGACGGGAGCCAACACCGGCGCCTGGGCGAACGCCAACTTCGTTCCCATGACCCATGAAGTCTCAGGATCTACGCCGGATACGGCGCAGTATAAGACTCTGTGGGATGCGAACTATCTCTATGTTCTGGCTTCTGTTCAAGACAGTACCCTGACTGCACCCACGCAGGCCAATATCTGGACCGGCGATACAGTGGAGGTTTACTTCTCCGGCACAGACAACCAGGGCACCACCTATGGTCCAACAGACTTCCAGTATGCCTTCCCATATGGCAGCGGCGGCGCAGTTGTGACCGAGTCAAAGCACAATGCGACCACCGGCGTGATCTTTGGGCAAGAGAACATTACTGGCGGCTATCAGATGGCCATGGCGATCCCATGGACAACGCTGGGCACAACCCCTGTTGCGGGGACACAATACGGCTTTGAGATGATGATTGACGACGCTTCCAGTCAAGGCGTCCAGGCAGGCAAGCTCGCCTGGTGGGGGACCACAAACAATACCTGGGACAATCCTTCTCTCATGGGCCCGCTGGTGTTGACCTCTGGCGGAACGCAGCAGACCATTACCTTCACAGCACCAACAACGCCGGTAACTTACGGTGTTTCGCCAATCACCCTGTCGGCAACGGCAAGCTCCGGGCTGGCAGTTACCTTTAGCGTTTCTTCGGGGCCGGGAACAGTCAGCGGCGATACGCTGACGGTGACCGGCGCGGGCACCATCGTAGTGGCAGCGAACCAGGGCGGCAACGGCACCTATGCGCCAGCCCCGCAGGTCACGCACACCATCGTGGTCAACCAGGCTTCGCAAACCATCAACTTCACGGCGCCAACTTCACCGGTAACTTATCCGGTTTCGCCGATCACCCTTTCAGCGACTGCAAGCTCCGGGTTGGCGGTCACCTTCAGCGTAGTTTCCGGACCTGGAACAGTGAGCGGAAGCACCCTGACTGTTACCGGCACGGGCACAATCGTTGTGGCTGCGAACCAGGCGGGCAATGCCAACTACACCGCCGCCGCTCAGGTTACGCAGAGCGTGGTGGTCAACTCCGGGTCGGGCGGCGGTGGAACGCTTCTGGCCTACGAGCCTTTTGGTGAAGCATCCGGAACAGCGTTGAATGGAGTGAGCGGAAGCGGAGATAGCGGCTGGGGTACGTACTGGTATGAGCAGTCCGGCTCGACCGCCATACCCGGCTACGAGATTCTTTCGACGACTCCGCTGACCTATAGCGGCCTGCAAACAACCGGAAACTATGCCATCGGCGGTTATGAGTATCAAAGCGCGGGCAGGCAGTTGAATGTAGCTTCGGGCGGGCCGTTTAACTCGTATCTCTCCGGCGGCCTTATCGGCGCATCCGGCCAGACGATCTGGCTCAGTTTCCTGCTGCGCGAGGATGTGAGCAACGGAGATATCAACGCGGTATTCCTCAACAATTACAGCGGCGGCAACGCCTGGGTGCCTGGCTCTTCTGACAGCATCGGCATCGGCTACTTTGGCGGCACTGCAGATTGGGGCCTGCAATACAGCGGCGGCACACCGGTGTTGTCGAGCGCGGCAGTCGTTCAGGGACATCCAACCCTGCTGGTTGCTGAAATCACCTTCGGTTCCACGAACGTAATCAACCTGTACGTGAATCCCACGTCCCTTGGCGGATCGGCTCCGTCCTCGCCGAGTGCGACCATCTCGACAACCGGCAGTGTTGCCTTCGAGTCTCTCGCTTACGAAGGAGGGTACGCCACCAATGACAGCTCACTGGCCGATATTCGATTCGGCACCACCTATGCCGCGGTCACTCCCACATCGCTGGCTTCGCAGACCATCACATTCACAGCGCCCACGTCGCCTGTGACCTACGGTGTTTCGCCCATCACGCTGTCGGCATCAGCAAGCTCGGGGTTGGCGGTGACGTTCAGCGTGGTCTCGGGCCCAGGAACAGTCAGCGGCAACACGCTGACCGTGACGGGCGCAGGCACCATCGTGGTAGCAGCCAACCAGGCCGGCAACAGCACCTATGCGCCGGCGCCGCAGGTGACGCAGAACGTTGTGGTCAACCAGGAGTCGCAAACCATCACCTTCACGGCTCCCACGACTCCGGTAACTTATGGAGTCAGCCCCATTTCGCTGTCGGCAACGGCCAGCTCCGGATTGGCGGTCACCTTCAGCGTTTCTTCCGGACCGGGCACGATCAGCGGCAGCACGCTGACGGTTACAGGGGTGGGCACCATCGTGGTAGCCGCTAACCAGGCCGGCAACACCAACTACTCGGCTGCAACGCAGGTAACACACAACGTGGTAGTGAACCAGGCGTCGCAGGCTATCTCCTTTACACAACCGACGACGCCGGTAGTTTACGGAGTCAGCCCCATCTCGCTGTCGGCAACGGCCAGCTCTGGATTGGCGGTGACCTTCAGCGTTTCTTCGGGGCCGGGCACGATCAGCGGCAGCACGTTGACCGTTACAGGCGTGGGCACCATTGTTGTGGCGGCGAACCAGGCGGGCAATGCCGACTACACGGCTGCAACGCAGGTAACCAAGAGTGTCGTTGTTACCCAGGCAACCCAGACCATCAACTTCACGGCGCCAACCTCGCCTGTTACCTATCCGGTTTCGCCCATCACGCTGCAGGCAACGGCAAGCTCCGGACTTGCGGTGACCTTCAGCGTCTCTTCCGGACCGGGAACAGTGAGCGGCAGCACGCTCACCGTAACCGGCACCGGCACTATCGTAGTGGCCGCGAACCAGGCGGGCAACGCTGACTACGCGGCCGCAACGCAGGTGACGCAGAGCATTGTGGTCAACGCCGGCAGCAGCGGCACGCTGCTGGCATACGAGCCATTTGGAGAAGCATCCGGAACGGCGCTGAATGGCGTGAGCGGAAGCGGAGACAGCGGTTGGGGCGGAGCCTGGGTTGAGCAGTCCGGTTCGACTGCGATACCCGGCTATGAGATTCTCTCGACCACTCCGCTGACTTATAGCGGTCTGCAGACGACGGGGAACTACGCCATTGGCGGCTATGAGTATCAAAGCGCCGGCAGGCTGCTGAATGTAGCTTCGGGCGGCCCATTTAACTCGTATCTTTCAAACGGACTAATTGGGGCTTCCGGCCAGACCATCTGGCTTAGCTTCCTGCTTCGCGAGGACGTGAGCAACGGAGACACCAACGCTGTTTTCCTTAACAATTACGGCAGCGGCAACTCCTGGGTTCCGGGTTCTTCTGACAGCATCGGCATAGGCTACTTTGGCGGAACCGCCGATTGGGGACTGCAGTACAGCGGCGGCACACCGGTGCTGTCGAGTGTGGCAGTTGTCCAGGGCCACGCAACCCTGTTAGTTGTTGAAATTACCTTCGGCTCGACCAACGTGATCAACCTGTACGTCAATCCCACATCGCTTGGCGGGTCGGCTCCATCCTCGCCGAGCGCGACAATCTCCACCACCGGCAGTGTCGCCTTCCAGTCCTTCGCTTACGAGGGAGGATACACCACGAGTGACAGCTCACTTGCCGATATTCGCTTCGGCACGACGTATGCATCGGTCACTCCATAGGCCGGAGCTGAGGTGAAGGCCGGCCGCAGGGAACCGATCTCAGTCGAGTAAGACCCGAGATCGAATCCCCGTGGCCGGTCATGGCCAAAAACGTTGCGAAGAGCCATGATTTGAAGCACATCAAAATAATTCGTCAAAAGCATCGATTTTACTATTGACTTTCCTCAGAAGATAAGCCTTTAATCTCCGGCGTTGATTTATTCGCGGAAATATCTCTGCGAATTGCTCTGGATGCGGTTGAATTGCCGCTGTTCGGGGTTTCCACAACCTGGGGCCGGTCAGAGGGATCGCTCCTGAACGCTTATGAAGGAGCGTATATGCAAATGATCGGCGCGGCAGCCCGCTTGGGCGCCAGGGTTAGTAGCATCGCGTGCTTCGTCACAATGACCGTGACAGCAATCCTCACCTCTTCCACCCTTTGGAGCCAGACGTTTCCAGGCCAGATTGGCGTGGAAGCAATCGACCGGCCCACTGCCTTCATGGATGCTCTGAAGGACCAGGGAAGGCTGTGGGTGAATAACAGCGGCGCGCTGGTGCCTACGGATTCAAATGGCTGGCCGACCACCGATGGCGTTATCTGCGTTTTTGACGATCGTCCGTATAGCGCCTGGAATCCTCCGATGGACGACCCGGCCGAATTCCAGGTCGACATGGCCGGCACGTACATTATTTCGTTTCAGGGGCAGGCGACGGTGAGCAACGCGGTGGGCAATCCGCCCTATCCAACGCTGACCTTTGGCACTCCGGTTTACTCCGGGCCAACCACGAATACTACGACCCTGACCGTGACTCTGCCTGGAGGCACCACATACGCCGATGGCCAGGCGCTGATGGTGATCAGTTTCACCAACACCATTCGGACATACGGCGGCGCCACTAACACCGGAATCACAAATCTGCAGGTCATCCGGCCCGGGTTCACCGTGGCGCAGGCCAACAGCACCACAAATGGGATTTTCGATCCCGCTTTTTTGACCGCACTGGCGCCCTTTTCTTATCTCCGCTTCATGACGTGGACGGGAACGAACATCTGTCCGTTTTATACCGCCGGCAGCACGCCTCTGCTGAACTGGTCGCAACGGTCACTTCCCACCGACATGTATCAGGGCATAGCCGGCGGAGTGATGGGGTCTACCTGCCAGGGAACGACAGGCATCCCTGCCGGACGCGAAGGCAGTTGGGGCATCTCCTGGGAATATGTCATCCTTTTGGCGAACGAGGCCAACAAGGATATCTGGATCAACATTCCCATCAGCGCGACGGGAGGGTCCGATCCCAATGATCCGACGTATGTGGCTTCACCAGACACCAGCAGCTACGTCTACAATCTCGCCTATTTGCTCAAGAATGGAGACGCATTCACAGGTAACGTGGGATTAAAGTCCGGCTTGCACATTTACATCGAGCACAGCAATGAGGTTTGGAACAGCGCCTTCAGGCAAAACGGATGGAACAACAATGCAGCCTCGAATGAAGGTTCCGGCTCTGTGCTGAACCAGAACCCCGGCGGAAATTCAACCGATTGGGCGGCCCGCAGGCACCTGAAGCGGCTGAATGAGATCTCCGAGATATTCCAGTCGGTTTTTGGGTCCGGCTCGCTGTTTACCATCATTCGGCCGGTCTATGCGTGGCAACAGCAGGCTGAAGGCTCGGGATCGGAAGCCGACAACACACTGAGCTGGTTTAATAACAACTTTGGCGCGCCATCGAGCCACTTTTATGGACTGGCGCAGGGGGACTATTTCTACGCGAATAACTATGGGAGCGACTCGACCGTCGATTTGGTGCTGTCTGACTTGCAATCTTCGAGCAATCAGAGCGTGCAATACGTAACTGCGGCCAAAGCCACGGCCACCAAGTGGGGGCTGCCGGGCGGACTACTTGTTTATGAAGGCGGACCCGACAATAGCAACGGCGGCACCGGCTCCACAACAAACATCGGGGTTGAAATCGAGGCCAATCGCACCTATGCGGCCCAAAACGGCGGCGTCGGAATTGATTCCATCCTTGAAAACCACATAGCCAACAACTTTTTCGCCCAGGGCGGAAACATGTTTGGCTTTTACGAGCTATCGGGATTCTACAGCCGGTATGGATCTTACGGCGCGGTTGAAGACTATCGCATCCTGAGCACGCCCAAATACACCACCCTTTATAACCTGACGGGATATTCGCCGGCTCCGCCTCCTGTTCCGACGGGCGTGGCGGCCACCGCGGGGAACGGCGTAGTCACCGTGACCTGGCCATCCGAGTCGACCGCGACTAGCTATATTGTTGAGCGCAGTTTGAGCTCCGGCGGGACATTTACCACGGTGGGCACCGTCAGCTCCTCGCCTGCTCCCTCTTATCCTGACACGTCGGTGAGCAACGGGACCACTTACTACTACGAAGTGGCGGCGGCGAACGGCTCAAGCCAAAGCGCGCCTTCGAGCCCACCGGTAAGCGCGACGCCAGAATCCACGTATCCGCCGGCCCCGGTTCTTTCGGCAACATCGAGCACCGGAACCGCCACGCTGAGCTGGTCCACGGTTACCGGTGCAACCTATGACGTTTACGAGGGAACGTCGCCAGGAGGAGAAGGCTCCACTGCGATTGCGACCGGAGTGGCCAATACTTCCTATACCACCCCGCAGAATTTGACCAACGGCACTCCCTATTATTTTGTGGTCACGGCGGTGAATTCCAACGGCACAAGCCCCGATTCGAATGAGGTTTCAGTTACGCCGCTGGCCGCTCCGACCGGGCTGACAGGAACATCCGGCAATCAGCAAGTAACGCTCACATGGAACACGGTTGCCGGAGCAACGTCGTACAACATCTTCCAGAGCACAACATCCGGCGGAGAAGGTTCAACTCCCGTATACACGGGTGTTACGGGACCACCCTACACAACAACACCGGCAACTTTGATTAATGGAACGCCGTATTACTTCACCGTCGCGGCGGCCAATGCGAACGGCGCAAGCAGTCAATCGGCGCAATCGGCTCCGGTTACGCCGGAGATTCCACTGGGAACTCTTCTGGCCTACGAGCCGTTTGGGGAAACCAGCGGATCGGCAATTGCTCTAACCGGCGCCAGCGGTGGAGGAGACTCCGGTTGGGGTGCTGCGTGGCTGGTGCAGAACTCATCGGCAGAAATACCCGGCTATAACATCGTTTCGACGACTCCGCTGACCTATGCTCCCTTGCAGACGACCACAAATTACGCCATTGGCGGATATGCATATGAAAGCGCGGGACGCCAGCTGAATTTGGCTACAGG
>JBEKEQ010000103.1:0-15112 GCA_050013735.1 Occallatibacter sp.
GGAAAAGAGATGTCGCTGGGAAAAGCTATGATTCATGCGCGCAAGCAAAAGTCGATGGCCAGGGCCGCGGCATATGCCGGGGATTACTCTGCCGTGCAGTCGAGCCACATGCTGCAAATGCCGGTGCTGGTGCTCAACGCCTCCTATGAGCCAATCAATATCTGCGGGGCGCGGCGGGCTCTGGTGCTGGTGCTGAAGGGCATTGCCCGGACTGAGGAGGAGCACGGCCTGATGCTGCACGCGCAGAGAAGCCGCATGCCCATGCCCTCGGTGATCCGGCTGCTGGAGTACCGGCGCATTCCTTACCAGACCCGCGCCCTCTCGCGGAAGAACATTTTGTTGCGGGACCGCAACACCTGCCAGTACTGCGGCGAGGTGCTGCCTTCGAGCGAGCTGACGCTGGACCACGTGATCCCGCGCTCGCGTGGAGGCAACTCGACCTGGGAGAACCTGGTCGCTTGCTGCCACTCCTGCAATCGCAACAAAGGCAATCGTCTGCTGCACGAGATGGACGACATGGTTTTGCTGCGCGAGCCGAGGCCTTTTTCGCTGCACACCAGCCGGCAGATCATGCGCATGCTGGGGCGGGGAGACGATCGGTGGAGGAAGTACTTGTTCTATTAAGGACTGGGGACTAGGGGATAGGGAATTAGTATCCAGGAGAATCAAGAAGGGACAGCCTGGAATGTCACGTGTATTTTTCTGCTGGCTGATTGCGGCCTGGCTCACGGCGCCGGCAGTTGCGAGCGGGCAATCCGCGCCATCGGAACCAGCCACCACGCTCCGAAACAACGCGAACCTCGTGGTGTTGGATGTGGTGGTTACCGATAGCCAGAAAAACCCTGTGCATAAGCTCGCTTCGACCGATTTCACTGTGCTTGAGAACGGCCATGAACAGACGATCAAAGCATTTGAAGAACATGCGGCAAGCGAATCGGCAGCGCCATCGATAGCGCTCAAGCTCGATCCCGGCGTGTTTACCAACTACTCTGCCGCACCGGCACACGGGGCGCTTAATATTCTTTTGCTGGACACGATGAACACGCCGATGCAGGATCAGCCCTTTGTGCGGGATGAGATGCTGCGCTATTTGAAGGAACCTCATCCGGGCACGCGCATGGCCATCTTCGGGCTGGGGTACCGGCTTCGGCTGATCGAGGGATTTACTTCCGACCCCGAGATTCTTCGCGCGGCACTGACGGGCAAGAAAGCTGCGCCGAATGGATCTCCTCTGCTAAACGATCCGGTTGCAGGGGACGCGCCGGGCGCGGACGATCCTTTGATGGACTCGGCTGCCATAGCTCTGGGCAATGCCCCCAACGGGGCCATGATGCTTGCCAACTTGCAACAGTTCGAGGCGGAGAGCCAGTCGTTCCAACTCCAGTTGCGCATGCGCTTTACGCTGGACGCACTCAACCAGCTTGGCCGCTATTTGAGCAGCCTGCCGGGGCGGAAGAACCTGATCTGGTTTTCCGGCTCGTTTCCCATCAGCGTTCTGCCCGACGGAGATCTGCAAGACCCGTTCGGCGTAATGGCGTCGATGGAGAATGAGTTCCGGGAAACGACGGACCTGCTTTCACGGAGCCAGGTTGCCGCCTACCCTATTGACGCGCGGGGATTGACCACCTCGCCGATGATGAATGCGTCCAATTCCGGGCGCAAATATGCCAATAACCCCAGCGCGTTCAGCAATGACAATACAAAGTTCTCGCAGCAAACGGCGGATGAGCACGCCACCATGAAGCAGATGGCGGACGCGACGGGCGGAGAAGCGTTTATCAACACCAACGACCTGACCAAAGCTGTGGCGAACGCCATTGCGGCCGGCTCAAATTACTACACGCTCACCTATACGCCGCCAAATGGCGATTGGAAGGGCGAGTACCGGAAGATTCAGGTGAAAGTGGCGCGGCAAGGACTGACGCTGGCCTACCGGCGCGGCTACTACGCAGACGATCCTCGCGCCCCGGTCCATCACGGCGAAATGGTCGTGAGTTCCGGTTCGGGTCCGGCTCCCTACAGCGCCATGCGAACCGCCATGCTGCGGGGCGGTCCCGACCCCACCGAGGTGCTGTTTAAAGCCGGTGTGCGCCCCAGCTCCGCAGACACCGAAGCGACGGTTGCGCCGGGCAACCAGGCGAGCCAGAAGGCACAGGGGCCTTTCCGGCGCTACACGGTTTCTTTCGCCATTGTGCCCAATGGGATCGATTGCGCCGCCACCCCGGATGGGGTTCACCATTGCCATCTGGAGTCGATGATCTTTGTCTATGACGCGGATGGCGTTCTGCTGAATTCGCAGAGCAAGGGATTCAAGGCGGATATTCCCGCCGACCGTGCAGCCGCGCTGCTGGCAGGCGGCCTGCACTTCAAGCAGGAGATCAGCGTGCCGGTGAAAGGCGAGTCGTATCTGCGCATCGGGATTCACGACGTGACGACGGATCGGGTGGGCGCGGTGGAATTGCCCGTCGCGGCGGTGAGCAAGCTGCCTCCGGCGGCGGCGAAGTGATAGGCGGACGCTATTTTTTGGGCGGAGCGGCGGGCTGGGCTTGCGGCTGCGAAATGTCCTGGCCGTCGTAGATGATCTTGGTGGTTGAGCCGAAGCGCTTGTAGTCAGAGTATTTGACTGTGTCGCGGATGTGCACGTCCTGGCTCATGTAACCGCTGCCGCCGCTGAAATGGAGGACGCCCTCGCCCTTGGTGTAGACGGGGAACCAGTAATGGCCGTCGACCTGCTGCCGCCAGGTCATGAAGGGCGGATGCAGATCTTCGTTTCCCTTGCGGGTGTCGTCGGGAACCATGCGGCCGTTGGTCACCACAATTTGCAGGTCGGTGGTGTCAACCCAGATGCGGCCCAGCAGGTAACGGTGCTTCTTCTCAATGACCTTGGGGCCGACGTCGAAGACATAGCAGTCGACTTCATCCACCTGCTGCCGGCCCACGTATTTCACGTTGTACTGGCCGATCTCCTCGGTGGTTAGAACAAAGGGGTATCCGCGCTGAATGTCCTGAAGATCGGAGGGTGACATCATGACCCGCTGCAAGGTGTTTTCGGGCGCGTAGACTACCTTTTCGGTGCGTGCGCCTGTGGGGTCGAAGATCACGTCGTCCACTTCGTACCACTCGCCATCCACCTTGTTGTCATCGTTGATGGTCTGGACGCGGGCGACGCGGCGATAGGTGTATTGGTTGAGGGCCTGCTGGAATTCGCTCTCCTTGGCGGCAAAGTTCTTAATGATCTGCTCGGGCGGGATGGCAGGCGTGGAGATGTCCATACGGCCAAAGCCGGCATCGAGCGCCATGGGCGTGAAGCTGTCTTTGCCCTGCGCCGCGGCAGCCAGAGCGCAGGTTGCGGCCAGCAGCATCGCCATCCCCCAACGAATCGGCATCCTGAATTGTCTCCCTCCGTGGTTCATCTTGAAAGCGCCGGAAACCGGAGCCCCGCCTGTCGAATCTGCCGGCCTCTACAACATTAGACGCATGTACAGGTCCTCGGGATGGGCTTCAAAATTCACGTCAATGAGCCTGCGGCGGCGCGGCATGTGCACGCGCTGTCAGAAGCGAAGTACTGGACTCGAGGGCCAGTGTCATGTTTTGCTTGGATTTAGCAGGGATCCGGTCCAACTTGCTATTGATGCGAAGCATAGCGGACTCGGGCACCCGGCAGTCAAGCACAATGACCATTTACTCGGTGAGGACGGAAGGAGACAAGCGACTTCCATGCCGGATTCTTACCAGGTTCCCGCTTTTATCCTGACGGCGCTGCTGCTGCCCGCCTTCGGTTACCTCTATCTGCGTTTCCGTGACACGCGAAGCCTGCTGTGGTTTCTGGGCTTCCTGTTTGCCATCGTACGGATGGCTCTCTACTACAACGTGGGACCATGGAGCTTTTCAGAGGAGACGCACCCCTGGGTGGCGGCGACCAGCCAAATGTCCATCCAGATCAGTTCCGCCCTTTTTCTCGGCTCGCTGTCACCGCTGCGCTTTCGCATTGGCAGGGTAAGTGTGCTGTACGTCATCCCGTACACCATTCCGCTGGTAATCTACTCGGCCCTTTTCTACGGAATCTTCCACGGAATATCGCCTGGGGGACCGCTGTTTCTGGTGCTTCCCGCGCTGGGAGCCCTCTCATTTATTGTCGCCTGCTTCTGGGGGGCGGCAAAGGGGAGCATTCCCGTCTGGCTGGGAGTTTCAATCTGCTTCGTGCTGGGCAGCCTTGGACTTTGGCTTTGTTTCGGATCGGGAGTCGGCTCGCCGCTGGTTTTTGTGGAATGCGCCAACCATGTCTTGACCGCCCTGCTGCTGGTATTCGTCTTCCGGCGATTCACGCCGGGGGTGGTGTTGAGTGCGATGGGCTTCTCGGCATGGTCGCTCTCCGCTCTGCGGATTCTTCACCCGGTCAGCCTTGATCCGACGCTGAGCCTGAGTCTGACCCGCGTTGTGGTTATGGCCAAGGTGGTTGCGGCGGTGGGCATGATCCTGCTGGTTCTGGAAGATGAGCTGGCCATGAACAAGGCCTCGCAAGAGCGCGAAAGGATGGCGCGCCGGGAACTGGAAGCTTATACCAATCTGATTCTATCGAGGCGACGGGTGGAGGATTTCGACCGGCAAGCTGAGGAGATTTGCCAGACGGTGGTGGCGCACAGCCGGTTTGCCCAGGCAGCGTTGCTGCTGGAAAGTGGGGGGCGGTATCGGCTGGCAGGGGCTGTGGGGCTGGATCCTGTGACCGCCGCGGCGCTGGGTGAGCTGGCAGGGAGAATTCCGGTTGAGGATTTCCTGGTTCCCGGCTCTGCCCCTTCAGCTGTTGGTCACAGCCAAACGCTGCGGCTCGACCTGACGCCCTGGCTCAGCCCCGGCGACGAACTTAAGCGTTTGAGGTTCACATCGGTGCTGGCTGTGCCAATGACCGGACGCCCGACCGTCGAGGGCGCATTGCTGCTGGCCGGACGACGCCCGGTGCGGGGCAATCCGGCAGGCAGTTTTCAGGACCGGCTGGGGGCCGACGACCTGTTGCCGATTGAGATGCTGACCGCCCGGTTGCAGGCCACGCGCAGCCAGACCATCATGCTTGAAAAACTTATCGACTCAGAAAAGTATGCCAGCCTGGGCCAGCTGGCTGGAAGCGTCACGGAGCAATTGAACAACCCGCTGACAGTGATTCTGGGCTACGCTTCGCTGCTTCAGACCACACCGTTTCTCGATCCTGAGGACCGGAAAGGCCTGGAGACCATCCTGACGGAGGCCCGCCGCATGAAGTCAACGCTGGAGAGCATGTCTCGCGTCTCAAAGCCCCACACCGATCTGTTGACCTCAGTTTCAGTGAGTGAGTTGCTGGCCGACATGGAAGATCTTCATCGTCCCGAGTTTCTGCACCGCTCGATTGAGTTCCGCCTGAGCATTGCGCCGGCGCTGCCCAGGGTGATGTGCGATGCGCAGCAGTTGCGCCAGGCCGTGCTCCATTGCCTGCAATTTGCCATTGAAGCGGTAGACGGCCCGAATTCGATCCTCGGTCCGGCGGCAAATGCTGAGGAGATGAGGACCATCCGTCTGGAGGCAACGAGCGAAGGAAACCTGGTGCAGATCATGGTGGCTCACACAGGTCCCGGTTTCCTGCATCCCGACCGCGCCTTCGATCCATTTGTTCCTTCACAGACCGCAGCTCACACGGCGGGCCTGGGTTTGAGCCTTTGCGCCTCGATTCTGCGCAACCATAAGGGCCGCGCCCTGGCGGTAAACCTGGAACCGCGCGGGGCGGCGATTCTGCTGGAACTGCGGGCTGCGTGATCTTGTTCTTCCGACATCATCGATTCCGGCACATTCGACCCACCACCCCGCGGACGAAGACCTGTCCGCGGGGACCCCGGCGATGCGAATGGAGAGGGCGCGGAGCGGGTGGAAAAACGGGCAGGCAGAGGCTTAATTTTGCCGGGCGCGCAGGGGGATTGAGGCGGGGTCATTCTTCCATCGGACGACGCGGTCGTCCTGGAAATAAATTTCGGAGCCGCCGTATTCGAACTTATCTTCAGAGAATGCTGTTGGAGTTCCCTGGACCACCAGAACATCGTCTTTGGTTGAGCCGACTGTGAAGAAATCCATCGATGGATCGACGGCGGACTGGGGCCAGAGCTTTACCCTGATCGGGGATGAGGACGGGTCGATTTTCCAGCCCGTGACGGCGCCGTCTTTGAGGTATAGTTCTGACCGGCCGTAGACGAGCTTGTTTTCAGAGGCGGCCGTCGGAGATCCCTGCTGCTCCAGCACCTCAGCTTTGGTTGAGCCGATGGTGACATAGGGACGAATTCCTGGCGCCGTAGACCGAATCCTGGCCGGCAGGCGGCCGGTCGCTTTCGAAGCCGATGTCTGCGCGGTTGTTTGCGAGGCGACTGCCGGTGCAGCGTCTGGCGCTTGCAGCGTGGCTGCCGGCGACAAACTCGCGGGCGGTAACGCAGGCTGTGGCGAGCCTCGAAGGTCGAGTCTTTCGAGATCCTGTTCCACGGCGGCGATGAATCTTTTTTTGGGGCCCTCCAGGCCTTTCAGCAAAGTGTCTTTGCCGTAGCCGTAGACCTTGGTAACTTCCGCGCTGGTGGGATCCTGAACGTCGAAAGCTATCCATAGGTATCTGCAGAGGAGCAATGCGAGGATCAGCAGGGCAAATTTGAGGAAGAGCTTCAGTGCGGGAATGATCGCGGAGACGGGGATTGCGATTGGGGTGGTACTCTGCGATCCCTCACCTGCGGGGGGCTGGGCAGCGGCTTTTGTTTTCTTTGAGAACGGTCCACGGGGAGCAGACTTCGCCTTTTGCCACCGCCCTCCCTTCGATTCTTTCGATGAAAGAAAGACATAGGCTGCATTGATGCTCTTCAGCTTGGCTTCCGCAGTCTCTTTCAACGATTTGTCAACCTGGAAGCGGTCAGGATGCCACACTTTGACCAGGACGTGATATGCGGCTTTGATCTCATTCTCCGTGGCGTTGGAACGGAGCTCGAGAACGTGAAGAGCAGCACATCGGCGACAGAGTTCGCCGTTGTCGTCCGCCAGGTTTCCACATGAGCAGGAATTCATGGGAGCCGCTTGCCTTTCTTTCTGGCCTCGGGGGATGGCTCCATTATAAAAGCGGTTTCGTCTTGAAATGTGAATGATCTGTGCGGGAAGGCAGAAATCCGTAGAATAGACTTGGATGGCTTTCACCGAACAATACGACGTTGTGGTGGTGGGCGCGGGGCACGCTGGCTGCGAGGCGGCGATGGCGGCGGCGCGCATGGGGCTGAAGACCGCTTTGATCACCATGAACCTTGACCTGATTGCGCAGATGAGCTGCAATCCCGCCATTGGAGGCGTGGCCAAGGGACACCTGGTGCGCGAGGTGGACGCCCTGGGCGGCATTATGGGCGAGGTGGCCGACGCGGTGGGGATCCAGTTCCGGTTGCTGAATACTTCGCGCGGGCCGGCGGTGTGGAGTCCGCGGGCACAGTGCGACAAGCAACTCTACCGAGTGAAGATGCGCGAGGTGCTTGAGGGCCAGCCGGGACTGCATATTCGGCAGGCTGAGGTCGTCGATCTGGTGATTGACGACAGTGAACAGAGAATAGTGAATAGGGAACAGAAGCGGCGGGTTTTGGGGCTGAAGCTGCGGGACGGGCGCCGGCTGCTGGCTGGGGCCACCATTATTACTACCGGGACGTTTTTGAACGGGCTGATTCACTGCGGCGAGGAGCGGTATCCGGCGGGGCGCAGCGGGGAACCGGCCAGCGTATTGCTGGGCGAGGCTCTGCGGGCGCTGGGGCTGAGGACGTGCAGGCTCAAGACCGGGACGCCGCCGCGGCTGGACGGGCGAACCATCCGCTGGGATGCTTTCGAGGAACAGCGTGGCGATGAGGACCCGACGCCGTTCAGCTTCCGGACAAAAAAAATCGTGCAGCCGCAGGTGAGCTGCCACATTGCCTTTACTACGCCGGAGACGATGCGGCTGATCCGCGAAAATGTGCATCGCTCGGCAATGTATTCGGGGCAAATCGAGGGGATTGGGCCGCGCTATTGCCCGTCGATCGAAGACAAGATTGTGAAATTCCCCGCCAAGACGCAGCACCAGTTTTTCCTGGAACCGGAAGGGCTGAACACGCACGAGGTTTACGTCAACGGCATGTCCACTTCGCTGCCCATGGAGGTGCAGTGGCAGGTGGTGCGGTCGATTCCTGGGTTGGACCAGGCGGAGATGCTGCGCCCCGGCTATGCCATTGAATACGACAGCGTGGATGCGACGGAGCTGGACCGGACACTGCGCGTGAAGAGCATGGAGGGCCTGTACCTGGCCGGGCAGATTAATGGAACAAGTGGCTACGAAGAAGCGGCGTGCCAAGGGATTATGGCGGGCATCAATGCGGCGTTGTGGCTGAAGGGCGAGGCGCCGTTCACCATGGACCGGACCGAGGGCTATACCGGTATTTTGATCGACGATCTGATTTCCAAGGGAACCAACGAGCCCTATCGAATGTTCACCTCGCGGGCAGAGTTCCGGCTGCACCTGCGCATCGACAATGCCGACCGCAGGCTGACCCCGTATGGGCGGCGGTTGGGTCTGATCGACGATGCGGCGTGGGCGGAGTACGAGCGGAAGCAGGCGCGGATGACGGCGCTGAGCAAGCTGTTGACCACCGGGAAAGTGGATACCGAAGGACTGGCCGGCGCGGGATTTGGCACGTTGACGGCGACTGCTGGGCTGACCTGGGCGCAACTGCTGAAGCGGCCTGAGGTGACAATTGAGCCGGTGCTGGGCGCGCTGGGCGATACGCTGGCCAGGGAGCCGCTGCTTGAGGAGCTGGCCACCGCGCTGAATCAAGAACCCGGCGCCGGCGCAAAGGCGGGGCTGCCGAGCGTACTTCGCAACGAGGTTCGCGCCGTGGAGACGGAGATCAAGTTCGCCGGCTACCTTGAGCAGCAGAAGAAATCGATTGAGAAGCTGAAGGCGGCGGAGGGCGTGGCGATTCCGGAGTGGATGGAATACGGGGCCATCAGCGGGCTATCGCGGGAGATGCTGGAGACGCTGGAGCGGGTGAGGCCGGTCACGATTGGTCAAGCCAGCCGCATTCCGGGCGTGACTCCGGCGGCGCTGAGCCTGGTGCACGTTTCGATACGAGTACAGGCGGCGAGGCGGCTAGCAAGCTAGTTCCTGCGCTTCCAGGTTCAACGTGGACCTGTCTACTCTGCGCACCCGATGACCTGCTACTGGGTACTCTTGTCGCTCTTAGAGAACAGCGGAATGTGAAACGGCAGGTCGGCATTGGACTGCTTCTTGGCCTTGGTGTTCGAGTCCTGGCGCAGTACGGTGCGCTGAGAGTTTACGCATAACCAGCCGCCGTGGACACGCTCGAAGACGTGCGTAAAAACGCCCTTTTCGTCCACCGAGGACGAGTTAACCTTGTGGTGAAAAATATAGGTTCCGTTGACGACGGCAATATCGCCCAGCATGCGAACGGTGATGACCCGCTGATCAAGATGGACGGTCTTGTCGTCGACATTGATGACCTGCGCCACCTGCTGGTTGCGGGTGGAAATGTCACCAGTGGCTGAGACATCCACAAATAAAGGAGATAAGACCAGTTCCAGGCCGTATTGATCGCGCAGGTTGATGGCATTGGACCAGGAGTCCTCAACCTTTTGGAACTCCCGAATCTCGGGGCTTGCGGCGGACATTACGTTGGGCTGGACGACGTCGTAGGACGAAGCCGCGCTCTGGGCGGAAACGGCGCAGCAGGAGAGAATAAAAGCGGAAAAGCAAGCAATCGGTCGAGTCATAGCGTAGGGTGAACTCCGTTTCAGGGGTCAGAATTCAGGGATCAGCGATCAGAGATCAGGGGTCAAGGATCGGTCACCCGAATGTGGGCGGGATCGGAAAACTGACGGCTGATAGCTGACCTATCCCATGATAACTCTTAGACTCCAGAGGAAGCGCGGAAGGGAGCGGAGCGAATTCAAGTGATTGCTAGAGAAGCGCTTGCAACTGGTCAGGTTGGTGGACGGTGACGAGGGAATCTTCGATGGAGATCCAGCCGTCTTTGCGGAACTGGCCAAGGGTCCGCGTGACAGTCTCGCGCGTGGTGCAGACCATGGACGCCATCTCCTCGTGCGTGAGTAGGAGCGGGAAGCAGTAACCGCTGCCGTCGAGATGCTCACCGATTTGATGAGATAGCTCCAGGAGCAGGCGTCCCAGGCGAGCAGCTACGGTTTCGGCCAGGGCGATGCGGCAGGCGTCTTGCAGCGCAAAACGGTATTCCTGGCAGATGCACTGGACGGCGCGCATCTGGGCCTCTTTGTGGCTGCGCAGGAAGCTGAGAAATCTGTCGCGCTCGACAGGGCGAAGTTGGGCGCCGGTCAACGACTCGGCTGAGACTTCGTAAACGCCGTGGGAAAGAACCGCATACAGACCTAACATGGAGCCGGGACCGGCGACGCGGACAATCATCTGGCGATCGTCAGGGCGGCCGGCGGTGAGCTTAAGGTAGCCTCCGCAGATGAGATAGAGGCAGCGGGCATCCTCGCCCTGGTTGAAGAGCGATGCTTGCGCGGGCAGGGAGATGGTGCTGGTAGCCAACTCGAGATCGGCAAGGACGGCGCTGCCCAGAGAGCAGAACCAGCCGGGACGGCGATTGCTGCAAGCCGCGCAGCCTACCGGAGCCTGACGGCCGGTTTGCTTTTTCCGTGCATGCGCATCTTCCAGAATCTCCGTGTCGATCATTGTCTTGCCCCTTCCGACGCCTGGGGGCTTTTGCGTTTGCATGACGCTGAGCCCTGTGCATCCCCACAAGCGCTCTCGTCTGAGGTGAAAAAGGTCCAGGTCCCGGAAAAGAGACTCTTGCTCTTCGAAAGTTTGCCGGAGCGGGTGCCGACATGGATGTGATGGGCCTCACGTCTCTGAGGGTATGGTCTGGCCGTAAGCGTGACCGCCGCGGGGCAAGATCGGAAAGAGCGGCCTCGTGGTCCTTTTTGTACAGCCGGAATGCTCGAAACCTGATGTTCTGCTTACGGAGCCACCCAACATTCTGGAAACAGGGGCTCTGAGCTGCGCCCAGTCAGGGAATTGCGTCACATTCGGCGAAGAAATCATAAGTTGAAGATGTTTCTCATCGCCAGAATGTGATTAACATCACCGTCTGAGTGTGGATTGAAGCGGTAGGATGCATTGCGTAAGTGATG
This sequence comes from Occallatibacter sp., assembly GCA_050013735.1. Classification (GTDB taxonomy): domain Bacteria; phylum Acidobacteriota; class Terriglobia; order Terriglobales; family Acidobacteriaceae; genus Telmatobacter. The sequence continues at coordinate 11,188 of JBEKEQ010000103.1, forward strand.
CTCCGCACAATTGAACTTCCGAGACGGATTGCCCTGAAGCAGCCGCGGGTCCGGTTATCCCCAGATGGGGCTGGCCGAATTGAGCGGGTGGAGTTGGTATTTCCGCTTGCGGAAACTGAACGAGATTATCGAAGGCGGTATTTTTCAATGCATAAGGATGGGCCTCAAACGCAATTGCCGAACGGTGCGGTTTCGGGCAAGTGGCCTGGGCTGCAAGCCTGTTTGATGTTTACGCTGGTGGCAAGCCTCGCTTGGGCGACTGCTGCCGGAGCTCAAGCGCCCGTAGCCAGCGCCGTCGCCCAACCGACGGCCGTTCATCAGTCCAAGGGAGCGGCGGCCGCTGAGTTTGTGGGCTCCGAGACCTGCGCCGGGTGCCACTCAGAGGTGGTCAAGGGGTTCGCCAACAACCCTCACACCAAAATGGCTCTAATGCACGGCGACAACGGCGTGACCTGTGAGAACTGCCACGGCGCGGGCGGAGATCACGTGGCAGGCGGCGGCGACGTGACCAAGATCTTCAATCCCGCCAAAGCACCGGCAAAAGAGGTGGATGCGAAGTGCCTGAGTTGCCACGCCGGAGCGCATCCCAACTTCGATCGTTCTCCTCATGCCAAGGCCGGCGTAAGCTGCGTGAGCTGTCATAGCGTTCACAGCAGCGAGGACAAGGAGCAGTTGCTGAAGGCTGCTCAGCCCGCGCTGTGCTTTCAGTGCCACAACGATGTGAAGCCGGCGTTCTCAATGCCATTCCACCACAAGGTGAACGAAGGACTGGTGCAGTGCAGCGACTGCCATGACGTTCACGGCACATTCGGGAACAACAACCTGAAGTCCACGGCCGACCAGAATGCGATCTGCACCAAGTGCCACACAGAGACGCGTGGGCCTTTTGTTTATGAGCATGCCGCGGTAAAGGCAGAAGGGTGTCTGGCGTGCCACACACCGCATGGTTCGCAGAACGCGCGGCTGCTGAACATGCCGAATGTGAACACATTGTGCAACCAGTGCCATAGCCCGGTGGCCGCGGGCACGGTTCACTCCATGAACGCAGGATCGTCTGAGATTACGCCATGTACGAGTTGCCACACATTCATTCATGGGTCGAATGTGAATCCGGCGTTTCTGAGATAGGAAGACATAGACCCGGCGCAGCCGGACCCCAGTCCCGGCGTTACATGTGGTTTTTAAGAGTTGAATGCGAGCAAGGTTTTTTGCAAATGAGGCTTTATATGAAGAAGATCGGCTGGTTTTCGGGGTTGTCAAATCAACGGCCCTCTCCCGTAATGATGCGGCGCATCGCCGGGGGCATTGGAACGGCCATCCTTCTGACGGTAACGGAGATCGCCTGTGCCCAGAATCCAACGCCGGCGGTACCATTGCCCGCGGCAGAGACACCCATGGCTGCTCCGGCCGGGTATTCGACTCATCAAAGCGTGGATCTGGGCGGGCGGATCGCCGGCGTCTCGGGCAGCGGGGCCATGTACTCGACGCTGGTGAATATGCAATCGGGGCCGCGCGTGCTCGGCGAGACATTTGAGCTGCGCGCGCTGCCGGGGACGAAGAATACGCTGGTTGATTCTCTCAGGGCCTTCGGCACCGGGTTTGGCGGCGATCCGAACAGCTTCTCGAAGCTGGATTTCTCAAAGGGCAAGATCTACGAGTTTTCGGGACTGTTCCGGCGCGACCGCCAATATTTCGATTACGATCTGCTGGGCAATCCCAATATCCCCGGGGGCCAATCGATTCCGATCGGAACTGGTGGCTCGTTTGCATGGCCGCAGGTTGAGCAATCGCCGTTTTTATTCAACACCGTGCGCCGCATGACAGACACCAACCTGACGATCTTTCCGCTGGCGAAGGTGACATTCCGGGCGGGATACTCGCAGAATATCTTTCAGGGACCGAGCCTGAGCCCCAGCGGTTATGGTTTTGCCACGGGCGACGCCATACTGAGCGAATACCAGCGCAACAGCACCGACGACTTTATCGGGGCCGTGGACTGGAAGCCGGTGCAGGGCACCAGGGTCACCTTTGAAGAGCAGATCACCCACTACAAGGGAGACTCATTCTTCACGCTGGCCCCTCAAGATTTTATCGCGCAGGAGGCGGATGGAACCAAGGTGGCGCTGAACAACTATGACAGCCTGACGCCCCTCAAAGATTCCTGCGACACCTTCGCCCAGGGTTCGAGCCCGGTGTTTACCGCGCCGCAAACCGCCGGCGGGTTGCCGGTGATCAGCCCGTATTGTTCGGCCGTGACCGGCTACACGCGCACGCAGCCGACCCGCGTTCTGACCCCTACGGAGATATTTCGCCTGCAGAGCACCAGCATCCGGCATGTTTCCATGAATGGCGATTTCACTTACACCAATGCGAACATGAACCTGCCCAACTACTACGACAGTTACACGGGCCTGAATGAAACGGCGGTCAAAAGCGGTACGCCTCCCGCGACGACTGGTTATTATGGCGTCCGCTCGCTTTCGTATGCGGGCTACGCAAATGCCGAGCGCGAAGTTGTAGCGGCAGACTACGGCGCTGACTGGGAGGTGACCAGGAAGTTCAGCCTTTCCGATCAGGTGAGCTTCTCCAGCGTTCACCAGCCTGGCACGGCAAGCATCACCAGCGTAACCACGGTCAAGACGCCCACGGATACTGCTGCCGCGTTCGGCAGTGCAAGCATCAACTATCCGAACCTGATCACGACAGCCGCCGCGGCAGGGTCCTCCACTTTTGAGGGCAGCGGCGCGGTGGGGACTCCGTTGCCGGGTTACTTCGGCCAGAAGTTTGTCATCAATAACGCGACCGGGACATGGGACGCGTCATCTCGCGCCACGCTCTCGCTCACGTATCGCTACTCATCGCATACCATTGCCCAGGGCATTCCTCATGACGCTCCGTTGGCCGTGGGCGCGACGTCGAACGGCACCGTAAGCATCAACGAGAACGGCGGAATCTTGAACGCTGCGCTGCGGCCGAGCGCGAATTGGAATATCAACGGCACGGTTGAGATTCTTTACGCCGACAACGCGTTCACGCCGGTGGGTGCACGGCAAACCAAGCACTACAGAGTGCACACCATGTACAGGCCCAGGCCGTGGGCAACGATTTCGGGCGCCTTTAACGATCTGGAGCGGCACAACAACACAAACAACAACCAGAGCGCGGTGGCAGCCGGGGACGACCCGTACGAGGGGCCGCTCAATCATGTGGATCATAGCCGGGTTGTGAGCCTGGGCGCGGTGCTGATGCCGAATGAGCACTATGGGCTCGATTTCGATTATGCCTATAGCGACGTGTATGCGGCCACCAACATTTGCTACGACAATGGAGCGCAGAATGCCTCGAGCGTCGTGGGCCTGCCGGGCACGGCCTCGGCCAACAGCGGCGGCGGCCCGAATGTGTGCCCGGGCGTGTTTACCAGAGGATCGACGACCCAGCTGGCGGATTGGTTTGCACGGGACTTCATGGATGCTCCAACGCAGTATGGATCGGTGGCACTGGCTTGGTCACCGGTCAAGCGGGTCCACTCGAACCTCGGATATCGCATCAGTGCCGTGAACGGCACGCAGTTTTTCAACGATGCGCGGTCGGTGAACGGCTCACTCCAGTCTGCGTATCAGTCACCCTTTGTGAATATTGCGTGGACTGTCCATACCGGACTGATCTGGAAAGCGGAATACAACTACTACGGCTACGGCGAGGGCGGCCTTTCAGGTCCGCAGAACTGTAGCACGTCAACGTCTCTGACATCAACGGTGGTTCCATGCGCGTCTTTATATAATCCGGCGAATCCGACGACTGTAACAGGCTTGACCGAGTCGCCTGCCGGGTTGACGGCGCCAAGGAACTTCCACGCAAATAACCTGACCCTTGGACTGCACTACGAGTTTTGAGGGGAAACAACCCGCCCTGAAGAAGTTTGCCA
>JBEKEQ010000104.1:0-15012 GCA_050013735.1 Occallatibacter sp.
GCGCAGCCCCGCGTATTTGGGCTTGAAGGTCACGTTTACCACGCAGGTAGCCGCTGAAGCGTAGGCTGTTGCAATGCAGGTTGTACCCGCAGCGCTGGCGAAATCAAGGTTGGGCGAGCCCTGGGTCATCACCGCAATGCTGCCCACCGTCGTCCCGGCGGATATCGAAAAGTTCAAAGTCTGCGCCGCACTGATCGAGCCAATGGCCTGCGAGCCCAGGTTCTGGCTTGCAGTGGTCCCGGTGAAGGTCACTTGGGTCCACGCCTGCTGCGCGACGAAGCAAAAGGCCATTGCAACGGCTGCTGAAACAAGAAATCGATAGGACGCATCGGCTTTCATGGGGCAAGCTCCGTTAACGCTCCTGATCGGTCCACGTAATCTTTCAAACGAGGGAGGGGAAGCAGGGGAAATCCGGCCATCGCCTGCTCCGCCTGGGGGCCCGTGCCGGGTCGAATCGAAGACGCGCAAGCACGGAGCTGCCTGCGCCAGGGAAGTACCACAACTATAAGGTGCCCCCCACCCCCGGGTTTGTCAAATGAAAAACCGGCTGAGCGGCTGGGAATGAAAAGTCGACTTCCAGACCAGGATGAGGGCGCCCCTAGCCCCTAGCCCCTAACCCCTGTTTTGCAGATAATTACCCCCTCCCGGCGCACACTGCCAATAGAGCGAGATTCCTGAGCGCCCCCGGAGAGCCGCGATATGCGAACCGTAAGAAACATCACCGTAGCCGTCGAACCCGAACTCTACCGCCAGACACGGAAAATTGCGGCAGACTACGATACCACCGTTACCGACATGGTCAGGTTCCTGCTCATTGAACTGCCCGAAGCGGTAAAGGCCGCGCGCTACCCCGGCGGCCGGCCACAATTTGTCCTGGCCGCCTACCGCCGTGACCGCGCGGCTGCCGCTGCCGCGGCTGCGCCCGCGACTCCCTCCGCAGCCCCGGCCGCAGGTTCCCCCACCCCCCCACCTGAAAGAAGCGAAATTTGGCCCTGTATGCCTGTAAACCCGGTTAAGCAGCTTTCCCTTCAGCAACTTGTGACGCCCAAAGGGGCGCCCATACTGGATGAGTATTTCAGTATGCGTATCCTTAAGTCCATCATTAAAAAGGTGTTACGAGCCGTTACCTAAACGTGCATTTTAGCCGCTGATGCCGGTAAAACACGCTCTTTTCACGCTGAAATCCAAAAAAACTAACCGTTTATCCGCTCCAGCCAATCCCTTCGCCCCTCACTCCAGCAAGCCCGACGGAGCGTTTTCGTCCTCAGCCGAACTTAACTCGGCTTCAAGCTCCGTAGGCGCCGACTCCTCTTCAGCCGTCGGAATTGCCGTGGCTGCGGACAAACGTTCCTTCAGTCGTCGCGCCTTCTTCCCAAACATCGTTCCCGCAACCCAGAAGTAAGCCGCGACGAGGAAGTAAATATACCCAGCCAGCGAAACCCAGCCTAACGGCAGGCTGAGAGCCAGCGCAATGGAGACCAGGCCCACCACCGTCATGGCCAGGTTGTTGATCGTGCCTTCTCTTGTCTTCAAGCGTTCCAGATCGTTCAGCGCCAGCTCATCGCGCATCTTCCAGGCGTGCAGATAGAGCAGCGTAAACACCAGGAAGACCGCCGCGAATCCCGAGCCGTAAACGGCAAACAACGGGCGCGCCTCGCCCGCATCCATCACTCCGCCATTGGCAAAGATTGAAACCGCGAGGAACTTGAGTGGATAAACGAAAAAGACGGCGAAGAACAGCAGCACGCAGTTAAGGAAGACGGCCCAGGGATCCTGCAATCCGTACCGGCGGAAGAATCGATAATGACCAAACCAGATTTGCGAGAGCAGAGCAAAACAAACGCCAAACGCGGCGAATCCTCGCATGGCTTCCATCAGGTCGCCAAAGGTTTTGGGAACCTCAAGCGAAACCACCAGCAGCGTAACGGCAAAGGCGAAGACCGCATCGGAAAAGCCTTCCAGGCGCGTAATCTCTTCACCGCGCCAGCGAAAGTCGGTTTCACCAGCCAGGCGTTTCACAAGGGAATGCTCGCGCATCGATCCTCCTTATGGCCTCTTCACGGGGCTGCCGATCAGGTGGCCTGATGAATTCTGCGGAAGTTTACGAACGGCCAAAGCGCTGCCGGGTGTGCGCAGTATATTTTGCGCCAAGCGGCTTTCGCAACGGGCGTTGCATCTAAAATGGCATCATGACTTCGCCACTCTCCTCGCGCCGCCGCACCAAGCCGCCTCCGCCGGGTGAAACCGGTCAGGAGGCTCTTTACCTGCGCTCTCTCAGCGACCGCCAGGTGGTCGTCCAAATCAAGTTGCGCGACGGAGAAACCGTGCGCGGCTGGATCGAGTACTTTGACGACGCCATGCTGCGCCTGACCCGCGATGGCCAGCCGAACCTGTTCATCTACAAGAATCAGATCCGCAGCATTACTGAAGCCGGCCGCAAGCGTGAACCGCGGCCCACGCCCTCAAAGGCGCCGGTCTCAAACGGCTCCCGCTCCTCTGAGGCGGCAACTTGAGCGACGCGTCGGCGACGGACTTCGTCTGGGTTCCCAGGGCCTCGGCCATTGCGGAAGAGGCAGGCGCGCGGCTGCGCGAGTTTCTGGCCGCCGGCGTTGAGACCGAGTACAAAGGCGACGTGGACCTGGTGACGGTAGCCGACCGTACGGCGGAAAAGCTGATTCGCGAGCGGCTTGCCGAGGCCTTCCCGGAACACGGCATCTTTGGCGAAGAGGGCACGCGCGACCGGCTTGACCAGGAGTTCCGCTGGTATGTTGACCCGCTGGACGGGACCACCAACTTCGCCCACGGATTTCCGCAGTTCTGCGTCTCGCTGGGCCTTGAACAGAGATTGGCCCAAAGACAAATTCACGATGCCGCGCAGCCGGCGCAGGATGAGGATGGAATCATGGTGGCCGCGGTCATCTACGATCCCATGCGCGACGAGCTGTTTACCGCCGAGCGCGGACGCGGCGCGCGCCTTAACGGCAAGCCAATGCACGTTTCGCACACAGCGGAACTGGCCGAGTCGCTGGTGGCCACCGGTTTCCCCAGCCGCAAACGCCACGACAGTCCGAATATTCACTTCTACCAGGAGTTCACCCTGCGCTCGCATGGCGTGCGCCGAGCCGGTTCGGCTGCGTTGGATCTGGCATACGTGGCTTCCGGCCGCTTTGAAGCCTTTTGGGAATTCAACCTGAACCCCTGGGACACCGCCGCCGGAACCCTGCTGGTGCAAGAAGCCGGAGGACTGGTGACGCGTTTTGACGGCAGCAAATTCCGGCTCGACAGCCGCGAGACTCTGGCCTCAAACGGATTGATCCATGCGGAGTTGGTGGGGTTGTTCCGCGACATCTTTGCCGGGCGCGGGCTCTCGCCCATCCCCACGCCGCAGGAGTTCGCGGCGCACCGGGCACAGCGAGCCGCGACTCGCTAGCCTCTACTGTTTGAAGCACGGCTTGCCGGCAAGCCAGCTGAATGGTCCGTTTACGGAAACGGACCAACGATTCGATTCACTCGATTCCCGCATCGCAAAACAACGGCGCGAGCGGTTGGGCCAGCTTCGGGGTCGTGTGCTACTATCAGCGACGAGAAGTCTGATCCCCGGAGAACCTGAAAGATGGCATACATCATTGCAGAACCCTGTATCGGCACCAAGGACACCGCCTGCGTGGACGCCTGTCCTGTCGATTGCATCCACCCCAAAAAGGACGAAGACGGTCACGCTGAGGCCGACCAGCTGTTTATCGACCCGGTCGAGTGCATCGACTGCGGCGCGTGCGTCCCAGCCTGCCCGGTTTCGGCCATCTTTGCCCAGGACGACCTGCCCGAGAAGTGGGCGCACTTTACTGAGAAGAACGCCGCTCACTTCGGCCGCTAACACTCCTTAAGCCGGCTCCAGATGCGTCCGCTGCGGCGGGCGCGTCTGTTTTTGCACGCCACTTAAATTCGAGCGGGGCGCCAAAAGGAAGTGGAGTTTACTGGCAGTCTAGCGTGCTTGCGCCAGCTGCGTGGCTCATCTAATTCACTTCTCCTCCGGTAGGCGAAAAGTCCAGCTTCGGAATCCAGCCTTTGGGCTCCGGAATCGATTCTGCGCCGGTGGTGATGGCAAACCGCCCATTCTCGATTTCGACGAAATCGACGCTGTCGCCAGTTTTCAGTCCAAGCTGTTTGCGCACGTGGGAGGGAAGTGTGATGCGGCCATTGAAGGTGACCATTGCGGAAGGCATTTGGAACCTCTGCCGCAATTGTAACCCGGCGTCAACTGAAAGTTTCCACAGGCTGAAATGGTCGGGCGATGGCAGGCGCAATGCGAACATAGGAGGCGCATGAGCGTGCTCACCTCAGAAGCGGTGGTTCTGCGCACCTGGCCGTTGAATGAGGCCGACCTGATCGTGAGCTTTTTCACGCGCGATTACGGCCGGCTGAAGGGCGTGGCCAAGTCGGCGTTGAAGAGCCGCAAGCGCTTTGGCGGCGCGCTGGAGCCCATGACGGTGGCTCGCGCCTGGTTTGCCGAGCGCCCGCGCCAGGAGTTGGTGAGGCTCGATCAGCTTGAACTTGTTCGCTCGCCGCTTTCGGCTCCGGTGGATCATGCGCGAATGACCGTGCTGAGTTTTTTTGCCGAGGTGCTGGACGAGGCGCTGCCCGAGCGCGACCCGCAGGACGCGGTCTTTCGGCTGCTGCTCGCGGTGCTGGAGCAAACCTCAGCCGTCCAATCCGATGTCGCCCAGCCGTGGATGGCGCTGACCTATTTTTCGTTGTGGATGACGCGGCTGATGGGCTTGCTGCCCGACATTGGCCGTTGCACCGCATGCGGAGAGGCCCTTACGGGCGGCGAAGCCAGCTTCAATGCGCTTGGCGACGGCGTGTTCTGCGCGCTCCATCGCGGCGGAAGCGCCAGCCAGCTGGGCGCGGACTCGTTGCAACTGGCGCAAAGAATGCTCCGCGCACCCGTTTCGGCCTTTGCCTCCGAGCCCTGGCCGCGCCGCCGCGGGCAAGACCTGCGCCGTTTTACCTTGCAGTCGCTTGAGCGCCATTTGGAGCGCAAGCTGCGCACGGCAGAGGCGCTGGGACGGCTGGGCGGCTGAGATCGCAAGGAAAGTCCCGGATGGCGTAGAATCTGAGCATGCCCAACCCGCGGCGAATGACGGCAATTCTATCCCGCGAAGAAGATGGCTTCGTCGCCTTGTGTCCAGAACTCGACGTTGCAAGCCAAGGCTCAACCATCGAGGAAGCGCGCGCCAATCTTGTCGAGGCCCTCACGCTCTTCTTTGAGGTCGCTTCGCCCTCTGAGATTGCAACCCGGCTGCACAACGAGGTCTTCGTCACTCAGGTTGAGGTCGCTGTTGGGTAGACTTAAAGTCTTGTCCGGCTCATAGGTCTGCAAGCTTCTCGAAGGGCACGGATTTGTCGCGGTGCGCCAGCGAGGCAGTCACCGAATCATGCAGTTAAAGACGGAGGACACAACCGTCACCGTCCCCGTGCCGCTCCACGACACGCTGAGGCGCGGCACACTCCAGAGCATCATTCGCCAATCCTGCCTCGACAAGTCGCTCTTTGAATACGAATAGCCTTTTTCATTCGGTAACCATACGCGAAGTCGACGGCTGGGACGGCTGGGCGACTGAAGGGCGCACACTGCTGGTAAAATTGCGTGAGTCCCAACGAGAGAGAGTTTTCGAGTGCCTTCATCTACCATTTCATCCGCTGAGGCCGCAACCAGACCCGCCGCGCTCACCTTTCAGCAGCTACTCTTCCGCCTTCAGGGTTTTTGGGCGGAGCGCGGCTGCGTGCTTCAGCAGCCTTACGATGTTGAAGTGGGCGCAGGCACCATGGCGCCGGAGACGTTTCTGCGCGTGCAAGGGCCCAAACCTTACCGCGTTGGCTACGCACAGCCCTCGCGCCGCCCGGCCGACGGCCGCTACGGCGAGAATCCCAACCGGCTCTTCAAGCACACCCAGTTTCAGCTCATCCTCAAGCCGCCGCCGGTAAATGTGCAGGAGCTTTATCTTGAGTCGCTTCAGGCCATCGGCATCGACCTGGCCCAGCACGACCTGAAGTTTGAAGAAGATAACTGGGAGTGGCCGGCTGGCGGCGCGTGGGGCGTGGGCTGGCAGGTGATGTTGGATGGCCTCGAGATTACGCAGTTCACCTACTTCCAGCAGTGCGGCGGCCTGGACCTTGACCCCATCTGCGCCGAGCTGACATACGGCCTGGAGCGCATTGCGGCATTCCTGCAAGACAAAGACTCGATCTATGACATTGTGTGGGCTGTCGATCCGGAAACTGGTGCGCCGGTGACTTATGGTGAAGTCAGGCTGGAAGAAGAACTGCAGTTCAGTGTGTATAACTTCGAGTTTGCCGATGTGGAGAAGCTTTGGCAGCACTTCAACCTCTATGAGGCCGAGGCTCAGGCTCTGCTTGAGCAGGCAAACGCACTCTTTGCAAACGATAGCGCTAAGGCGCTGGAGAAACGGCGTTTTCCCTTGCTGGCCACCTACGAATTGGCGCTCAAATGCTCGCATTTGTTCAATCTTCTGGATGCGCGCGGAGCCATCAGCGTCACCGAGCGGGTGGGCGTCATCGGGCGTATTCGCAATCTGGCCGTCGGTGTAGCCAAAGCATATGCGTTGCAGCAGGCAGCTTAGGTTTTTTCTTTGAAAGGGCGCGGCTTTAACCGCGCCGCAAAGCCTGCGAACTTGGCAGACTTTAGCCTCTGCGGCAATGTCGGCATTACGGAGAGGAATCAAAGGGTCTTGAACCAGTTGACGAGAAAGCAATACGACCATGTCTGATTTTTTGTTGGAAATTGGCCTTGAAGAAGTTCCGGCCCGCATGATTGCCGGGGCCGAGGCCGAGTTAGGCCGCCGCGTGAACGAACTGCTCACGCGCGAGCGGCTGCTTGGGCCAAATGGCAAACTCACCACGTATTCCACTCCGCGGCGGCTGGCCGTTTTGGCGCAGGACGTGCTCGACCACCAGGCGGACACCGAAGAGAAACTGACCGGCCCGTCGTGGAATGTGGCCTTCAAGGACGGCGCTCCGACAAAAGCGGCGGAGGCCTTTGCGAAGAAGGCCGGCGTATCCGTCTCCGATCTCGAAAAGGTGTCCAACGCCAAGGGCGAGTACGTGGGCGCGACGGTGAAGCGGCTGGGCCGCGCGGCGGCGGAGCTGCTTGCGGCGGAATTGCCGAAGGAAGTGCTCGGCCTCTACTGGGCCAAGAACATGTACTGGCGCCCGGGCAAGCCTGAGCGCTTCGTAAGACCGGTTCGATGGGTGGTGGCGCTGCTCGATTCCGCTGTTGTTCCGCTGGAAATTGCCGGGATCAAGGCTGGCAATGCGAGCCGAGGGCATCGAATTCTTCATGGCGAGCACTCCGTGCTTTTGCGTTCCGCAAGTGAATACGCCGAATCACTCCGCAAGGCATTTGTCATGGTGGATGTGGCCGAACGCCGTCAATCGATTCGCAAGGCTCTGGATGCGGCTACCCGCACAATTCCCGGCGGGCGCTGGCGCGAGGATGAGGCGCTGATTGAAACTGTGGTGCACCTCACCGAATGGCCCACCGTGGTGCTGGGCGGCTTTGAAGCCGAGTACCTGGCGCTGCCTGAAGAGGTGCTGGTCACGGTGATGCGCGACCACCAGAAGTATTTTGCGGTGGAGGGTGCAGACGGCAAGCTGACCCCGCATTTTCTCGCCGTACTGAACACGCAGGTGGACGCAGAGAGCGAAGCCATCATCCGCCACGGCAATGCCCGCGTGCTCCGTGCTCGCTTCAAGGATGCGCGCTTCTTCTGGGACTTCGACCAAAAGACGCCGCTGGTTGATCGCGTAGAGAGCCTCAAGGCGGTCACTTTCCAAAAGGAACTTGGCAGTTACCACTGGAAGACCGAGGCCAATCTGGCCGTGGCGCGGGCGTTGGCGGCGAAGGTGAAGGCTGCCGGCATCGCATTCGACGAGGCCGCGCTCTTAAGGTCCGTTGAGCTGGCCAAGACCGATCTGACCACCGAATTGGTCAAAGAATTCACGGAGCTACAGGGCAGGATCGGCGGGCTCTACGCGCGTGCGCAAGGCCTCGGAGACAAAGTTGCTGAGGCGATCTACGACCAGTACATCTATGACGCTCCGCTCACGGTTGAGGCCCAAGTCCTCGGCCTCGCGGACCGCATTCAAACGATTACTGCGATGTTCGGCATCGGTTATGCGCCCACCGGCTCGAAAGATCCCTTTGCGCTTCGCCGCGCCGGCAACATCATTGTCAATATCCTTGCCGAGTCGGGGCTGCCGCTGACACTTCGTTCCGTTCTCGACGCCAGCGAGACCCAAGCTGCGAATCAAGAGCAGGTCGCCGCATTCTTGCGCGAGCGTCTGCACTTCTACCTGAAAGACGTTCGCGGCTTTGCCTACGACGTGGTGAATGCCGTGCTCGCCGCAGGCGACGACGATGTGCGCGACGCCATCGCTCGCGCCGAAGCATTGACTGAAGCGCGCGAATCAGCGGATTTCGCCGCTATCTCCGCAGCTTTCAAGCGCATCAAGAACATTCTCCACCAGGCCGAAGAGAAAGGATTTGCCATCCAGCCTGCTTCTGGAGCCTTACTCTCGCCGGAAGCCCAACAGCTTGCTGACGCGGCTGCGGCGCTGGCTCTAGAGGTTGCCTTCCTGCGCAACGAGCGGGCTTATGGCGAAGCGCTGGCCCGCATTGCCACGTTGCGGCCGGTGGTGGATGGATTTTTCGACAAGGTGATGGTGCTCGATCCCGACCCCGCGATTCGTGGAGCGCACCTGGCGCTGATCGATGAGGTGCTGCGCGGGTTCTCCGGAATTGCCGACTTCAGCGAGATTGTCACGGGGTAGGGCTGAGAACCACCCAACTCCGTTGCATCTTCGTCGCTTCTTTGCCGTCTACAATCAATAGAGATGGCCGACACTCTTTATTTGAGTTTGTGGTATCCCAATCTGCGCCTGGCGGCGCTTCCCGACAAGCTGATGGCGGTGCTGGGCGCGTTTGCGGCGCACGGCGGCGAGGCCACTGTTTACGCGGCGACGGTGTGGCCCGTCTCCTGGAGCGAGTCCCCGGTCTTTGAGCGGGTTTATGGGCGGATGGGCGGGCCCTCCCAGCGCGGCGCCGAGCCTCGGCTGGCCGTTGAAGAGGCGCTGGAATTGCTGCACGACGACTACGCCTACGAGTTTCAGATCGGTTGGAGCCTATGGGAGATGGAATCTGGCGGAGCTTTGGATGCGCGCTGGGTGCGCGAGCCGAGGCTGGTGCGAGTCACAGGCTACGGACCGCTCTTCGACCAGGGGGCTTATGAGGCCGATGGGCACATCCGCATAGACTTCGGCTCGGACGCGCCATTTCTTGAGGAAGACCTGGAGCTTGACTCCGTGGCTGCCCGGCATGTGGAAGAAAATGTGCGCCAGTTGGTGGAGCTGACAGCGGCGGTGGAAAAGGAATCCGGAGCTACGGCGCGCCTCTTGTGGAGCGAGTTGGGCGAGAGCCTGGCGCAGCGGCTGGCTGCCCGCCTTGGGGTGAGAAACTAGCGTGCGATTCACGATTGAGCGGTTGCGGACCGTGGTGCTCGCGGCTGGAGTACTGCTGGTGGTAGCTCTGGTGGTGTTTCTGGCCCTGGGCAAGTGGAGAAATCCCCTTAATCTGAAGGAATTGCCTGGCCGTCTGGGCTTGGGCATCCAGCAGGATGCCACCGGCTACACCATGGAACACAGCTTCGGCGCGCACTCCCGATACAAGATTCACGCCTCAAAAGTGGTGGAATACTCGCAGGGCCGCGCGGTGCTGCACGACGTGAAGATTGAGCTCTTCGGCGAAGACGGCAGCCGCGTCGACCGCATTGAAGGCAACGAGTTCGAATACGACAAGAACAGCCAGAAAGCAACGGCCACCGGCCTGGCGGAGATCACGCTGATGCGGCCGGGAGTGGCGCCGGCGATTGCGCCCAAGGCGTCTGCAAGCAAAGTGAAACAGAGCGCGAAAAGCGGCACGCTGGCCACGGCGGCCCAGACAGCCGCGCAAGGCGAGATTCATGTGAGGACCACAGGGCTCGTCTTCGACCAGAAAAGCGGATTGGCGACCACCGATCAGCATGTGGACTTTTCCATGATTCAGGGGAGCGGCAGTTCCGTGGGCGCTTCCTACGACTCGAAACAGGGCTACCTGGTGCTTGACAGGGCGGTGGAGTTGAACGCCGAACGCGGCGGTCAGCCGGTCCAGATTCACGCGCAACATGCGGAGTTCGAGCGCGACGAGAAGACTTGCCACCTGCATGTGGCAACGGCAGATTATCGGGGCGGAGAAGCGACAGCGGGCAACGCGAAAATTCTGTTTCGCGAGGATGGATCGGCGGTCCGGTTGGATGCAGTGGACGGGTTCACGCTGAATACGGCGACCGGAAGCCACATCGCAGCGCCCACTGGGTCAATGGACTTCAACGAGCACAACCAGCCCCGCCACGGCCATCTGGAGGGCGGCGTAAAAATGGACTCGGTGAGCCAGACCGCGGGCCGTAGACGGCTGATGCACGGGAGTTCGCCGGCCGCCGACCTTGAATTCACGCCGCAGGGTGAGTTGCGCCATCTGCACATGGCGCGCGGCGTGGACCTGCACAGCGAAGACCTGACCGAGACGGCGAAAGGCGTACTGCGGGAGAGCCGGACTTGGACGTCGCCACTGGCCGACGTGGAGTTCCGCGATAACGGGAAGGGGCAGGCCGAGCCGGCAACAATTCACGGAATCGAAGGAGTAGTGGTCACAGGCCAGAAGCAGCTGGGCAGGGAAGCTCCCGAGCCCTCCCGGCTGGCGGCCGATGAGGTAACCGGCGAGTTTGGGCCGGGCTCCCAGTTAACGGCGATGAATGGAAACGGCCATGCCAGCACCGAGGAGACAAGCACCACGGGAACCCGTGAGTATGCGACCGGCGACCGGCTGGAGGCGCATTTCGCTCCAGCAGCCGGGGCCCAGCCAAATGCTCCGGCGAAACGCGAACAAAGCGGCGCATCCCAGGTGCAGTCGGCGGTGCTGGATGGCCATGTGGTGCTGATTCAAACCCCCGCGGCCAAGCCCGACGCAGAGACGGCGGCTCCCATGCGTGCTACCGCCGGGCGGGCCGTCTACGAGGGCACAGGCGAGTGGCTGCACCTGACGCTCAGCCCGCGCGTGGAAGACGGAGGATTGCAGCTGACCGCGGACAAGATAGACGTAACGCGAGAATCGGGAGACGCGTTTGCGCATGGAAACGTGAAGGCAACCTGGCAGGATAGCGGCGCGCCCACTGAAGTCCGGCCGGCGAGCGGCGCAAACGGCCAGGCAGGTCAGGGAAGCGTGACTCTGGGCGGGCAGGGTCCGTCGCATGTGATCTCAAACGAAGCTCAACTGCATCAGGTCACGGGCGAAGCCACCTTCCGCGGACATGCGCGGCTGTGGCAGCAGGCAAATTCAGTAACTGCGCCGGTGATCGTGCTCGACCGGCAAAGGGAGACCATGGTGGCGCGCAGCACGGATCCCGCTGAGCCGGTGCGCGCTGTGCTGTTGAGTGAAGGCGGGCTGGAATCCGGCAAGCCGCCGGCAGGCGGAGCGGGACAGAATACCGGCAAAGACTCCGCCGGGAAATCCTCCTCGCCGTCGGTGATTCGGGTGCATGGAGGCGACTTGAAGTATTCTGACGCCGAGCATACCGCGGTAATGCGCGCCGGCGCGTTGGGCCCAGTGGTAGCCGAGACCGGGGCGGCAACAACCGCCTCAAATGAGCTTGATCTGTTGCTGCTGCCGGCGGGCAATCACGCCGGCAAGGACGGCGGCGAAGCGCGCGTAGACCGCATGACGGCCAAAGGGCACGTGACCGTCACCTCCGATGACCGTCGCGGAACCGGAGAGCAGTTGGTCTATTCCAGCCAGACCGGGGAGTATGTGCTCACCGGATCCACCGCCGCGCTGCCGAAGATGTACGATCGGGCGCGGGGAACGGTGAGCGGAGAAGCTTTGATTTTCCATAGCCGCGATGATAGCGTCAGTGTCGAAGGCGGCGGACGCAAGACCACAACGGAGACCAGGTCGCCGAAATGACGGCGGGAGCAAGCCAGGAAGCCAGATGGAAACACTGATTGCCGAGGGAATCGGCAAGTCGTACAAAGGGCGGCAGGTGGTTCGCGGAGTCGACCTGCGCATCTCCCGCGGTGAAGTAGTGGGGTTGCTGGGGCCGAATGGCGCCGGCAAGACGACCAGCTTCTACATCATCGTGGGCCTGATTCAGCCCGATACCGGCCGGGTGCTGGTGGACGAAACCGAAATCACGCGGGTGCCGATGTATCTGCGTGCGCGCAATTTCGGCATCAGCTACCTGCCCCAGGAGCCTTCGGTTTTCCGCAAGCTCACCGTGGAGGAGAATATTCTGGCCGTGCTTGAGGCGCAGCCACTGGGCAGGCGCGAACGGCGGACGCGGACCGAGCGGTTGATTCATCAGCTGAATCTGGGCCATATCCGCACCACGCGGGGCTACGCGCTTTCGGGCGGCGAACGGCGGCGCGTTGAGATTGCGCGCTCCTTGTGCATTCAGCCCAACTTCATCCTGCTCGATGAGCCCTTCAGCGGCATCGATCCCATCGCCGTGCTGGAGTTGCAGAAGATCATCTTCGACCTCAAGGCCAGCGGCATCGGAGTGCTGATTACCGACCACAACGTGCGCGAGACATTGAGCGTCACAGACCGGGCGTACATCATTGCCGAGGGCAAGATATTCCGCGCCGGAACTCCGCATGAGCTGGGCAACGATGTGGAAGTGCGGCGCGTCTACCTGGGAGAAGGCTTCTCGCTCGGCTGATGCGCCGGGGGAAGGTTTTCAGGATTTGTCAATGTGCCGAAGGTGCCAGCCGGGCCGCGAGACGTAAGCCGCCGATCCCAGAATTGGCTATTGCCTGATCCGGAACGACGGGTGTCAAATGGGGCAAGTTCCCGTTTGATCATTTTCTTTCGAGATTACACTTACAATAAGTTCCAGTGAGGAACGAGCCCAATTTATGGCGCTGTTGCAACCAAGACTGTCGCTGAAAGTCGCGCAACGCCAGGTCCTGACTCCGGGCCTGATGCAGATGGTGAGCGTTCTTGCGCTAAATAAGCTGGAACTGAAGGAGATGATCGATGCGGAGATGGTCGAGAATCCCGTCCTGGAGGAGATTAATGAATCAGTTCCGATGTTGGATGAGATCGCGGGGCGCGAAGAGAAGCTTGAGCGCGGGGTGGAGGAGACGGCAGCCCCGCCCAAAGACGTGTTTACAGAGATCGACTTCGGATCGTACTTCCAGGATTATCTTGACCCCGGCTACCGCACACAGCCCGAATATGAGGACAGCGAGAAGCCCTCGTTTGAGAACTTTCTCTCCCAGCCTACGACTCTCGCCGATCACCTGGCGTGGCAGTTGGGAGCTCTAACGCTGGAACAGCCGCTCTACGAGGCGGCAGAGTTCGTGATCGGTAATCTGGACGAAGAGGGCTACCTGGCCGCCAGCGACGAAGAGTTGGCCGTGGCCCTGAGCCAGTCTCCTGAGGACCAGCAGCGGGAAATCGAATCGAGAAACGGCCATTCCCCGTCCAACGTCGACGAGGCGAAACTAGCTGCAACACTCGACCTGGTGAAACGCGCCATAGATTTGGTGCAGCATCTTGATCCCGTCGGAGTGGGAGCGCGGGATCTGCGTGAGTGCCTGCTGATCCAGATCGCGGCCCAGCAGCACGAGTTTGCCCAACTGTATGCCAGGCGCGACACCGAGCCGGACAACCTGGACGAGGATATTCATCGCAGCTTCCGCGCTGAAGCCGACGAGCGATTTGAGGAGCGGCGGCGCAGCATGGAAGTGGCGGCGCTGATTGTGGACCGTCACCTGCCCCAATTGCAAAAACGGGATGTGAAGGACCTGGCGCGTGCGGCGCAGATTACCCCCGCTGAGGCTCACGCCGGGGTGGAGTTCATCCGCACCCTCGACCCCCGGCCCGGCCGCCTTTACAACCGCGAACAGACCCGGCTCATTGAGCCGGACGTGGTGTTTATCAAGCGCGGCGGCGAGTGGGTGGTTTCAATGAACGAGGAAGACTTGCCCAGCCTTCGTCTCAGTCAGCGCTACCGCCGCATGCTGGTGGCGGAAAACACGGACAAGGAAGTCAAGGACTATGTGAAGGAGCGGTTCCGCTCCGCTATCCAGCTGATGCGCAATATTGCCCAGCGCAAAAGCACCATCCTGCGCACTTGCGAGGTGATTGTCCGCCGCCAGCAGGATTTTCTCGATAAAGGCATCGAGGCCCTGCGGCCGATGATGATCAAGGAAGTGGCCGAGGAAATCGGGGTTCACCCTTCCACGGTGAGCCGCGCTGTGGCCAATAAATACGCGCATTGCCCGCAGGGGGTCATTGAACTGCGCTTCTTCTTTTCCGAGGGCTCCAACGGCCCCGAGGGCGCGGACACGCCCTTGCTGGTGCTCAAGCGCAAAGTGCGCAAGCTCATCGAGGACGAAGATGCGAGCCATCCGCTCACCGACGACCAGCTTGCCGCGATGCTGGGCGCCCAGGGAATCAAGCTCACCCGCCGCACCGTGGCGAAGTATCGCGAAGACATGAGCATTCCCTCCACGCACCAGCGCCGCCGAAGGCGCGACGGCTGATCCCTGTTCACTGGACACTGATCACTGGTATAGAATCCGAAGTTCGCGGTCTAAACCGGAACTGCGATGAACGGGAGCGGAGGCCGACCATGGAAGTTGAGTTCACCGCCAGACAAGGAAAGATCTCCAAGGCGCTGCGCACGCAGGCCGAGGAGGGATTGCAACGGATCGCCCGGATTCTGGGCAAGAGCGCGCGTGCCAGCATCACCTGCGGCGCGCAAAGGCACATGCAGATCGTGGAGCTTACCCTGCAGGCGCGTCAGCAGACGATCGCGGCCACGGGTAAGGCCTCAACCCTCGACGCTGCGCTTCGCGTAGCCATCGAGCATGCCGAAAACCAGTCGCGCCGCTATC
>JBEKEQ010000105.1:0-14695 GCA_050013735.1 Occallatibacter sp.
ACGGTGTCAAGGGTCAAGATGAACGCCAAAGTACGGCGCCCTTGACACCGCCCCGACCACCACCGGGAGCCTCTGTCAAAAAAGTGTTGACAGGGATAGACGCTGTCATACACGGGGCACGGCGGATTTCTGGGGGGGACAGGCAAAGGGTGAATCAGGCGCCCTATCGGCCTGCTTACGAATTGGGGCTTGGAGCGTCCATCGAGGGCGGACAAAATTATATCCCCGGAGCAGAAATTCAATGGCAACGGACGCGGTGAGCTACCCCACTTCCCCGGTTGCGGTTCCGGCTGCTTTGGCGTGGCCAGCCGTGCGGAGGGTACAATCCTTCCCAGGTATGACGGCGACCACGGCCACCAACGAGGCGAACCGCGACGGAGCGAGGAAAGCGCAGGAGCGCTTGCAGGCGCGCGCGCCGGAGATGGAGCTGATCCGGGAGGCGCAGGCGGGTTCGCGGGCTGCGTTTGACACGCTGGTGCGTCAATATGAGCACCAGGTGCTGCGGCTGGCGCTGCACCTAACGGGCAGCGAGCACGACGCTGAGGATATTTACCAGGACGCATTTCTGAAGGCTTACCGGTACATTGGGAATTTCCGCTTCGAGTGCTCGTTCTACACGTGGATTTACCGGATTGTGACCAATCTCTGCCTGGACCAACTGCGGCGCAAGAAAACGCGCCGGGAAGATCACGCGGTGGTAATTGACCGCTCAGGAGACGAGATCGACCTGCTGGCATCGGTTTCAGACAACCGGTCGTTTTCAAATCCTGAGAAGGAACTGAACCGCAAGCTACTGGGAGAAAAGATTCAGACGGCGCTTGACAAGCTGACGCCGCGCGAGCGGATGGTCTTCGAGCTGAAACACTACCAGGGCCTGCGGCTGCGGACGATTGGAGAAATGCTGAACACGACGGAAGAGACGGCCAAGAATACGCTCTTCCGGGCGACCAAGAAGTTGCGAACACAGTTGGCGGAGTTGCGGTAAAGCGCACGTGGCATCCCGTTGGGTGGGAGCCGGATATCGGGCGTGAATCGAAAATGCTTTCGGGGCTGGAAGGACGTAGCGATGAATTGCGAAATCACACACGAGCGGATTGTGACAGCGGCTTATGGCGAGCTGAGCGACGAGCAGACCCATGAGCTTGAGCGGCACCTGGCCGGATGCGCGGAGTGCGCGAAGGATCGGGAACTGCTGCTGGCGCTGAAGGTTCTGGCGGACGCGAATCCCGTGGCGGAGCCGGCGGCGAACCTGGTGGCGCGGTCGCGTCTGCGGCTTGAAGAGGCACTTGACGCCCTGCCGCCGATGCGCTGGTATGAACGGCTGGGCCAGCGGATGATGAACAACTTTGCGAGTTTGCAGGCCGCTCCCGTGGCTGCCTGCCTGCTGCTGGCGGTAGGGGCCGGGGCGGGATGCCTGGGCGGATTTGAGTTTGCGCAGAACCGGGCGGCACGTGCTGCCATGAGCGGCCCGGCGCAGGCGCACGCCGGGAGCTTGCCGGTTCAAACACAGGGCACGCCTGCGGAGATCGCCAACATATCGAGCATTGTGCGGGAACCGAACAGCGAGATGGTTGAGGTGAACTACAACCAACTAGTGCCGCAGCGGATGGAGGGTTCACTGGACGATCCAGCGATCAGGCAGTTGCTGATGCTGGCCAGTGAGAACTCGGCTTCAGCCGGCGTGCGGGACGACTCGGTGGGGCTGCTTGCGGCCGAGTGCCGCCGGGGACACAGCTGCCAGGCGGCGGGGATTCGCGATGCGCTGATGGTGGCGCTGCGCTATGACAAGAACGGCGGGGTACGCGAGAAAGCGTTGGAGGGCCTGGAGCCCTACGTGACAGAGGATGTGCGGGTGCGGGATGCGGTGCTCGAGGCGCTGATGAACGACAGTGATCCGCGGATTCGCACCTCGGCGATTAACATTCTGGCGCCCGTGGACGGCGACACCAGCGTGCGGCAGGTGCTGCACACGGTGGCCAATTCCGACCAGAGCCCGCAAATCCGTACCGTTTCGAGACAGGTGTTGAGCCGCGAACCGGAGATTCAATAGCCATGCCTCACGTTTCAGCTATCGCAACGTCAGAAAAGAATGTGGGCCGGAATGGACATGAGCCCGCGGGGGTAAATGGAATGAAACACAATTTGAGGCCGTACCGGAGTTATGCATTCGTCGTGCTGTTGGGTGTGGGGGCGTGGGTGGCCATGTTGCCGCCTGGAGCCGCGGCGCAGGGCGCGGACGTTACGCAGATATTGCAGGAGCAGGGTCCGCTGCTGCTGCATTCATCGAGTTCGCAGGGCTACCTTGGGGTGGACCTAGCGGACGTGGACCAGGACAAGGCGCAGCAACTGAAGCTGAAGGACGTTCGCGGGGCGGTGGTCACGCTGATTGACCACGACGCACCGGCGGGGCAGATTGGGCTCAAGGTCAACGACGTGGTGCTGGCGCTGAATGGGCAACCGGTGGAAGGCGCCGAGCAGCTGCGCAGGATGCTCCGGGAGGTTCCGGCGGGGCGCAAAGTGAGCCTGGAAATCAGCCGCGACGGGAACATCCAGACGCTGGCCGTGGAGCTGGCGGACCGCCGGGCTATGGAGCACGACGTGTGGAACAAGATCGGCAACGGCGGGGATGTGTTTGCCGGGACGCCGGGGATGGGAATCCTTGCCGGCGGGGGCGATGCGTCAGTGCCGGGGTTCCACATGCCCATTTTCGGCAGCACGCTGAACGTGGGCGCACTGGTGGAACCACTGACCTCGCAGATGGCCGAGTACCTGGGCGTGCCCAGCGGGCTGATGGTCAAGCAAGTGGCGCGCAAGAGCGAAGCGGCCGTGGCGGGGTTCAAGGCCTTCGACGTGATTCTGAAGGTGGGACAAGAGGCCATTGCGAACATGGCAGCGTGGGACCGCGCGCTGCGTGAAAACCAGGGCAAGCCGGTGCAGGTGACCATTCTGCGGGACAGGAAGCAGGAGACGCTGACACTGCAGGTGGATTCAAAGCACAAACAGAGCTGGCTGGAGCTTGAGGACCTGTTCCCCGGCGGAGACGAGCCGTTGGTGGCGGAGATCGATCCCGAGTTTGCGCAGCAGATGGGCGACGCGGCGGCGAAATCGGCCGAAGCGGCGCGGAATCAGGCGCAGATTGTCCACGATCAGCTTGGAAATACGATTGTGATCAGTCCGAAGCAGATGGAGCAGTTGCGCAAGCAGATGGAGAAGCTGCGGGAGGGCATTGCGGTCAAGCCATTTGTGATGGATCAGAAGCAGTTGGACCAGCTGAAACGGCAGATGGAGGAGTTCAGGAAGACCTTCAAGCCGGAAGATTTCAAGATCGATCCGAAAGAGATGGACCAGCTGAACAAACAGATGGAGCAGTTAAAGCGGCAGATGGAAGAGATGAAGGCGCTGGGCTTCGGCAACCACGTTTAGATATCGGTGCCTGGCCGTGCGCTGGATGTTTTCCGCGATCTGTTCGTGGTTGCAATTCAACGCCGCGTTCGAGGCAGCTTTCTGATTTCAAGCACTTCAATGCGATAGTGGCTGCCGAGCGTTCCCCATGCGGCTTTTCGTCCGGCTTTTCCGTCTTTTGGCCTGAGCTTGATGTCCCAGTAAACGGCGTACCCAGGCTCCCACTCGTACGAGAGCCCCTCTTGATCGCCCCCTCCTGATGCCTGAAGCTCTTCGAGCTGACCGTCGAGGAACGCTGTCAGCCGATCCTGGCTCTCCTCAGGCAATCTGTAGAACTGGGCCTCCGGCTCATCGGGCCAATAGATTGCAGCGTGCTCTTCGGTCATTCAAACGATCCTGGCGCCGCGCTTATCCTGCCGCGATGCGCTCCATCGGCCGCAGCGCGGCTTTCGCAGCCACTTTTGCAAGGCTCCGAGCCCGTCGGCGGGCATTCTTTACCGCGGCCCTTTTCAAAAGCTCATCCTGTGAAATCATCGCCGCCCCCGCTTCAATTTCCGCCCGGCGCCGCTTCAGAATCTCATCGACTTCAGGGGTGATCAGATCCCTGCGGATAGAGGTGCAGGGAATCAGCCGGATGTCGGAAGGCGAGTACGCGATGGCCATGAAATGATCCCCTTGCTTCAGGTTCACGGCATTCAGGAAACGCTCCGGCAGAGTTACCTGGCGCTTGCCGGCGATTCTCAACGTGCATTCAACAGTTTTGGTGTCTGCCATAAGTTTTGTCCCGTCGGAAAATCCGACAACCCGATTATACGACAATCTGATGCGCTATTCCACAAAGATGCGGTGCGCCAGCAGGAATGCGAACCCCAGCGCCAGCACAATGGTCCCTGTCTTTGACGCAACTTCCCATAGTTTCAGCCATTTACGTTCCACGGCCTCGGGGCTGACGGGCTCGCCCTGCCGGTCCTCGGCATACTTGAAGTGCTTCACTATGGTCTTCTTGCGGTCGACAGAAATCCGCTCCGTCTTCCTCAGCAGCGCCTCCAAAGCCAGCAGCAATGACCCTGCAAAGGTCAGGCTGTCGCCAACAATCCCAAGGGCCTTCCGGTGCTCGGTCAAGAGCGCGTGCGCGCCTTCCCACATGCGGCTGCCTCCCTGCGCGTTTTGATGCGCAGTATAGCAGCCGGCCAATACGGTGAGGCGTTATTGCTTCGGCGAGGCGCCGACCCGGATGGTCACTTCCGCCGTGCGAGATTTTCCGCCGTCGTCCACTGCGCGAGCTGAGAGAGTGTAGGTTCCCGGCGCCAGGTCGGCGTAGCTGTATTCATACGGTTCTTTGCGGGCGACAAACAGCACCTTGTCGCCGATGGAAAACTCTACCCGGTCGATTTTGCCGTCGGGATCGGCTGCTTTCACCAGCGCCGGCACCGGGGAGGTGTACTCCTGGTCGAGCGGCAGAGGGCGCACGAATCGCACGTTGGGAGGGATATTGCCGTTGTTCGATTGCGCGTAGAACCACTCCCTAAAGCCGGGAATCTGCTGCGTTTTCTCCTGCGCTCCGCCATGGTCGGTGTTGGCAAAGATCGTGAGGCGCGGGTTCACGCCCGTGTCCCATGTCGCGGCGCCCGACGGATCTCCGTTGGCCAGGCGAATCTTCGCCACGAGGGTTGAGACCGCCTCCAGCCGGTTGGGCTCATCGTTAATGCCGATGGTGGCCCAGATGGGAGTATTTTTGACCACTTCAGGATCGATATCCCGCGCAGCGAGCGCCTCGGGGTTGGCGGCGGCAAAAAAACCGGGCCGCTGCTGGAGATAATTCCAGGTTCCCATGCCGCCCAGGGAGAAGCCCATGAGGTAGATGCGCTGCTGGTCGATGGGAAACTCCTTGATCAGGCCGTCGATCAGCTCGAAGACCGCCTGACGGCGCGCCTCGCTGATCCAGCCGCGGGTGCCTCCCGCAGGCGCAAGCAGGAAGGTGGGCTCCAACTGCACATCCTTGTCGTAATCGTGCCACCAGCGCAGGCCGCTTTCCTGCAGAATTCTTTCGTTCGTCACGCAGACGTCGCAACTGCCGTGCAGGTAGACGACCAGCGGGTATTTGCGGCCTGGCTCTAAATTTTTCGGCACATAGACCACGTGTTTCAACGTCTCGCCGCCGGCGCTTGTGTGTTCGCGCAGTTGGTATTCGGGCAGTTGGCGAACGGCCGGAGGAGTGGCCTGGGGTGCGGTCTGAGAGCGGGCCGGCACGCCGGCCAAACCGGCGAGGCATGCCAGCGCAATGAAAGGCGCAAAGAGACGAAGAGTCACGGGCGGGAACCCTCTCCGTAGGGGATTGATAGAAGCCATGGGATTCTCCATTTCGGAACCGCCTCCCATTCTATTGCAGATTCCCTGTAGTGCTGAGGGCTGGCAGGCGGCAATGGCGGCCTGCCCCCCATCCCCACCCCGTCTCTGCAAGGAAGTTCCTCATATTCACGGCTTTACCGAGCTGATTCCCCTGCAAATCGCTCACAATAAAGAGGTTGCTTGCAGATTCCTCCAGGCAAAGGAGTTATGGCGCTTTGGGACCCCGGCCATGAGGGAGAGGGCAAGTGGTCCGTTCGCCGCCTGATTTTTATTGTGCGCCGAGCGCGGGTAATTCTGCGCAATCGGCGCGGGGGGCGGATTGACCGGCTTGATGGAGGCGGAACGGCGGGCTGGGGTGGGGAGATAGTGCGATCCCAGGTCTTAGAAGCAAGACCTAGGGCAGCCGGCTCCCGGAGGGAGCCAATGAGAATAGCCCCGGGTGCAACCCGGGGAAGGCTCGCCCACAAGTGATCCACCGTCCTGTAGGGACGGCGTGACCGGGATTGAGTTATTCTCAATGGTCGCTGAGGGAGACAGTTTTCTATGTCGCATACATATTGTTCGTCGTTGTGTCACTGCGTTTTCTCAACCAAAGAACGGCGCAAGTTAATTGCGCCGGAGTTGCAGGCGCGGCTTTGGGCGTATATGGGCGGGATTGCGCGGGAGAACGGGATGACGGCTCTTGAGGTGGGAGGGACGGAGGACCATGCCCATCTTCTGCTGTCTCTGCCGTCGACTATGACCGTTGCGGGGGCGATGCAGAAAATCAAAGGCGGTTCGTCGTTGTGGTTGCACGAGAGTCGCGGATTGGCGGGGTTTGAGTGGCAGAAGGGGTATGGCGCGTTCACGATTGGGGTTTCGCAGGTGGATGCGACGGTCAAGTATATTGCCGGTCAGACGGAACATCATCGCAAGCGCGATTTTCAGGCGGAGTTTTTGGCGATATTGAAGCAGCACGGGATTGAATATGACCCGCGATATGTTTGGGGATGAGTCATGCCGTCCCTTCAGGACGGCGATGTTTATTGGTGACCGGTTACCCCGGGTTTCACCCGGGGCTATTTTCATTCGCTCCCCCTGGGAGCAACGAAGAGGCCCGGATCGCATGCCCATACCAGTTATTTCGCGGGTTGCTGATTTGCCGGCGGTGCGGCCGGATGTGAAGCCACGTAGGCGTCGCGAGCTTGCTGAAATAAGGACGACTTCAGAAGATTATTTACTTCAAATGCGGGCACTATCACTGATACGTTGCTATTGGCAGAGACCGTACCCTTGTAAGTGGTCGTTACCTTCAGAGTGAGGTCTTCGGTTTCTTGGATTTCGCCGGTTACGACTCCGAAGAGCCAGAAATCGTATCCGATCGAGCTGTTGAACTTATTCACGTCGACAATCATGGGTGAGCCGCTGTTGCCGCCGAAGGCGTGCGCATCTGCTGGATTTGCAGTTGGCTGCGTCTGCCCTGATGCCCCAAGACTTACGCAGAGTCCCGCAATCAGGGATATTACAAAAAACTGCCTATTTTGCAAGATTTCCCCCCGTTCGATCATAGAACGGTGCTGATCTATGAACTTGCGGAAAAAATCAGCTCTTTGTGCCCTCGAAAGTCTGTTGTGGGGATCAATGATGAATCGGCGCTCTGTTCCCAATTTGAACCAGCATGGGATTGAATATGATCCGCGATATGTTTGGGGATGAGTCAGGCCGTCCCTACAGGACGGCGACGATTATTGGTGGCCGGTTACCCCGGGTTTCACCCGGGGCTATTTTCATTCGCTCCCTCCGGGAGCGATGACGAAGGATCGGACACCCGACAATTCCGCATTAATTGCGTTGGCGGGCTCTCAAACGCCTACTGTGGTTCAATAGATAGAGATGGGTACGCGGCGGAGAGATACGGTGCGGGGGCGGTGGATTGCGGCTCAGCGCAAGATGCGCGAGTACGCGATGGTGGCGCGCGCGCTGGCAGATACGTCGCATCCGGTGCTGGCGCAGATTATTCCGGCGCGGTTTTGCAACCTGAGCTGCGGGTATTGCAACGAGTACGACAAGGTCTCGGAGCCGGTGCCGCTCGAGGAGATGTACCGGCGGATCGACCACCTGGGTCGGCTGGGGACGGCGATGATCGGCATCAGCGGGGGCGAGCCGCTGACGCATCCGCATCTGGACGACATTATCCGCAGGATGCGGCGCACGGGCGCGATTGCGGGGATGATCACCAACGGCTACCTGCTGAATGTGGAGCGCATTGAGCGGCTGAACCGCGCCGGGCTGGATCATTTGCAGATTTCGATCGACAACCTGGAGCCGGACGAGGTTTCAAAGAAGAGCCTGAAGGTGCTGGACAAGAAGCTGCAGATGCTGGCCGAGTTTGCGGAGTTCCACGTGAACATCAACTCGGTGGTGGGCGGGGGATTCAAGGACCCCAACGACGCGCTGGTGATTGGCAGGCGGGCGCTGGAGCTGGGGTTTGAATCGACCATCGGGATAATCCACGACGGGAGCGGGCAACTGAAGCCGCTGAAGGAAGACGAGGCCAAGGTCTACTTCGCAATGACCAACCGGCGGAAGACCAACTACGCGCAGTTTGACAAGTTTCAGGAAGCGATTGTGCAGGGGCGGCCCAACGACTGGCGGTGCAGGGCGGGGTCGCGTTACCTGTATATCTGCGAGGACGGGCTGGTGCACTATTGCAGCCAGCAGCGCGGGTATCCGGGCGTGCCGATTGCCGAGTATACGACGGCGGATGTGAAGCGGGAGTTTTTGACGGCGAAGAGCTGCGCGCCGAATTGCACCATCGGCTGCGTACACCGGATCAGCCACATCGACCACTGGCGCGCTCCGCAGACGGAGACGGTTTCGCCGGGCGGACATGGGGCCGAGGTGCTGGTAAATATACAGACGGGCGGCTGAGGGCTGGGTCGAGTTGCGCCGGTGCGGGCGC
This sequence comes from Occallatibacter sp., assembly GCA_050013735.1. GTDB lineage: Bacteria > Acidobacteriota > Terriglobia > Terriglobales > Acidobacteriaceae > Telmatobacter. The sequence continues at coordinate 8,693 of JBEKEQ010000105.1, forward strand.
GGTAGACTGGTGGTAAGACAGACCATGAACACGCGACCCTGCTGGGTGGAAGTTTGCACCCGATCCCTTGAAGACAATTTCAAATTTTTGAATAGCCTGGCTGCCGGCGAAGCGGAGCTGCTTGCGGTGGTGAAGGCCAATGCTTATGGGCATGGGCTGGAGCTTTGCGCGCCGGCACTGGCGCGCGCGGGGGCTCGATGGCTGGGCGTTACCAGCGTGGAGGAAGGCGCGGCGGCGCGGAGTTTGTGCGGTGAAGCGCGGGTGCTGGTGATGGGTGGCGTGTTCAGGGGGCAAGGCGCGGAGGTAGTTCGGGAACGGCTTACGCCGGTGGTTTGGGAAACCTGGCAACTGGATGAGCTGGAGGGCGCGGCACGGGCGGCGGGAGTGGTGGATGGACTGGGGGTTCACCTGGAGATCGATACAGGGATGAGCCGGCAGGGCGTGGATGCCGAGGGGCTTAAGGCAGCGCTGGTGCGGTTTGGAGCGGGGAGCGCGCTGAAGCTGGAGGGCGTGACGACTCACCTGTTTGCGGCCGACGAGGCGGATGGGCGGGTGTGCGGGGAACAGTTGGCGCGGCTGGACGAAGCGTTAAGAACCATTGAGGGCGTGGGGTTGCACGCGGAGTGGCTGAATGTGGGGAGTTCGGCGGTGTTGCTGGCCGGTGGAGCAGATGCAATTGGGGCTCTGGCCAGGGAGCATGGGATGAAGGCGCTGATGCGGCCGGGATTGGCGCTGTATGGACTGGCACCGCGATTTGAGCCGGGATTTGAAGCCGGCGAGGAGCCCGAGTGTTTGGCGGCGGCGCGGGCTTCGTTGAAACCGGTGCTGTGCTGGAAAAGCGCGGTGGTGGGGGTTAGGACGGTTCCTGCCGGCGCTGTGGTGGGGTATAACGGGACCTTTGTGGCGACGGAACCTATGCAGCTGGCTCTGGTGGCCGTGGGCTATGCGGACGGGCTGGACCGGCGGCTGGGCAACCGGTTCAGCCTGCTGGTGCGCGGGCAACGAGCGCCGCTTGTGGGCCGGGTAAGCATGGACCAGGCGGTGCTTGACGTGACGGAGATTGATGGGGTTGAGGCCGGAGACGAGGTGGTGATCGTCGGGACGCAGGGGAATGAGGCGATCAGCGCGTATGACCACGCGGACGCCGCGCGGACGATTCCGTGGGAAGTGTTTACGCGGATTGGAGCGCGAGTGGGAAGACGGGGAATAGGGAATAGCGAATAGGGAATAGATAGATTGAACAGCTTTCGAGGGGCCTGGCGCGGCGCAGGCGGTCCGGCTTGATTCCTTTCATGGGGTAAAGCTCCATTTCATCGTGCAACAAGGGGATTTGCGGGCTGGGAAGAACACCCGCCCGCGGATTTACTGCGGAGTGGGTGGCGCGGGCGGAACTTTGGGCGCCCTCAGGCGGGGCGCGTTGGGCGCGGCTTTTGGCGCGGCGGAAATAGTGGGTGGCGGCGGCGTGGCAGGGAAGGCTGAGCCTTTCTTGATGTGCAGGTCGCCATTCTCAGCGCTCAGGACGATTCGTGCAGCTCCGGCGCCGACGCGCCCGGTGACGGTTTTGTTCTCGTCGCCTGAAATCGAAAGGTTGAAATCGGAGACGATGTCGCCGTTGTGAGTGTGGCCGTCCACGGTGGCGGAGGCGTTGGGCGGCAGGGTCAGCTCCACATCGCCCTTGCCGTTCTTGGCCTGCACGCCGAAATTGCCGGCCGGTTCCACGGAGATGGTGCCGTTGCGGTCTTCGACGTAGGTGTCGCCGTAGATCTGGGTGAGGTCGACGTCCTTGGAGTGCGAGACCACATGCACCGGCCCCTTGGCTTCCGCAATGCGCAGGTCGTCGGAGTTGAGGGTCAGGTCGCCGGGCAGGCTGGCCAATTCAAGATCGGTGACTGTGGTGTGCATGTTCACCGATCCCGAGACGTTTTCCATGTGCACGTCGCCAAGAATCTCTCCGCTCTGGATGATTTTGCCTTTGATTTCAGAGAGGGTGAGGTCGTTGCAGTCACCTTCAATGGAAAGGTCGCCGTCCATCTGGTGGGCTGAAAAATCGTGTTTGCTGCCGGAGAAGTTGACCTGCGCCGAGCCGGTGATGTCGTTGAGATGCACGTCGCCGTGCGAGGCGTTGACGCTGATGCCGGCGCCCAGGCCCGCGGCGGTGAGGTCGCCGTGTCCGGTTTTCACGGTGACCCTTGCGGACCGGGGAACGGTGATGGTGAGGGTGACGCGCCCTTTGGAGTTGCTGCTGGCGGGCTTTACCAGCACAGCGCCACCGCTGACGGTGAGTTGCGGGGCCTCAGCGTCAAAAATGCTTTTGGCCGCGGCATCGGAGTCGGCAAAGGCCACTTCATGGGCCTGCACTTCGATGGCTGATCCATCGCCGGCGGTGATTGTGGTGTCGCCGAAAGGATTTTGGATTTCAATGGCGGCGTTGGCGGGAATTTGCTGGCTCAACGCGGGGCGGTCACTGTCGTGCTCGGGCAAGCCGAGAAAGTTGAAGAACTCGTCGTTCTGATCGCCCAGGCCGGAGATCCACGGTTTGAAATGAGTTGACCCCGAGGCGCACAAACCCACGATGGCCAGCAGGATGAGAATGCCGACGAAGCTTCCGCCGCGGCGCACGGGAGTGGCCCGGCGCAGGTCAATGGCCCACTCGGCGAGCAGACCCAGGCCGGCGCCGATCAGCAGCAGCGGCCACCAATGGCCATACCAGCTCCAGAAATTGTCGGCGGCAATGCGGCCGGAGAGAATGAGCAAGGCGATGACGCCGACGGCGACGAGCAGGACGGGGCCGACGAAGGAGGGAACGCGGGGTCCGTAAGCGCCGACGTAGCCGGCCTTCCAGGCGTGTTGCTGTGCTCTCCATGCTTCACGCTGTGCGCGCCAAGCGGCCTTTTGCTGTTCGCGGTAGATGCGCCATTGAGTCCTGGGATCGTAGGGAGGATATCCGGGCGGCATGCCGCCTGCGGGAGGAGTGGGAGGTACGCTGCTCATGATTGCCCTCCTTCAGGGTCGTTCCCAAAACGATGCGGGTTAGCCGGAACGATGGCGGTGGGCTGGCCGGGATAGGAAGCGATCCCGGTGCCGGAGCCGGTAGGGGAGCTGGCATCGGGAGCGCCCGAGCCAGGAGCGCCGGGATAAGGCGGATAGCCGCCGTCGGCCATAAGCGCAGCTCGCTCGGCCAGCAGCATGACGCCGATCAGAATCAGCAACAGCGGCCAGAACAAATGCCAGAAGTGGCTAATAACACCCATCTGGTGGAGGAGAGCCAGGATGCCGATCAGCAGGAGGATCGCTGGACCACGCAGGCGGTGAATAAAGATGTAACGGTTCATTTTGAACCTCCTTGATGATCGTGGAGACGGCGAACAATGAGCCAGACGCCCAGCCCGATAAACAATAGCGGCCAGGTGAACTCAAGCAGGCGGCCGTTGAAGAGGTCGAATTGACCCAGCAGAAACAGCAGTCCCAGGGCGATGAGAACCACCGCGCCGATCGGTTCTTTGCGGCGCCAGTAGAGCGGCGGGACCGGCGGGGCAGGCGGGAAGCCGGGATCGCCATAGCCGGACGCTGGTGGCGTGTAGGGGGCCTGCTGATAGGGCGTTTGATACGGCGCTTGATATTGCCCGGCATAAGGCTGCTGATAAGCTTCGGCGGCTGGACCGGCAGGACCCTGCGCCGCAGGGCCGGGGTTGATTGGTGACTCCGGTGCGCTGGGCTGGCCGGGATAGCGCGGCTGCTTGCCGAGATTGAGCCAGCTGCCAATATCGTTGATTCCCAGCGGATCGGGCACGGGCTGGCCGTCGCGCATGGCCTTGGCGGTGTGGAAAGCTTCAAACGACTGGTAGAGAATCCATGCGGCGATGAAGATTCCGAAGATCGGGTAGTGGTCCGTGATGCTGATAAGCACCACGAAGATGGCCACGTGGATAAAGCCCTTGAAAAACTGGCCGTTGTACATGGCGCCCACGCCGGGAATCAGCCCCAGAACGGCGGCCGCGGCGGGGTTGGGGCCGGAACGAACCGGCGCCACAAAGGGCTGTTGATAGGTTTGCCAGGTTATCGAGCAGGGTTCGCAGAGAATCTGCCCCCCAGCCGCGGTGCGCACGCATCCGGCACAGAGCGGCTTGCCACAACTTTGGCAAAAGGCGGTTGCAGTTACACCAGTGTGGTTTACGCAGTCCATTTAGTGCTCCTTTCCCATGCTGCCGTTACGGAGCCGCCAGAGAGTGTGGGCGTGTCCTGGACCGTCAGGGAGGTTTCAAGATAGTCACTTAAATCGTTATGAGCCGGGCTGACCGACTGTTGCGGAGGGTCCACGCGGGAGCCTCCATCTTTGCTGCCGGGCGTCTGTTTTGACTCGCCCGGCGCAGCGTCCTGCGGCTTGCGGCGGTTGTTTTCTCCGCCCTGATTTTCACCCTCGGTAGTGCGGCGCAGTTCGCGCATGCGCGACTGGACCTCATAGACAAAGCGAAGGTGGTCGTAATAGCGAATGATGGGCGTGGAAGCCATGGTCAAACGCCGCTCCACCAGCGAGCGCACTGCAGTGGGGCGCAGATCGCTGACGCGGAGGTTGCCCAGTTTGACGCCCGTCAGGTTCAGGGTGAGGGCGATGGAGAAGAAAGCCATGGCTGCCGTCATGAGCAGGCGGGGTTCGGCAAAACGGCGAACTTGGCCGGCAAAGCCGGGACGCTGCCACGCCGGAGGCATCGCGAGCACATTGGAGCCGCCGGCGATGAGGCCGTAGCCTTCAACCTGGCCGGGCCCCGTCTGGGCTAAGATTTTGTCGAGCAGCCCGGCGGGAACCACCGGCTCGGGCGAAAGAAACTCCAGCCACTCGCGGCCGCGCCTGGCTTCTTCAAACAATGCCGCGCAGGCCGGGCAGTCGGCCTTGTGGGCAGAGAAGAACGCCTCGTCTTCGGGCCGCAATTGCCCATCCAGCGCATCGGCCAGAAGTGTCTCCCACTGGCCGCAGGCCGGGGAGCTCGGAATGAAAGTGCGCTCTGCCATTACATCACCTCCCGTTTATTACGTTCCAGCAGCCTCGCTAGTTCCGCGCGGCCCCTGCTAATGCGGGATTTAACTGTTCCTTCGGGAATGCCCAGCACGGCGGCAATCTCCTTGTAGTCCAAATCCTGAAGATCGCGGAGAATCACGGCCTCGCGCAGCTCAACAGAGACGCGGGCCAGCGCACTTTGAACCATTTTTGCCAGCTCCTTTTGCGCGGCCGACTCATGCGCCGAAGGGCCGCGGGAGGTGAGCCGGTCCACCGGGCTCAGCTCCTCAGCCGAGTCCCAGCCTTCATCGAGAGAACCGGTGGCACGCTGGTTGCGGGTGCGCCGGAAGTTATCCACCAGCAGGTTGCGGGTCAGGGTGGTGATCCACACCTGAAGACTGCCGCGCAGGGCATCGAAGCTGGCCAGGTTGGAATAGACCTTGAGGAATACGTCCTGGGTCAGGTCTTCGGCGTCAGCCGGGTTGCCGGTGAAGCGGTAGCAAAGCCCGTAGACGCGGCGATGATGGGTGCGGACCAGTTCGGCCCACGCGCCTGAATCACCGTCCATGCAGCGGCGGACGAGTTGGGCCCAGTCGATCTCCAGAGGGTTACCCTCCATTTGAGCCTGGCGGACGGGCTGAACCTCAGTCTCGCCGCCAAGGACGCTGCCGGGAGTTTGCTGCCTTGGAACGCCAATCTCCGGCGCCTCCATGGTACGACGCGAGGGGCGATCCGGGGTCCCCGGCAACAGGCTTTTGTTCCTGGGGTGACGCGGCGGAGTTGCCACTCCCATTACGCTCCAGCTTAATGTTCCCACACACTGCATAATTTGTTCATACGCGGGATTCGCGCGGTTAGTTCCCAAAGGCGATCCGGGATGGCTCCGCAGCGCGCCGACGATCGATTCGGTAACCTTTCTTCGCCGGCGCCATCCAATTGACGGGCGTACATCGTTCCCTTCCCCAATGCTGGAGGTTGCATGTCAAGACTGTTCTCTCTGATCGTGCTTT
>JBEKEQ010000106.1:0-14622 GCA_050013735.1 Occallatibacter sp.
CGTGAGAGAGCACGCCCTTCCAATACGTCTCCTGGTTGGCGTGGATGCTGGACCAATGCCAGTATTCCACCATGTTGGCGCCGTTGGAGATGTGCGTGTAAACGTCCTGGCGAAGCTGCCCGTCGTAAGGCGGGTACTGGCCAGTGGAGCTCCAGCCGGTGGTTTGGGCGTCGGTTTCGGTGACCAGGTAGTTGGAATGCTTGAGGGAGCGCGAAAAGTCGCCTTGCAGGGCCTGAAAAGAGCCGTCATAGTGGTCCTGCGTGCCGTGATAAATGTTGTCGGCGACGATGTCGAGGAATGGAGCGATGCCATCCTCATTCACGTCTAGGCGCATCATGCTGCCGTAGTCGGTGGTGACGAACTGGCTGGGTGAAGCGCATTCGCGGACCAGCGCGGCCTGCCAGCGAAGAAAATCGGTGACGCGCATCTGCATCCAGCGGGTCCATTCCAGCTTGTAGCCGGTGCTCTGCGCGCCGTCGCGGATGGGCAGGTCTTCCCAGGTGTGGATGTTTTCTCCCCAATAGTTGAGGAACCAGGCCTTGCTCAGGGCCTCAGGCGTGCCGAACTTCTTTTCGAGGTAATGCTGGAAGCCGATGAAGACGTCGGGGTTGTCGGCATCGTAACTTGAGGTTTCGTTGTCGAGCTGCCAGCCGATGACGGTGGGGTTGCCCTTGTAATGAGCCACGATGTGGCGGATGAGGCGCTCGGCGTAGAAGCGGTAGGCGGGCGAATCGGTATCCATGTTCTGGCGCATGCCGTAGGAGTTGCTGCGGCCGTTGGCATAGCGGGCGAGGATTTCAGGGTGCTGGTGGGCCATCCATGCGGGGATGGAATAGGTGGGCGTGCCGAGGATGACCTTGATGCCGGCTTTGCCCATGGCGTCGACGACGCGATCCATCCAGGCGGTTTCAAATTGGCCGTCGGCGGGCTCCCAGAGGCTCCAGGTGGACTCGCCCATGCGGACGACGTTGAGTCCGGCATCCTTCATCAGGGCGACGTCCTTTTCGAGGCGGGCGGCGTGGTCGGCGTCGTCGCCGGGCATGTACTCGTTGTAGTAGGCGGCGCCGTAGAGGATGGTGGGGAAGTCGAGGGATGAGTTGGCCGGCGCGGGCTGCTGGGAGATTGCGGGGATGGCGGCGAGAAAGATGGGTGTGGCAAGGATGCAGAGTAAGCGTTTGCTCGGATGGTGCATGATTGGGCCTCGATTGAATCGAACACCAAGTGTAAACCAGTGGAACAGGGAAGCAGTGAAGAAGTGAAGGAGTGAAGAAGTGAAGGAGTGAAGGAGTGAAGAGAGGCAGTGAAGAGAAACAGTGAAGAAGTGAAGCAGTGAAGGAGTGAAGGGGTGAAAAAGTGAAAAGTAGGGCTGGGAGGATACAGATTTGTGTGGCTGGGGGTGGACGAAGAGGGCGTTTCAAGGCAAATCTGCGAAAAAGGCCTGTTGCCGCCGGACAGATGAGGGTGAAAGTCCAATTGGAGGCGTTCCGAAATGAGCGAAACATGCAGAATTAAGTCGGAAATAGTCCTTTTTGCGCGAATGCCGGGTTAAAGGCAGACATTTGCAAATATGGCGGGCGGATTGCCACGCCGGACGAGGGACCGGGGGTGCCCTCAGCGTGGTTTCGATAGCTCACCCGGAACGGGCCACAGCTTCTCATCGCTCAGGGCTGTTCTTTGCCGCCGATGACCGGGCCACCGGCCCTATCATTTTGGTAGGGGATGAATCATGAAGAAAACAGCTGTGTTGACCAGAAGGATTATGCCATGGATATGGGCAGTCGTTATTCTAGCCGTCGTTCTGTTACCGATCCGCTCTCTTAATTCCCATACGCAGGCTAGCCTTTGGTGGTGGGCCCAAATAAAATCTGAAGGGTCTGAGAAAATGGCAGCCTGGGTTACAGCACTTGCGACCTGTGGCGCAGCTATCGCAGTCATTATTGCCTGGTTTCAATTCAAAGCGTCGAGGCGTTCTGCGCGATTCGAGATCATCCAAGAGCGATTCAATGATCCAGCGATGCGTTTTTCTAGGGCTGCATTCGCCTGGAGCAAACTAAATCCCGAAGAGCCTGCCAGCCTTAACGCTACATCGGTTCCCCACTATGGCTGGGAAATCGCAGATTTCCTGAACAGCGTAGGAAAACTATTGGATAAGAACGAGGTCGAATTTGAAGACATCGAGATGGCCTACGCTCGTCATGTTCTGGCGATTTGCGGGAACGAGCAGTGGGAACAGCGTATCGGTGCCAAGGGCCTAAATTTCCGGTATGCTCCACTGCTGAATCTCTACCGGCGGATGGTCAAGTCTGGGCGAATCGTTGACTCCGTCGACGAATTGAAGGCCGGTATTTACGACGGACCTTTCTGGTATAGCGAAATGAGCCTCGCTCCTGGAGAGGAGATCAAAAACGCCGTCACTAAAATCCGCGAGACAAACAAGAAACGCATAAACGCTCATCAGACCTAACACCATTAAGCTCCTGACAGCGTGATTGTCACCGTACAGTTCGCGGCGTAGGAAATCGAGCGCATCAGGAGCGAGGCTGCTAGCTATAGCTAGAAGGCTGATCTGACCACCTCGGAGTGGATGCGTGACACTCTGTCCGCCGCCGAGTGGCTTCTATTGCGCGGCGTCCTCATCGAACCCGACGATCCTGAGTTCGACTTTCGGTGACATGCTTGAGGTGCAACGGACTTCCCAGGACCCTTCAACACTGGCACACTGGATTTCGCGTCCATCTTCGCCGTGCTCGTGGTAATAGAATGCTGCACGTCCAGCTTCCATAGTCTCTGATTTGCTATCGACTATTTTGGTAAGACCGGGCGGAACAGTGCCGGAGTAGAAGAATTCTTCAAAATCCATGACGGCCTTAGAAGCATCGTAATAAATGATCCGCATCCGGATAGAAGTAACAGGCACCGGGAGCCTATTAGTTAATCTCAATTCATAGCCTGCAGGGGCTAATCCTTCCTGACTTACATGCGTAAACTCAAAGCCGCTTGCGACTACGCCAGATGTGTCCCGCTCCCCCAATCCATCCACTACAGATTTGCTGTGAGAGTTGATATTCGCTTGTACTGAAAGTGGCGTAATCGGGGTCTCGGCTGATACCGAATTCATGAGCCGGGAGAGGTAAGACACCGGCACAGCTAAATTCAGGTTCTGCCCGTTGCTAAATGTGGCCTCTGCAATGCCAATCACTGCACCTGTCGAATCCATCACCGGGCCGCCGCTGCTCCCGGGAGAAATTGGCGCAGTCATCTGGAGAATTGAATCTGCATCAAGGTGCCTTACTCCGCTGACGATTCCCTCTGAGAATGTTCCTTCGAGTCCGAGCGGATTCCCAACGACATAAACCTGATCTCCTACCACGGGGTCAGTGCTGAGCCCAAGATGAAGGGATGGCGCGGAGCCGTTTACCTTAAGGAGCGCCAGATCAGAGTGGCCGTCAAAAGCAATTGTTCCCAATATCTGAAGGCCATTCGATCCCCCGACAACTCTTGCAGTGCCGCTGTACGCCCCCTCAATAACGTGAGCGTTCGTTGCGACGATGCCATTCGAGACATAAAATCCGCTGCCAAGGCTGAGAGGTTGGCCGTTTGAATCATTCATCTCCAGAAGTACAACCGACTTGAACGCGGCTTGTGCAATGTCGCGCGGGGCTGCGAGTGCTGGAGCGGTCCGCGTTGGCGCTTGGCGTGGAGATTGAAGAGACTGACCCAGACAAATTCTCGAAAGAGATAAGACGATCAGAAGCACGCGGACGAGCTTCATTTTCCCTCCGCCTCACAGTGCGTTTGCGTGATCATCCCGCTCTTTTTCGGGGCAAGGGCGATCTCGTCCCGATTGTAAACTTCCATGCCCGCTGTCCGTGTTCTCCGTGGTCATGGTCACTTCGCGCCCGTCCCTTTCTTGGGTAGCGCCAGACTCAAGTCAGACGGCGGGTGCATTGAAATTATTTTAGGAACCTTGGTTTTCAGTGGTTGGCAAAAATGCCGCCAGAGGCGCGAATTGGCCGCCTACATTTCGGGCAAATACGAAAGTCGCCATCAGGGGCGTTAAACCGCTTGGCTTTTCCGATAGGCTTGCAACTTCCCGCACATTGACTGTGTTTCAAGGAATGATTGTGTCTCATAGGTGCCTCCATTTCTCAACATTGCTCATGGTCAAAACCTACCAACAAATCCAACAAAGTCAAGTAATCCGCCAATGAAAATTGAGGGGCAGGTGGCCCGGTCAAGTTTTTCACTGCTGGTTCTCCCTCGATGGATTGTGCCCCATCCAGGCCGCGTCTTTTGCGGCTTGGGTGGGGAAGCATGATCGTTGGCCTTTCTGCAAGCGCACTCCCTCGGGCAACCGATTCCCCCGCAAGAAGGCGGTCCAATGCGATTCGATTTCAACCGCTCCTCGAACGCCTGTGGCGTAGTGGTTGAAGCTGCTCCATTGGTAGTCGCCGGGAGATGCGAGCTTCTGCTTTCTGGAACCGTTTCAGACCGTACGGCATGGCTCTATCATAGTCCGGCCACGATCTGAGCCCAAGCAAGCTTAAACCAGAGGTTGCGGCATACGGCGGTTATGGTTCCCAAGGGTTCAAGAGTGCAACGCCGGTGGGCCGGAAGTCTGAGATGTTTCGCGTGACGACCGTCATGCCATGGACCAGGGCGGTCGCGGCGATGAGAGCGTCGCGATAGGAGCGCGGGCCGGGCACGTGCAGGGTTGCGCATCTGAGGGCAACGGGAATATCAACAAGAACGATGCGGTCTGCAAACGCGGGCAGCACTTGATGGTCGATCCAGGAGCGGAGCAGGGCTCCCTGGAACGGGTCTTTGCGCTCCATCAGCAGGGTTCCCCGCTCCAGCTCCAGGATGCAAATGGCCGACAGGTACATGAATTCTTCAGGAATTTCTTCTGCCCATGCCTTCACGCGGGGATCAGCCTTGCCTGTCTTCGCCTTGCGCAGCTCGGAGACGACATTGGTATCGAGGAGATACATCACGATAAGTCGACCGGCGGGTAAATTTCATCACCCAGGCGAGGCGGATCGAACTCAACGAGGTCCGCGTCAGGCATGGCCAACAAGTCGACAATGCTCCGGTGTTTCCCGGTGATCTTTCGATATTCCTCGATCGATAGCAGCACATGGGCGGGACGGCCGCGATCCGTAATGAAGACGGGGCCGCGGCGCGAGGCCTTCTTGGCGCGGCCAGTGTCCTGGTTGAACTCCCGGCTCGATAAAGTAGTGATTGCCATAGCGGGCGCCTCCTTGTAGCAATGTTGCTACATTTTAGCACAAGCGCTGTTTATTCGAAGTGGAGGAGGACGATTTCGGGGCTGGTGCCGAGGCGCATGGGAGGGCCCCAGGTTCCGGCGCCGGCGGAGGTGTAGACCTGGAGCGCGCCGAAGGCGTGGAGGCCGGTGGTGAACTGGCCGAAGACGCGGCGGGTAAGCCAGGTGAAGGGAAAGAGCTGGCCGCCATGGGTGTGGCCGGAGAGTTGAAGGCAGATGCCGGCCTGCTCGACGATGGGCAGGCGATGAGGCGCGTGGTTGAGCAGGATGCCGGCCTGGCCCGGAGGCGGGCGCAGGGATTCCAGAGTGGCGCGAAGACGGATGGGATAGTTGGAGTCGGCGTAGGGCACGCCCAGAATGTGAAGGCCGTCGACGGTGACCTTTTCGTTGTTGAGGACGCGGACGCCGGCGTGGGTGAGCGCCTGGGTGTAACGGGCGGCGCTGCCGAACTCCTCGTGGTTGCCGATGGAGAAGTACACGCCGAAGGGAGGAGCGAGAGTTTTGAGGGGAGCGATGAGGCAGTCGGGGTCGGTACGGGTTCCGTCAAAGAGGTCGCCGGGGAGAAAAATGACGTCTGGCTGGAGCCGGGCGGCGAGGGTGGCGATGCGGCGGCAGAAGCGGAGGCCGTTGATGTTGCCGAGGTGGAGATCGCTGGCCAGAAGAGCTGTGCGGCCCTGCCACGATGAGGGCAGGCCGGGGAGTTTGACGGTTACGCGGCGGATGCGAATGAAGCGGGCGTTGATGAGGCCGTAGATGCCGGCAAGCAGTGCCAGACCGAAGAGGATGGCGGCGACGATGGGGCGGCTGCTGGCTGGGTTGGCGGAAATCGGGAGCAGTTTGAGCGCGAACCACAAGAGCCAGGTGAGGCAGGCGGCGAAGAAGAAGAAGTTGAGGAAGCCGAGCCAGACGGCGGCGATGCGGTAGACGGCGGTGACCAAAGGGTTGGAGAAGCGAAAGCTGAGCAGCGCGGCGAAGATAAAGCTGAAGGCGAGGATGAAGATTGTGAGCTTGAGGGCCTGAGTTTGAGAGGGGCTGAGGCTGGGGTAGAAGGCGGTGAGCGTGAAGTAGATGAACCAGTGGGCCGAAAACAGAAAGACCTGCATCAAGCTGATGCCCAGGATTGGCCAGGCCTTCAAAGCGGGGGAGTCTCCTTGGTTTAATGATTGCATAACAGTGAGCAGTGGACAGCATGCAGTGAGCAGTGGACGCCCACTCATCGCGAGAAAGCTGCGATGAATCGGGCACAGGGCGTGAAAGAATTGTCTCAATGATGATTCGTGAAGACAATGCGCTGGGGATTTATGTTTCGATCCCGTTTTGCAGGGCGAAGTGTACGTATTGCAACTTTGCTTCGGGGGTGTATCCGGTAAGCGAACATGGGCGCTATGTGGAGCGGCTGATTGCGGACCTGGGCGCGGCGGGGGAGTGGGCGGCGGTGATGGGAGTGGAGCTGCCGCGGCGCGTGGATACGGTTTACCTGGGCGGAGGGACGCCGAGCCTGCTCGCGCCGGAGTTGCTGGAGAAGCTGTTTGGGGCGGTGCGAGCGGAGTTCGAGCTGGAGCCGGATGCGGAGATTACGGTGGAGTGCGCGCCGGGGCAGATTGCGGATGAGACGTTGGAAGCGCTGGCCGTGGCTGGCGTTAATCGGGTGAGCTTGGGGGTGCAGTCGTTTGTGGATCGGGAGGCGCGGGCGAGCGGGCGGGTGCATACGCGGGCGGTGGTGGAGGAGGATTTGCGGCGGCTGCGCGATGCCGGGATCGGCAACCTGAGTGTGGATTTGATTGCGGGGTTGGCGGGGCAGACCGAGGATTCGTGGGAGGAGTCGCTGGCGGCGGTGGTGGATGCGGAAGTGCCGCACGCGAGCGTGTACATGCTGGAGGTGGACGAGGATTCGCGGCTGGGACGGGAAGTGCTGGGGGGCGGGGCGCGGTACTTCGCGGAAAAGGTTCCTGAAGACGATGCGATTGCGCGGATGTATTCGACTGCGATTGAGAGGCTGGGACGGGCGGGGTTGTGGCAGTATGAGATTTCAAACTTCTGCAGGGCGGGGTTTGCGTCGCGGCACAATTTGCGCTATTGGGAGCGGCGGCCGTACCTGGGGGTGGGGCTGGATGCGTCGTTGATGCTGAAGATCGAAACGCCGGGTGCGGCCACGACAACCGGTTCGGAAGATACGTTCCCTCAGGGGCTAAAGCCCAATGTATTATCTGGGCCGTCATCGGCACGGCTGAAGCCGCGCCCTTTCAAAACCAGCGAACCAGGAGAGGGTTCCGCGGACTTTCGAAAAGGCTACGTGTTGCGATCGACGACCACGGATGATTTGGCGGCGTTTGTTGATGGGGCGGAGATGGCGGAGATGGCGTGGCTTTCACCGGAGAAGCAGCACGAGGAGGCGTGGTTCCTGGGGCTGCGGCTGAATGCGGGCGTGGATGTTGGAGCGGTGGAGCGGGAGTTTGGCGCGGAGATGGCGGCGCGGGCGATGGAAGTGGTTGGGCGGCTGGCGGAGGATGGGCTGGTGAGCTCGGATGGAAGGACGGTGGGGCTGACGGAGCGGGGACGGCTGCTTTCGAACGATGTGTTTCAGGAGTTTTTGGGGCTGGAAGAGGAAGCCTGCGTGAAGGTCGACGGTGCGGGGAAGGCCCGGGCCTAAAGACCGCGTTCCTACAGGCATTCGTTCAGGGGCATGAATGTCCCTGCTCCCTCCGAGGTCCCCTATTCCCGAGAGCGAGGGACCGGGGCACCCAGCCTCGTTGCCGATCCCACCCATCGCAAAAAGCGCGACGGATGGGGCACAGGGCTGGTGGACAGCGCTGCGGCGGCGTGTTTAAGCTTGTCGGTCATATGAACACCACGCGGCGGTCCTTCATTGCTATGACGGCCGCGGCAGGCGCCCATGGGTCGCTGCTTGCCGCAAATGCCAACGCTTCGGTTGCTGCTTCTGCGCCGGTAACCCCAAACTCGGCGGTCAGCGCTTCTCCCAGGCCGGTGCGGCTGGGCGGGCCGATCTTTCTGGGTTCAAAAGATCCAGGAGAATTGGCTCGGGAGCACAGGCGTTTGGGCTACAGCGCGGCCTATTGCCCGGGGATTGCGACGCTCAAAGATCCTGACCTGGTGCGCGCGATTGAGAAGGCTTTTGCCGCGGAGAACGTGCTGATTGCCGAGGTGGGAGCGTGGAAGAACATGCTCGATCCGGACGCGGAGAAGCGGCGGCAGAATCTGGAATACGTGGTGAACCAGTGCGCGCTGGCCGAGGCGGTGGGCGCCATGAACTGCGTAGACATTGCCGGATCGTATAACCCCGACGTGTGGTATGGGCCAAACAAGAAAAATCTGTCGAAGGAGTTTTTCGACGCCACGGTGGAGAATTGCCGGCACGTGATCGACGCGGTGAAACCGACGCGGACGCGCTTCACGATCGAGATGATGGGCTGGAATCTGCCTGACGGGCCGGACTCGTACGTGGAGCTGGTGCGCGCCGTGGACCGCAAGGCGTTTGGCGTGCACCTGGACGCTTGCAACGGCATCAATTGCCCGAAGCGGTTCTATGAGAACACCAGGTACATTGAAGAATGCTTCAAAAAGCTGGGGCCGTGGATTGTTTCATGCCACGCGAAGGACCTGAAGTGGGTGGTCGAGCTGAACGTGCACTTCCTTGAGGTGATTCCGGGGCGCGGAGAGATGGATTACACGGCCTATCTGCGGGGAGTTGCGGGGCTGGGGCGCGATGTTCCCCTGATGCTGGAACACCTGAAGACGGCCGAGGAATATGACGAGGGGCGCGAGTACATTATCAAGGTTGGCAAAGAGGCGCGGTTGACGTTTGCGTAAGAGTGCCGATGGCCCGCGCCCCGATACCTTGGCTTATATTCTGGCTGGAAAGTTGGGTGTTTCCACAGAGTCAACTGTGACGGCCGATACAGCGTTTTGCGGGAATCTGGATTCACGCTTGGTGTAGTGATCAATTAGCTCCCCCTGAGCTAGTCGCCGGCACCCCAACCCAGCCGCGAGCCAAACTCCCATCTAGCTTGCGCCAGCGACATCACTCGGCCCGGAAAATTCGGATTCATCGAAAGGAGATTCGAAAGATGATTTCCTTCATCAATTTTTCGCCCCCCCCCAACACACAAACAAACGCCATATGCGCGAACTGATCGCCCTCTTTATGCTGGCCGCTAGCTTTGCCGCGGCAAGCGCGCAGACCCAAATGAACGCAACTTTCGCGAGCGCCGGCGGTCTCCCAGCGGCCTGCGGCCCGGAAAAGCAAAGTCCCGGCGGGATGTCCGACGGGACCCGGAAAGCCGCGGTCGAACCCGAGCAAGGGAAGGCCAGAATTTACGTTCTCCGAGATGACGGCGTTCTCGAAACGGGTCCGAAAGTCAGGATCGGACTTGACGGAAAATGGATAGGCGAAAACAGGGGAAACTCATGGTTCTCGGTCCTCGTGGGGCCGGGTGAGCATCACGTGTGCGCAATCCCTGATTCGAAGATGAAGCTGGGTAACCTAGTTGAACTCGCGCATTTTCGAGCCGAGGCGGGCAAGGACTATTACCTGCGCTCTCGATTCACCATTACCCCGTACCAGGAATATCTGGTGATTGATTTCATCGATAGCGACCAGGGCAAGTATTTGGCTGCTAAGCTTCCGCAAGCCGTATCCCAGCCCGGGAGGTGAGCCGGAGGGCTCTTCCGCCCATTGCAGGCTCGAAGGAGAACTAAATGCTCGTCCCGCGCCCTACACCGTCCGGCGTTCGCGGCTGTTCAGGCCGGCCTGCCCGGAGGACTCCGTCAGCCGCCGCTCTCTTCGCCTGCTCCGCTCTGTTGCTAGCTGGCTGCGAAGGCAAGTCCGGCACGTCTATTACCGTTCCGCCGCCCATTGAGCCAATCACAATAACCGTCCAACCGCTGAGCCAGGTTGCTCCACCCGGAAGTCCGGCGACCTTTACCGCTGCCGCGACAAGCTCCGCACCGCTCACCTACCAGTGGATGGAGGACGGTAATGACATTCCCGGGGCTACGGATGCTTCCTACACCACGCCCCCAATCTCCCCCGGCGCAATCGTCCCTTCCTTGATCGGCACTTACCAGGTGCTGGTCGGCAACTCCGCCAAGTCGCTCCTCAGCGCCGACGCCACGTTGACGGCCGGGCCACGCTCGCCCAAAGCAGGTGACCTGCGCTATCTGCTCTTCCAGCAAGTCGGCGCAGGGTGGGAGGGGGCGGGCGGGTTTGCCACTGTGGGCGATAACGTCGAATATTCGTTTTCGAACGCTTTGGGCTCGCCTCTTTCCATGGGATATTGCAGCCTAAGCGACGGCTGCGGGTGGGCGATTTATGAATTTCCCCTGCCGGAGTCCGTCACCGGTCTGACAATGAACTACAACCTTGGGGCCGACAGCCTCGGCTCCAGCTATTCGAGCATCGAATCGGCCCTGCAATCGATGGCCGCGCCAAATGTCGTGATCGACTCTCTCGACATCGAAACCACAATGGGCACTTATGCGGTTTCGTCGGTAGAAACGGCGCAAGATGGGGGGTTTGACTACAAGTTGGAAACCGTTCCCATGGGGCCGAACCTGCAGGCGCAAATTCAGGCGAGAGCTGCTGCGGACGGCGTGGCGAGCCGAGTGATCACTGCCGTCTCGTTCGACGACTCGTCGCAGTTGGTCTACCTGGTCTCGTACGGCTGGACGGGCGACACCACCACCATCTACGAAGACCAGACGGTCGTTGCGCAGCTGGCGGGCGCGGTGCCCGACGCAATCACGTTAGCCTCTGACGGCTACATCATCAGCGCCTTCGGCGGCAACGATACCGATGGCTATGTCCTCATTGGCATGCGCGAAAAGGGCGACACCCTGCCCCGCCCTCTAGCCGCCTGTTATGACCCGCACGAAGAGCCCCAGTCGGCGAATCCCGCCAATTTCACCAACGTCCTGGACCTCTTTACCACGGCTTGCGCCGAACAATGAGTGAGCTGCGTTTCGGCCACAACTTCGCCTGGTCTCGGGTCAGGAACTCGTCCCTCCCTTACCAGGCTAGGAGTTCGTCGCCGGAGGTGGGTGAAAGAAAGGTGACCGGCGCGGGGGTGGGGCGGTCGCAGCCCTCGAAGCACTGGATGGTCTCCGGGCCGGCGGCCTTGGCCCACAGCAGGGCTTGTTCGGCCTCGCGCAGTACGACCACCGGTGAGCGGCCGAGGCTGGAGGCGATGCCGAAGCATGCGGAGAGACGGACGGATTCGCCGGCCACGCGGAAGGGCGAGCAAAAGACATCGAGGCGCAGGCGCTCGGCCAGCATGGCAGCGCTGACGGCGCTGCAGCCGGGCAGGACGACCAGGAACTCGTCCATGCCGGGGCGGCCGAGTATGTCGTAGCTGCGCAGCAGGCGCGTGGTGCGAGCCACCACCATGCAGAGCAGCTCATCGCAGGCGTCGGAGCCGAGGCGCATGTTCCAGTGCCCGAAGTCGTCGATGTCGAAGAGAACCATGCAGAGGGAGGACTTCAAGCGCTGCACGCGGTCGGTTTCGCGGAAGAGCATGGAGAGGATGGTTTCGCGGTTGTAGACGCCGGTGAGGCGGTCCATCTGGCCGTTGAGGACGGCGGCTTCGCGGAGGGCTTCGAGCTCGCGGGAATCGCGGCGGGAGCGCAGGACGAGTTCGAGGCGCATGCGCCACCAGTCTGCGCCGGCGGCGCGCGGGATGAGGTCGTCGATGACGCCTTCGGCGAGGCGGTCGCCCCATTCAGGGGTGACAGTGTCTGAAATCAGGACAATGGGGAGGGTTTTGCCGTTTTCAGAGGAGCGAATGGCGGCGAGCAGGCGGGAGATTTCCGTGCCGGAGAGGTTGACGTCGAGGAGGGCCAGGGTGGGCGGCTGAGGGGCGGCGATGGCGGCCAACGCGGCGTCGGCGGTGAGCGCGATTTGGACGCGTGCACCCGTGGCCTGGAGCACCGGTTCGATGGCGGCGAGAAGAGCGGGCTCTGGGGAAGCCAGGAGAAAAGTGTTGGGGGTAGGCATGGTGAAAACCTCTGTAGTGGATGCATCGGCGGAGGTTAAAAAATATTTAGAAAGAGGGGAGGGATTGTGGATGGAATGGAATGACCTTGGCGGGGAAAATCGGGTGCCGAAGGTAATAAGCATTACAGAACGGTGTCAAGCCAGAGATTGAAGAAGCGGACGGAGGCTTCTTCGAGGGCGGCGGCGTGTTTGCGGGCGGCGGAACGCAGGTTGGCGGCGGAGATGGCCGCCTGGTGGAGCTCGCAGGCGTGGCCGACGTACCAGCGCTCGAGGCCTTCGGCGGTGACTTCGGGATGGAATTGGAGCCCAAGTGCGAAATTGTCGATGGCAAAGGCCTGATTGGGGTAGAGCTGTGTTTGGGCGAGAGGGGGAGAGTTGGAGGGGAGATCGAAGGTGTCTCCGTGCCAGTGAAAGACGGACAGGCCGGGAGCGAGGAGCGGGGCGAACCAGGCGGGAGGGTTGGCGTTGGGCGCGGGCGCGAGGGGCGACCAGCCGATTTCCGCTCCGCGGCTGCCCGGATAAACGCGGGCGCCGAGGGCGGCGGCCATGAGCTGCGCGCCAAGACAGATGCCGAGGATGGGCTTGCGCTGGGCAAGGCGGCGGGCGATGCAGGCAATTTCGCCGGTGAGGAAGGGGTATGGCTGCTGGTCGTAGACGCTGATGGGACCGCCGAGGACGATGAGGAGATCGCAGGAGTCGGCGGTCGGCAAGGGGAATTGCGCTGTGGAGGCGTCGACGGTTTCGAGAGCGAAGCCTCGGGCTCGAAGAGGGGCTTGGAATGAGCCGAGGTCTTCAAATGCTATGTGGTTGAGCACGAGGGCGCGGCGTGCGGGCTTAGGCATGGGAATAGTGTATGCGGGGCGGTGGAGGGTCTCACCGCAGGGGCTGAGACCCACGATGATTTTGCGGCGTTTGCGGCGCGACTGAAGACGTGCCCTGATACAAAGCGAGAGTTTTTCGACCAGCTTTTAGTCGACGAAATCGACTAGTGGGGCGATGGGGATGATGCCGCGCTCGTGGCCGAGATCGAGGAGCTTGCGGATGGCCTGGCGGCCGTCGGGGCCATAGTCGAGAGTGCGGTCGTTGACGTACATGCTGACGAAGCGGTTGGCCAGGCGGGAGTCGAGGTCGCGGGCAAACTGCATGGCGTACTCGAGGGCCTGTTCGCGGTGATCGAGGGCATGCTGGATGCTGTCGTGGACGGCGCGAGTGACGATGCGGAGAGAATCTGCGCCGAGGGAGCGGCGGATGGCGTTGCCGCCGAGGGGCAGGACAAGGCCGGTTGTCTCGCGCCACCATACGCCGAGATCGAGGACTTTGTGAAGGCCGCTGGAGGAGTAGGTGAGCTGGCCTTCGTGGATGATAAGGCCGGCGTCGAAGTTGCCGGCGAGAATCTCGGGGATGATGCGGTCAAAGGGAACGGTAACGGTTTGGAGGGCGGGGTTGAAGACTTTGAGAGCCAGATAGGCGGTGGTGAGGGTTCCGGGCACGGCGATCTTGATGCGGCCGAGGTCTTCAGGAACGAGCGGCTTGAGGGAGACGATCATGGGGCCGTAGCCCTCGCCGACACTGCCGCCGCAGCCCATGAGGGTGTAGTTGTTCTGGAGATATGGGTAGGCGTGGAAGCTGATGGCGGTTACGTCGTAGAAGGCTTCGTCGCGGGCGCGGAGATTGAGGGTTTCAATGTCGCAGAGGGTGTGGGTGAAGCGATAGCCGGGAACACGGATTTTGTTGGTGGCCAGGCCATAGAACATGAAAGCGTCATCGGAGTCAGGACTATGGGCGATGGAAATATCGAGTGGCGTTTCGGGAGTGGGTGCTCCTGCTTGAAGGGTGCTCACGACGGGGAAAGTCCTTTCCGGGGAAGACGGCGACGCTTGTTGGATGTGGCTAGGTGTTGTGACGACGCAGGCGATTGAAACCGATTGCAAATGCGGCGGCAGCGGCAATTTTGAGGGCGTCGCCGGGCAGGAAGGGCAGCACGGCGAGGGTGAGGACGGATGAGGGCGAGGCGTGGGTGAGAACAGCAAGCCAGAGCGCGCCGGAGGCGAGGATCACAAGGCTGCCGGTGACGGCGGCAAATGCGGCGGCGGTAAAGCTGCGATGGCTGCGGCGCCAGAGGAACGCAATGAGAGCGGCGGCCAGGGGATAAGAGAGCAGGTATCCTCCGGTAGGTCCAATAAGGTGGGCGGGGCCGGTGAGCAGAAGCGGGCTGGGTGCAAAGACGGGTAGGCCTAGCGCGCCCTCGGCCAGGTAGGCGCCGAGCGTGGCCGCGGCCAGGCGGGGCGAGAGCAGCAGCCCAAGCAGCAGGACGGCAAAGGATCCCAGC
>JBEKEQ010000107.1:0-14514 GCA_050013735.1 Occallatibacter sp.
CTTCTCCAACACTCCGCTCACAGTCCAAGGCATGCATCTCTTCTACACGCCTTCGCAAACGGACCAACCTGTAAAGTATCCGCCCGGTTCGTTCTGTAAAGTATCCGCCCGGTTCGTACCGACTTTGCGGCACGGCTGAAGCCGTGCCCTTTCAAAGCCCGGTTTATGCAATCGACTCTATTCTGGAAGCGGCCGGCCTGTCTTGAGGCGGATGGTTTCGCCGGTGTCTTCCACTTCGTAGAGCTTGTCGCTGACCGGCTGCCCTTCCGCCGTGTGATGCAAAATGAGCATCAGGCGGCCGCTGAAGGTGGTGAACAGCATTCCATGTCCGCTGTCTCCGCCCACCAGAATCCCATCCTGCTGCCACGGGCCGGCGAGCTTGCCGCTGGTTGAGTGCGCAAGCGTCTCTACATACTCCCGATCGCGATAACTGGCCCAAAGCATGAGCAAATTGCCCTTGCGGGTGCGATATAGCTCGGGACCGTCGGTGACGTAGTGCCGCGCAATGGAGCGGGTGTCAGTCTGCTGCTTGAGCCAGGGGGCGTCAGAGGCTTTGAAAAGATAGGTGGGCGCGCCACTCGCGGCGGAGAGATCGGGGCGCATGGGCACTGTTTCCATGAAGCCATCGACGAGCTGAACCCATTCATGCGCGTAGATCATGTAGGGCTGGCCGTCTTCCACGTAAAAGGTGCCGTCGAGAGTCATGGAATCGGCGGGAGCGATGGGCTGGGCGCCAAGAAGCTTGAAGGGGCCGGATGGCGAGTCGCTGACGAACACCTGAGTTCCGCGCCGATGCGCGGCGGGCTTGCCGTCTACAGTCACACGAACCTGAAACCCTTTGCTTTTGTCGTCAGGTGCAGGCAAAGGCTCGGCGGAGTTATGAAGCGTGACGAAGAGATAGTACTTGCCGTTGTAGAAATGCACTTCAGGAGCCCACACCCGCTCTTGCGGATTGGCCCAGATGCCGTCAGGGACTTCGAAAACGACGTAGGGGCCGGACCAGGTTTTCAGGTCCTTGCTCTTGTAGGCGGCAACGCCGGCGTTGCGATTGCCGTCGACGCCGGGGCCGGCGCTCAAATAAAAGTAGTACGTCTGCGTGGGCTTGTCGGCGAGGATGAAGGGATCGCGCGCATGGATTTCGGCGAGCTTAACGTCATTGCGGACGGGTTGCTGCGGAAACGCGGGCGCGCAAAGCAGAAACAGCGCAAGCATCATCAGGAGGCCGGGACGCGCGGCGGGCTTTAGACGAGCAATCATTGTTGGCGGAGAAACTTGTATACCCATGTGGACCTGCTTCCTAGCGCAGGAAAAGAATACAGGCCGGGAGCGAAAGGAGTGAAACCGATCTTGCACCGTCTGGTTCACGCGGGCTGTTCTGCACATCCTCTCTTAACAGGAAAATGCTAGCCTTAAACTCAGGTATCTTCTCGTCCGCGCGTTTGGAGAAGTGCACACGAGGCCCAATCGCTTGGCTGTCACCCCCTCTCAGCCTGTGGAACCGCTTGAATTTGGCCGGCCCCGGCGGTCGCAGGTTCAGCCGTTGCACCCGAATCGCCGCCTTAAGCTCGCGGGCCGCTTCACGTTCGCCGTGCTTCTGCTGCTGGCTGTCATCACCGGCTCCCTGGCTGGGCTCACCCTGGTTTACTCAGTCGATCTGCCCCAGATCAACGACCTCGAGCGTTACCGGCCTTCCACGACGACTGAACTCTACGACCAGAAGGGCCGCATCATCGGCTCTTTCGCGCTTGAACGCCGCGAAGTGGTGGGCTACAACGACTTTGCGCCCATTTTGCGCCAGGCCGTCATCTCCATTGAGGACAAGAGTTTCGAGTCGCACTGGGGGGTGAACGTCTTTCGCGTGATGGGAGCGGTGTGGCACGACCTGCGCAGCCACGGCCGCGCCCAGGGGGCCTCCACGCTGACCATGCAGTTGGCGCGCAATTTATTTCTTTCTTCTGAGCGGACTGCCTCGCGCAAGATTCAGGAAGCCTATCTCGCCATTCAGATTGAGCGCTCCTTTACCAAGGAGCAGATCTTCACGCTCTACGGGAATCAGATTTATTTGGGCAGCGGAATGTACGGATTTGAGGCCGGCTCGGAGTTCTACTTTGGCAAGCATGCCAAGGATTTGACGCTGACCGAAGCGGCTCTTTTGGCCGGCCTGCCCAAAGCGCCGGCAAGCTATTCGCCCCTGCTCAATCCCGACAAAGCTCTACGCCGACGTAACCTTGTCCTCTCTGAGATGGAGTCTGACGGGGTGATCACCCACGTGCAGGCTGAGCAGGCGCGCAATGCGCCTTTGGGACTGCATATCGCCCAGCCGGAGAGCTCGGTGGCGCCGTGGTTTCAGGAAGAGGTTCGCCGCGAGCTTGAAAAGCGATTCGGAACCGAGCAGGTGCACGAGGCCGGCCTAAAAGTAGAAACCACCCTCGACCTTGACCTACAGCAAACCGCCAATCGCGCCGTGGCCGACGGTTTGGCCGCCTACGAGCGCCGTCATGGCTGGAAGGGTAAGCTCGAAAATGTTCTGGCGGCAGGATCCACTCTCGAGGATTACAAACATCCCGATTGGGCCATGAAAACGCGTCCCGGCGATTACGTTCACGCTCTCGTCACCAGCGTTCTGCCGATGGAAGTTCGTGCCCGCGTAGGCGCAGACCAGATCATCCTGTTACCTGACGACTGGAAGTGGACGGGCGAGCGTTACGCCGATGCGCTGGTAAAGCCGGGCGACGTGATCTACGTTCACCTTGCCGCCACCACTGAAGGCGCGGCCCACGGCGCCACTCTGGAACAGGACTCCGGCGCCCAGGGCTCGCTGCTGGCCATCGATAACACCAGCGGCGACGTGCTGGCCATGGTGGGCGGCCGCGACTACGCGCTGAGCCAGTTTAACCGCGCCACGCAGTCGGAACGCCAGACGGGCTCCAGCTTCAAACCGTACGTCTACTCCGCGGCCATTGAAGACGGCGCCAAGGCGACGGACATTATTGTCGATGGTCCGGTGAGCTTTGGCGGTTACACGCCCCATAACTACGAGAACGACTACAAAGGCGCAATGACCCTGACCAACGCCTTTGCCGAGTCGCGCAACATTCCCGCGCTGAAGCTGGCCGCCCGGGTGGGCATCCACAAGGTCATCGACATGGCCCACCGATTCGGCGTCACCACCAATATTCCAGCTTATCTGCCCATCGCCATCGGCGCGGTTGAAATCACCCTGGAGGAGCAGGTCGCCTCCTACTCCGTATTTCCCAACGACGGCATTCGGGTTTCGCCACGCCTGGTTCGCAAGGTCTCCAATGCCGACGGCATCACGCTTTGGGAACAACCGCCCGCCGTCACCGAGGTCATCAGCCAGCCCACCGCACGCACCATGATGACCCTGCTGCGCGCGGTGACCAAATATGGAACCGGCGCGGCGGCCGCGCAATTGAACCACCCACTGGGCGGAAAAACCGGGACCACCAGCGACTATACCGACGCATGGTTTCTGGGCTTTTCTCCGTCTGTCACTTGCGGCGTTTGGGTGGGGTATGACAGCCGGGAATCCCTGGGGGAAAAGGAAACCGGCGCCAAAGCCGCGTTGCCCATCTGGATGAATGTGATGAAGGTCGCGATCGCCGGGAAAGATGACGAACAATTCCTCGGCGACCAGGAAGCCCCCGCGCCTGAAAAAGCGGCTGTTCAATTGCCCGCGAAACCGGGAGCAGCCAAGTCCCCCATTGGCGCGTTGGGAACAGCTACAGGCGCCAAGCCTCCCAAGACAATTGTCATCGTCCGGCCACCCGTAACCCCGGCTCCGACGGGTCCACAGGCAAAGGCTGGCGCTCAGTCCGGAGTCAGGCCCGCGTTATCCACGCGGCCCGCTCTCGCACCCCAACCCGCCGTCAAATCCGCTTTGGGAACCGGGCCCGATCCGCCAAGACAATAGGACAGCCTGTAAAGGCTCTATCCCGCCAGTTGGAAGAACTTCCTCGCCTTGGCTACATCCCTGAAGATCTGCGTCTTCAGCGCTTCGGGGGAAGGCCACTCCATCTCTCCGCGCAGGCGCACGAGAAACTCAAGCTTGATGGGAGTTTGCTCACTGAATTCCATTGGCTCGAAGTCCAGGATGTGCGACTCGACGGCAAACGACGCCTCACCGAACGTGGGCCGGTTGCCTACATTGGTCACGGACTGAAAGCATCGCCCCGCTATCGTGAGCCGAGTAACATAAACGCCGAAGCCCGGCAGCAATCCCTCGTAGGGCGCCAGGTTGACGGTCGGAACCAGCAAGCGAGTTCCGATGCCACGCCCCCTGGCCGGCGTTGAGCGCACACTAAACGACCGGCCCAGCATCCACCGCGCCCTGCGCACATCTCCCGCCGCCACCAATGTTCGGATCGCCGAGCTGGAGACTTCCAGCCCGTGCACCTGCACCGCATCCTGCACGGAGACGCCAAAACCGAACTCACGGCCGAATTCTGTGAGTTCGCTGACACCCGCCTCGGCGCTGTGGCCAAACCGGAAGCTGTGTCCCTCATGCAGGCTGGAGACTCGCAGCGCATCGACCAGAATTTTGTTTACAAAGTCTCGCGCGCTCAGGCTGGCCAACGCCGCGTCAAAGGGCAATACCACCACCGCATCGACGCCTGTGCCGGACAACAGGCGCAGGCGCTCCGCCATGGGCGTCAATAGACGCGGCGCCTGAGCGGGACGCAGGAACTGCTCGGGGTGAGGGTCGAAAGTGATGGCAACTGCCCGCATTTCCCGGCCCCGCGCCTCGTCGACCACTGCGCTCAGAATCTTCCGGTGCCCGAGGTGCACGCCGTCGAAGTTTCCGATTGCGCCCACGGAAGGGCCAAAGCCCGGTGGAATCTCGCTGATGGAGCGATAGATGGGGATCATGGCGGCAGCGTTGGTGCTCATAAGGTCACGGCCAGGGTGAGACCGTCATAGGCAAGAGCCACGCCGGCGGGAAGAAGGCGGTTGGTCTCCTCGTGGCCCAGTTCGTGGGCGATGTGAGTGAGCCAGGTTTGTTTAGCGCCAATCCGCCGCGACCAGCCCAACGCCTGCTCCACTGTGGCGTGGCTGGGATGCGGCTTGTAGCGCAGCGCGGAGAGCACGAGGTGATCAAGCCCTTCAAGAAGCGCAAAACTCTCTTCTGGAATCGCGCTGACGTCAGTAAGGTAAGCGTTGTTGCCAAACCGGAAGCCTGCAATCTCCATCTCCCCATGCCGCACTGGAACGCGTAGAAACTCTACGCCGTGCACCGGATTGCGGTCGCGGAGCGGTTCGAGCCGCACCCGCGCCCGGTTGGGATAAGTGGATTGCGGAGAAAAAGTGTAGTCGAAGATTCGCTCCAGCAGGGCCGCTGTCTCCAGCGAAGCGTAGAGCGGAATTGGGCCGCCCTCGCGAATGGCCACAAAGCTGAGGGGGCGCAGGTCGTCGAGACCCAGAATGTGGTCAGCGTGGGAGTGGGTATAAAACACGGCGTCGACCCGCTTGAGCCCTGCGCGCAGAGCCTGTTCCCGGAAATCCGGCCCGGTATCGATGACCACCTTGCGCTCCCGGCCGCCCTCGTGCCCGGTCTCGTTCCACTGCACAAGCACCGAGGGGCGCAGCCGCCGGTCGCGGGGGTTGGCTGAAGTGCACACCGCACAGTCGCACCCCAGCGTCGGAACTCCCATCGAGGTCCCTGTGCCGAGGAATGTCAGCCGCCCGTCCATAAGATCTCGCGGAAACGGTTTCCTGTTTCCTTTTCCCTGTTTTTACCGCTTTCCCGGAGGGGGCGGCGGCGGTGGCTGAACACTTTGCAGGCTGATCATGCTGGTCAGCTCCAGGAAGGCCATGCGCACCTCGAATAGGACCGACTGCAGCATTTTTTCTTCAGTCGGCGTGAGGTTGCCTTTGGTCTTTTCGGCCAGCACGCCCAGCAGGTCAATGGTTGTGCGCGCGCCCAGGATATCCACCCGCGGCCGCTGGCCTTCCTGAGTGCCGGCTCCCATCTGGATCATCGCGGAAACGTAGAACTGCTGCACGAGGTGCTCAAACCCGACAGCCGGCTGCGGTCCTACGGCTGGATTCTGCGCCCGCATCAGGTCTTCCAAACGCTGTGCGGAGGCGTCGTAGGCGCTCTTCTGCTCACGGCTCTCTTCAGCAGTGGGCGCGGGCGGCAACTCCAGTGGCGTCTCTTGCTCCAGCAGATCGTCGGGCGACTCAGCCGCGACGGCACCGGATGCAGCTTCAGCAGCAGGCGCATGCTTGCTATCGTTTACCACCAGGCGCGGCCCTCCGCCCGATTGCGGAGGAGGAACCGGCTCGGCCGGGGCAGCTTCCGCTGCGTTCGCCGCGGCCTGTTGGCTCTCTTGTTCTTCTTCCGCTTTGATCTTGCGGCGGTCGATTACAGTAAATTTTGGCGTGTCGCTCATATTTCAGTTTTCCCGATCTGTCTCATTGAGTAGCTAAACTGCTGAATTGTTAACTTGCTGACTTTCCAAGCTTCGGTAGCGATCCCCAGGGGGTTAAAGAGGTTGCGGAAAAAGCCCCGAATGAAAGGCGAATTGCCGGAAGAACCGCCGTCAGGGGCTGAACAGGCTGCGGAAAAAAGGTCCGTCTTGAGATGAATGCCCTCCCAACTCTTGCAGGGGCTAAAGCCCAACATTGATCTAACTGGCTTTATCGGCCCGACTAAAGTCAGGCCCTGCTTACAAAGCCTTCGAGCGCTGACATCATTGGGTTTTTCCGCAGCCTGTGAAGCCCTCGTTGTTTTTACCGCAGTTACGGCACGACTGAAACCCCACCCCAGCGACGAAGACCTGTCGCCGGGGACCCCGCTGAAGTCGTGCCCTGACACCTCTTGCACCTTACGTCGAATTTTTCCGCAGCCTGTAAAACCCTCTCTCTTGCTGGCCCTTTTCGGCACGACTGAAGTCGTGCCCTGTTACAGAGCTTTCGGCAGGCGGCCCAGAGGATGCTCCGGCCCCGCTCAGTTACTGGCCGCGGCGAGCAGATTTATGAAACACACTCTAGTCTCGCGGTCCTCCACCAAGCACCGGCGGCCCATCGAGGATGCGCGCCTTGCCCGCACCGTCCTCGCTGGAATAGATCAATTCCTTGATCCCCGGTTCCGCCCCATCGCGAATCATGCCCAGCGCAAAAACGCGCCTGCCTGAGGCTAACGGCAGTTCGGCTACGCTGGTAATCTGCCCGGCAGGCACCCCACCCTCCCAACTCAGTTCGGTCCCGGCAAAGGGAATGGGGCCGGTCAGTTCCAGCGCGCGCAAATGCCGATGAACGCTTCCCCGCGAGCGAATCCGCTCCACAATCTCCTGGCCCAGGTAGCATCCTTTGTTGAAGTGCAACGCCCGCGTCTGCGCAGTCTCCTGCGGCAAGTCGCGCTCGGCAATATCGATGCCATACGCCGGAATCCCTTCGGCGATGCGAAACGCTTCCACGCGTTCACTTCCCACTGGTGTGGCACCGGCCGCAAGCAGATACTTCCACAGCTTTGCGACTCCTGAAGGCTGCACCCAAATCGCATAATGCTTCGCCAGTACGCCGTATCCGCGCTCAATCCTCAAGTTCAGCCCATTCCATTCAACGCGTGTGGCCATCATGGGATGCGCAAATACCGGCAGGCTCAGCCGCTCCATGACCTCGTCAGCCCAAGGCCCGGTAAGCCCAATAGCCGTTGCCGGACCCGCTTCGCCGGCCTGGTCTTCGCCGGTTGGAACCAGCTCCACATCGTCCATGATGATGAAGCGGTTAAGATGGGCCATGAGCTTGTCAAATTGATCGGCCGCAATCTCCAGTTCCAGGCCTGATTCCCCGGCGAACGGAGTCCCCAGCAAGGGATCCCGGTACCCCGGTGCATCGCCGGCGGGATTTCGCCGCTGCGGTTCAAGCTCCTCGCCACCGCGCCAGACCGTCAGGTCGCCCTGAATCCGTCCCTGCGCGTTCAGCACCAGGTTCCACGCCCCGCTGTTTGGAAACAGATCATTCACGGTGTTGGTCACCATTCCGCTGAGCCAGCGAAACCGGTCTTCACCGCGCACGGCAACGCGCTTCAACCATCCCAGGTCGTGAATCGCAGCTTCACTCGCCAGCGCCGCTGTTTCCCTGGCTGGCACGTCCAATTCATTGGGAGTGAGCACTCCCCGATAGGCGGAAAGCCGATAGGCTCCAAGCTCCTGCGGCCGCGCCGCAGCTTCCAACAGCGCGGCAAGCGGGGTTGCCAGTATCGTCGAAGCCAGATCGGTTTCACTCATAGGGAAGCTTTTCCGCGGCCGCGCGCCAGATTTACCTGCAAAACTTCGCGCCGAACCGCATCTTAATTATAGCCTTGGAACAGGATGGCCTAGCCCAAGCGAAGAAACCGGGCGCCACAATGTCGTGGGCGAGGTTTTCTCATCTGAATTGGAGAATGGAGATTGAATGAGCAATCGGCAAGCAGTGTTGCGATGGGCCGCCCGTGCAGGCGAATGGACACTTGCGCTGTGCCTTGCGGCAGGTACGGCGGCGGCGGCGCAAAAGCCGGCTTCGCAATCGCCTTCCGGAGCCGCCCAGGCTCCATCGCACTCCGCCGACAAGCCGCCGACGCATATTACACCGGCCCAGGCCAAGGAGCTGTTTTCGCTGGTCGATGAGCTGCTCAAGTTCTCTTCGCAGGAGACTGGCCTGCCCATCCAGAGCAACGTCAAACGACAGATCACCAGCCGCGCCGCCGTCGAAAGCTACCTGAAAGAGAAGTTCGACGAGGACGAGGGCGCCAAGCGCCTGCAGCGCGGCGAAATTGTGCTGAAAAAATTCGGCCTCCTCGATCACGACTTCGCGCTCAAGCCTTTTCTTCTCGACCTGCTCAAAGAGCAGATTGAAGCCTATTACGACTCCAAAACAAAGACCGTTAATATGCTCGACTGGGTGGACATCGAGGAGCAAAAGCCGGTGCTGGCCCACGAACTGACCCATGCTCTCCAGGACCAGCACTCCGACCTGGAAAAGTGGGACGACCAGACGCCCGACGACGTCTCAGTGAATTCCGCCGGCGACTCCGAGCATCTGGCCAAAGACGAGATGGACACCGCTCGCGAAGCCGTGGTGGAAGGGCAGGCTACCGCCGTCATGATGGATTACATTCTGAAGCCCATGGGCAAAAGCCTTATTAAGGACCCCGAGGTTCTGGAATTCGTCAAGCAGCAAATGTCAACCTCTGAGAGTTCGCCGGTGATGAACCGCGCGCCGATTCTGCTTTCGGAGTCGATGCTCTTTCCATATCGCGAGGGCCTCAGCTTCGAGCAGGACGTGTGGATGGACCAGGGGCAGGCCGCGGCCTTTGCTGGAACCATGGACCATCCGCCGACCTCGACCTGGGAGATCATCAATCCCCGCGAATACGAGAAGCATCGCATTCCGGCGGTTCCATTGCTTCCCGATATTCACCCTTTGGTTGACAAGCTTTACAAGCCCTACGACATCGGGCAGGTGGGGCAGCTCGATGTGCACATCCTGGCCGAGATTTTTGCCGGGGACAACGCAGCCCGCGATCTGACTCCCGCGTGGGATGGAGGCATCTATTGGGCCGGACAACGGCGCGACGCCACCACGCAGAAAGATCAGGCGAGCACCAAGTCGCTGGCTCTTTTCTATCTATCGGCGTGGAAAAATACGGCTTCCGCTCAAAGCTTTGCGCAGCTTTACGCCAATAATCTGGGCCGGAAATACTCCGGTCTCAAGCCCGACCCTGAGGCCCAGCGCACTGCCGGGCCAGGTGTCGATGAACAGGACTTTACCACCAGCGAAGGCCCTGTGGTGCTTACCGTCCGCGGCAATCTCGTTTTTGTCGCGGAGAGTTTCCCGCTGGAAGTTGCCCGCAAGCTGACCGCATTGGTGCTCGACGCCCAGGGCGCAGGCGAATTGCGCATGGCGCAATCAACTCAGCCGGCCATGGAACCTGCTAAAGAAGCTATGCAGCCCTTGACCTCGAATCTGATCCGCTTATTTGCGAATTGCGGAGTTATGAAAGCAGCGGTAGACGCCGTGCAAGCAGCGAGGTAGACAGTCACCAGCGTCAGCATATTGAGTTAATACATAAGTTGATAAGTTTGGGTTCGAGCCGAGTTATATTTAACGATATATGTAACTAGTAAATATCTTTATTACCGCCGTAACTTCTTGCAATGGCCAATAAATCTTTACAAAAGCCATTAACATTTTTCTTGACAAGACAAGAACTAGGGTTCATCTTTCCTGCAGTGGCTTACCCATCATGTTATGAGTTAGCCGCCGATTTCCGACTCGGACTACGCGCATTCCCTTCGCGGAATGTGCAAGACTCATGGCCCTCCCCCAACCGGAATTCCTAAAAGGAGATTCGAACCATGATTACTATCTCTGCGTTTCTGCGCAAACTCCCTCACCTGATCGCTCTCGCAGTGTTAGCTACCAATCTCACTATGGCGCGCGCACAATCCGGAACACCATATGGTCCTGTAACGCCTATAAGCGTTTCAGGCGGCGGCACACTATACTGGAGCGGAGCAATTCTCACTGACATCCCTTGCAGCTATTATGGCGGGGTCCCGGCGGGTTCCTACAGTGAAGTCGTCTACGACGACTTTTACTATAAACCGTCCGGCGGCTCAGCGATTGCGGCAACCAGCGGTTCCGGTAGCTACGCAACAGGTGGCAGTCTTATCTACAATGCTCCAAATTCACCCTTAGGCGGAGGCGACCCGTGCCCGCCCAATGGCCCTGTATCGGGAACTTATAACCCGTTTACGCTCTATTTCCCCAACGGTAGCAGCCATTACCTCGTCAGCTTTAGCATGTATGGCGTTTCCGGTGGTGTTGGAACAGGCAGCGCAACACTTACCTATCCCTAAATTTGACCTTGCAGTTTGCCGGGAACAGCGCCTTGAAACCGTATCCTTTAACCGGTTAGTTTGAGAAAATTGAATCCTGTCTTCGCATTTGCAAGAGGATCGAGGTTCCCTATTTTTTGAAGTTCAGTGAGGACTCCGCAGGCACAGTTGAGGCCGGCGGAGTCTCCGCCGTGCCGATAGGGACCAGAGAGAAGCAATGCCTCGGTTAACCACGAGAAGTCGAGCTAGCTCGTGGTGCTTCTTCCCCCGCACGGCATCCAAATAGAATCATTAGTCAGCTTCTTTTACCACCAGATACTCATCCACCAATTCGGCTACTAACACTGCCGTGGGCACCGAGACCATGGCTCCGGGAACTCCTTCAAGAGCAGAGCCGAGCAGCAGGGCCAGCAAAATGGCCAGGGCCGGCAGGCCCACGCTATTCTTCATGATCCGAGGGGTCAGATATGAGTTTTCAATTTGCAGATAGATCACGTAAAAGATGGCGATGCCCAGAACCCTGCCCCACGAGTCGATAGCTGCCACGAGGATTGCAAGCGCGATGCAGGTGGCAGCTCCCACCACCGGAATGATGTTGAGCAATCCCGTCAGCACCCCCAACGCGTATGCATAGCGAACGTGCAAACTCAGATAGACAACTGTGCTGGCGAGACCAAGAATGAGCATCAGGCTGCCTTGCCCAACAAGCCACTTGCCCATGCGAATCTCTGCCCGGCGCAGGGTCTTGTCGAGCCGATTCCGCTTCTCCTCCGGGAAAAAGGAAAGAAACCAGCGGTAAACCTGGCTGCCCTCAAGAATGAAATAGACGGTAAGAACAAAGCCCATCACCACATTGAAGAGTGCGCCGGCCCAGTTCCGAATTGACAGCAGCAGGTAGGTGGCAGCCTGGCTGGCGAAATCCTGAATTCGAGTGCTGATTTCGTCCGCATTTAACCGGTCGGCGAACGGAATAGCTTTGAGCTTCGCGATGAAACCGGGCAATCGAGCCGGCATTTCGCCGCCAAACTCCTGTAAGTCGCGGATGACCGGCGGCAGAGCCAGGAAACAGAAGGCGGCAGCAGCCACAGCCAGAGCGAGCAGGAGTACGAAGATCGCCGAGCCTTTAAAGGGTTGCCAGCGGCCCACGCGAAGGCGCGCAGTAAAACGCACCACGGGGCTCAGCACCACGGCAAACAGGGCGCTGACATACACCAGCATGAGCACGTCACGAACCATCCATGCCAAATAACAGGCAAAGGCAAGGATGAAAGCAAAGACGATGTCACCGCGGAGATTGCGCGTGTGTGTGGACTGCTGGGTCATGTCTTACTCTTTCTTCGCCGTATTGTTATGGCCGCCTCACCGTGACTGACCACTAATCACTGACCACTGCTTTACTGGTCCCCGCCGAATATCGAACCGACAATTCCACCCAGCAAGGCCCCTCCCGCTGCCGGACCCACTTGCCGGCTGTCGGTTTGAGGCAGGTACTCGCTGATCTGATGCGCCAGCCGGGAGATTGGAAGCGTCTGCAGCCAGATCCGGCCCGGTCCCTGCATCACGGCGAGAAAAATCCCATCGCCGCCGAAGATCATGTTCTTGAGTCCTGGAACCATCATGATCTAAAATCCCACCGAAGCTTGAAAGGCGCCTACGTGTCCAGGGTGAACCCGCAACACCTCGCCCGGCGCCAGGTCCTTCACAATCAACTCGCCGCTCAGCTCGAGCCACGCCGTGCCCTGGCCGCCCACGCGTTGCAACAGGAACCCGCTGCCGCCAAAGACTCCAGCCCCCAGCGATTGCTGGAACCCTACCCCGATGGTGACGCCGTCGGTGGCGCACAAGAAGCCGTGCCGGTGAAACATGAACTCATTTCCGGGGGTGACCTGAACTGGCACAATGTGCCCCGGCACCTTGGTGGCAAAGCTGACTTCGCCGGGATATTGCACTGCCCTGTACTCGGTCATGAACAGGCTTCCGCCGCCCGCAACCCGCTTCAAAGCTCCAAAAATGCCGCCGCCCCCGCCCATCTGGGTATGAGTTGTCATCTGGATGGAGCTGGTCATCCACGAGAGCTCACCGCTCTCTGAATACACGCTTTCGTTGGGGTCGAGCTGCACATCGAGCACCGGCATGGTGGTGCCCTGGATTCGAGTTTGCATGGCGAATTGCCTCCTTTTCAGCACACAGTGTACCTGCCCTGGCCGCGGCGTGGGGCGAAAAGAGAAAGCAAACGGATGAGCAGTTGACAGCGGGCGATCTGATGGGTGAAATTTGCAAGGTTCATTCAATACTGCATGGAGGCGCAAATTGCAGCCGTCGTTGAAATCGGCATTTAAATGTTCCTTCCCGGCTCCGCGCGCTTCATCGGGGCTGCGCACAGCTCTCGTCTCCGCGCTGCTCATCTCGCTTGCCTGCGCGCCGGCGGCAGCGCCGGTTCCAGCCGCCGCGCAATTGCGCTCACAGTCGGTCGTTCCCTTGGCTCCAGGTTCAGATGTTACCCGCGACCCGGCACTGCGCCAGCGCCTTCTTTCGCTCAACCACGACATTCTTACGCGAGGCCTGCACACGTTTCCCGGCTCGCAGGAGAAACTTATCACCGGCTACAGTTATGGCGAGTTCTTTGACTGGGATTTGTATTTCGAGAATGTCTATCTCTCATATTACGGAGTTAGTCAGTACGACTTTTCAAATTTGCAGATGTTTCTCAACCGCCAAAAGCCCGATGGCTTTATCTCGCGCACGCTCAACGTGAATACGCCTCGGCCGACGCAGATGTTCAAGCCGTTTTTGGCCCAGCTTTCCGTGCTCGGCTCGCGCCAGCGCGGCGATAACTTCGAATGGCTGCGCGACGGCGATTACCAGCGCCTGCAAAAGTATCTCCAGCGCTGGTTTGAGTATGACGGCGACCACAACGGCCTGCCGGTTTGGAACAGCTCCGATGCCAGCGGCATGGACAACCAGCAAAGCCGCTCCGGGGATCTGGAATCCTATTCCGATGAAGGAGTTGATTTGGCGTGCTATCTCTATCGCGAGTTACAGGCCATGGCCGTGATTGCGGGCAAACTTGGCAAGAAGGAAGACCAAGTCAAATACACGGCGCATGCGAAACGTCTTGCCAAAATAATCAACGATGTTTTCTGGGATGAGAAGGACGGTTTCTATTACGACCGTAACGAGAAAACCGGGAAACAGATTCACATCAAGTCCATTGCCGGTTTCATTCCACTTTATGTTGGCATCGCGACGCCCCGCCAGGCGCGGCGTCTAATTCAGGAGCACCTGCTCAATCCGAAGGAGTTCTGGCTGACTTATCCCATCGCGACTTATGCAAAAACCGAGCCCGATTTTTACAA
The DNA here is from genome assembly GCA_050013735.1 of Occallatibacter sp. GTDB lineage: Bacteria > Acidobacteriota > Terriglobia > Terriglobales > Acidobacteriaceae > Telmatobacter. The sequence goes on from JBEKEQ010000107.1 coordinate 14,201, forward strand.
TGGCAGCCACAACGAATGTAACTGGCGCGGCAGCGCGTGGATTACTACCAATTACATGGTTTTTCACGGACTGCTTCGCTATGGATATCGTAAGGAAGCTAAAGAGTTAGCCAATAAGACGCTGGAGTTAGCACTGAAGCGCAACCCGGTAACCCGCGAATACTATAACTCGGAGACCGGCGAAGGGATGGGAATGAATCCATTCTGGGGATGGTCTTCGCTGGCCTATATCATGCCGCTGGAATATGAACTGAACTACGACCCTACCGATCTGAACAAGCCAGTGCGCCCCATTGTCACGGAGAATTACGGTA
>JBEKEQ010000108.1:0-14464 GCA_050013735.1 Occallatibacter sp.
CGTCGAAAGTGCCTTTGCGACATCAACGAAAAGCAACCCGCGAGTTGACATTCTGATTGCAAATGCTGGAATCGCCGGTCCCAATCACACCACCTGGGAATATCCAATCGATGAATGGAAACGAGTAATCGACATCGACTTGACGGGAGTGTTCTTGTCGTGCCGTGCGGTTCTTCCCACAATGATCCGCCAAAAGTACGGGCGAATTGTCAATGTTGCCTCAATTGCAGGAAAAGAGGGCAACCCGAACGCATCCGCATACAGTGCAGCAAAAGCAGGCGTCATTGCCTTCACAAAATCCCTGGGGAAGGAAGTGGCCGCGCAAGACATTGCTGTCAACTGTATAACGCCCGCTGCAGTCCGTACGGCCATATTCGACCAGATGTCTGAACAGCATATCGAATACATGCTTTCTCGCATTCCGCGAGGGCGCTTCCTGGGCGTTGATGAAGTTGCGTCCATGGTCGCGTGGCTAGTTTCATCGGAAAACTCTTTCACCACAGGTGCTGTCTTTGATTTGAGCGGCGGTAGGGCAACCTATTAGGAGGCTCTTAAGAGCGAGATAGAGATGAGGAAGCCGACCTATTCAGTCCAAGTGCTAAAAATGGCCGAAGCCGAAGTTTCAGGTCCGGAAGTGTATTGGATGAGTCATTGGACCGACTGGGTCAAGTTACATTTTTACATGGTAGTTCTGCGTGGTAATGGGATCACTGCGGTTGTTAACACCGGACCACCCTCCGATATCTCCCAGTTGAATCGTGCGTGGTGCCAATTCGCCGGGCCACGCTGTCAAATGATTCGGAACGAAGAGGAGCGCCCAGGGCGCGCTCTCGCAGCAATGGGTGTTGATGCTGCAGATGTCGACTTTGTCTTGCTGACGCCCCTTCAATCTTATGCAACGGCGAACATCCCCTTGTTTACTAAAGCCAAAATTTGTCTATCACGACGCGGATGGATTGAAGATGTTATCGCGCGACCGGAATCGTCACACGGATCCAGGGACTTCTGCGTTCCCGATGCATTCCTGCAGTACCTGTTGTTTGAAGCGCAAGACAGGCTCCATCTCATCGGAGATGAGGGAGAAATTTGCCCAGGAATCCGTGCATGGTGGGCCGGAGTGCACCATAGAAGTTCGATGGTCTATAGCGTGGACACAGATGCAGGTGTTGTAATGATCGGCGATTGTGCCATGAAGTATGAAAACCTGGTCGGGCCTCCCCTTGGGATAGCTGAAAGTCTCTCGGAAGCGGCCACTGCGTATCAACGGATCAAGCGGGAAGCAAGTATGTTCTTGCCTCTTTGTGACCCGGAGGTTCTGGTTCACTACCCAAATGGAATACCTGGGTCGGCTGGAAGTCGAAGCCAGGCTGAGCACTGAAAACATGTAGCTCATTCATTGCACGAATGACCGAAACTCGCAGATTTCGACAACAGCGCTTTCCAATGGGCAGGTCAACCGGATTTTGTTTCTTGATCCGGCCGCTCGAACCTAGTTCTTGAAGAACTCCCCATGCCCTCCGTTCTTCCACGGGTCATAGTGAGCCGCAAAGTTCGCACGCTTTTCTATACTCGGATGGCTGTAGAGCCAGAACTCGATGAGCGGGTTGGGATGCGGATCTTCAAGCCATGACTTCCCATCGTCTTCCCATACCGCTACCGCCGTTTTTTGCGGATCGGCAACAATCCCGTGAATTGCCTCCTGCCCATACACATCAGCCTGGTGCTCGTAGTGGCGGCCAATGGCGTTGCCCACCGGCTCCAGCACAAAGCTCACAATCGAGATCGCGAAAAGCAACACCACGAACCCTGTCCGCGACGCAAGGGCCGGCGTCCCCACGGACGGGTCTTTGTCCGTGGACTGGAGTTCGCTTGTACCCCAACTCGCACCAAAGCGCTTCACCATCCAGGTGGCAAACCCTGCGCAAGCCCAATACACAAAAAATAGGCCAACCGAGTAAATCGCAAGGTATTGCTGAACGTGATTGAGCACATAGTGCCCACTTTCATGTCCAAAGATGAAGAGCACCTCGTCATTTGGTACTCTGCCTGCCGTCGTATCCCAAACCACGATTCGTTTCGTCGCGCCGATTCCGTTCACGTACGCATTCAGCCCATTAGTCTTCAGGCTTGCCTTCATCAGAAACATGCGATCAGGTGGAATATCCGTCCCCGTCCGTGCCACCACTCTCTCGAGCTCCGTCACTAACACGGGATAGTTCTTTTGCAATGGTTCAAACTTGTTGAAAATGGGCTCCAGCAAAGGAGTCACAAAGATAACAACCACTAGAGTCGGCAGTGTCACCAGCCAGCTGCCAAACCAGTAGCGTCGCGGCCACCTTCGCACGATCCAGTTAAACAGCATGAGGATTGGAACGACAAACAGCAGTCTGAGCCCCAGCGACTTCCCCTGGTCGCCCATCCAGCTTCCCCACCCCTGCACGCTGATTCCGTAGGCGCGCTCGAAATGTTGCCCAAACCAGCTCAGGGGAAAACTCGCCATGGCCGAGACAACAAGGTATATTGCGAAAAACACCAGCCCCTGAACCCACCGTTTGCTCGAAACGCGCCACGCCCATCCCTCGATTCCAAACCATCCGCGCGTCGCCAACAGAATCCACAGGAATACGATTCCCCATATTGATCCGGTTAAATTTAGAATGTTGCGGATGCGACCGATGGCGATTGCTTTTGCCAGCGTGTCCGGCGGCAGCGTATAAGCCTCCTGCGAACTTGCCGGTGTCGACGTTCCACTCGAAGCAGCGGGCGCACTCTGTGCCGTCGGCCCCGTAGAGTCCTGCGCCGCCAACGGTACGCCAACCATTAAGGCGATCACCGCGACCATGCAGACCGCGATCAGCATAAAACGGCCAAATGTCATGCCATCTCCCTTGTATCCAGGTATCTGCTCATCGAGCCGATAGTTAGTGAATTCCGCGGTGGAATGCATTGCTCCTCGATCGGTTAGCACACTTCGATTAAATTGAGTTGCTCTCTCAGAAACTTGTCGAGCAAGTTGCAACCTCGCAAGGCATAAATGTGAATTCACTGCACGCCCGCAGCTGGCACACATTGCCTATTGCCTTTTGATCAACTTCCCGTTCAGGAAATCTTCCTCGGCTTCATAGGCTCGAACAGAGTTTCGCCACAGCAGAATCTGATGCAACTCATCCGGAAGGATCAGCTCTTCGAAATCAACTCCATGCTCGCGGAGAGCGTCAGCCAACTGCACCGTTTGGGCAAACGGCACTTCCTGATCCTCGTCACCCTGAATCAGCAAGACCGGGGAACGCCAGATGGATATCGATGCAATCGGGGAGGATAAAAAGGCTACCCGTGTTTGTTCCGGGTTATCAAGTGGGTTGTAACTCGGCTGAAGGGCATGGATTATTGCGTTCCAGTCGGTCACTCCGGAAAAATCCACTCCGGCCGTGAACAGGTCTGAGGCGCGAGCCAAGGCCATCGCTGTCAGGTAGCCGCCATAACTGCCACCCCACGAAGCAATGCGTGTGCCGTCCACATCGCTGCGGCTTTTCAGAAACAATGCTGCGCCCGTCACATCATTGAATTCGCTGGCGCCGCTGGGTCCATAATTCAATGCCTCACGAAAGTCCAGTCCGTACCCAGTGCCTCCGCGATAATTGACGCTGAGCACCACGTATCCCTTGCTCGCGAGATATTCGCTGATCGCATAAGTATTCGAGTAGTACTCGATGTAACTCCAGCCGAGGAGCATCTGCCGCCTGCTGCCGCCATGAAAAAACACGACTGCAGGGTGACGTTCTCCTGCTTTCAGCCCCGGAGGGAGAAACAGCTGGCCATGAATCGCAAGCCCGTCAGCGGCGGAGAATATCACCTGCTGCGGCTCGACAAATCGAGAACCGGGAAAGTCCCGTGGAATGGCCTGCGGGGCAAGATCCACGAGGCGGTTATCTTCCACGATCGCCGCTCGCAACGGAAGATGTGCATCGGAACGCAACACTACTATGGATGCGTTGTCGCTGGCGACCACAGGTTGCGTTTCAATGCCACTGCCGTTGGTCAGGGCCTGAGGAGAGCCGGCGGAACCATCTCCAGCGAAACTCAACTTCCACACATGCCTTCTGTCAATGTCTCCCTGGTTCGAGTCAAAGGCCAGCATCTTGCGGTCGTAACTCAGAGTCGCATGTTCAACTTCAAAATCGCCCGGAGTCAGCAGAGACGCCGTCCCGCCTGCAACCGGCACAGAGTAAAAATGCAGCCAGCCGTCGCGTTCCCACGGGAACACCAGCCGATCGCCGGCGACCCAGTGCAACTGGTCGGCAGAATAGGTCGGTTGATACACGCTCCCCACGCCATCTGCCGCGCGCCACACCTCGCGGCCCTGGCCGGTCGCAATGTCAGCCAGGCGAATCGACCACGGTCTTCCCGTGCGATTCGCTTTGAACCACATCCCGGGTGTGAAGGACGCAATGCGCAAAATTGCGATGGACTTTGAATCCGGTGACCAGACGAAATCGCTGTCGAGATCAGTCGAGGGATCGAGAAAATTCAGGGTCTTATCTGCGATTGAATAGACGGCGATGAAGCCGTGATCTCCGCGACTGTTCACAAGCGCAAGGCGCAAGCCATCGGGCGACCAACGCAATCCGCGGGTAGAGCCGCGCAACAGGAGAATCGGTGCAGGCTTGGCATTGGGAGTGTTGAGAGAAACGGTCCAGACCTGACCCTGGGCCAGATAGGCCAGAGTTTTGCCATCAGGTGCAACCGCCAGAGAGTTCCCCTCTGCGATCAGTCGTGGCTCTCCTCCATCGATGCCGACCTCCCAGATCTGCTGCTTGGTGCCCAGCGGGAACCATGCAGGGTTCGGCACCGGGTGGATTGCACCTTGTCCAGCTTCGCCTCGAACATAAACTATATTTGCGGCATCCGGCGTCCAATTTAGATCGCTTAGCTCCTGGCCGTCGTCTTCGGAGTAATGTGTTAGTTGCCGCGAGGTGTAGCCTTTGCCCCCCCCATCGGGCTCCGCCACCCAGATGTTCCTGCGTCCCTTGTCGTCCGCCGTCCAGGCAATTCGCCCTTTTGCCGGAGCGGCACAAAGGCCCAGGGGGAATGGCGCACTCAGTGCCTGCTGGATGGTGAAGCTTTGGGCGAACGTTGCGGGGGGCAGCAACCCGACGATGAGTGCGATTAAACGAAACATTTGTTGCAATGCACTGAGAGCGCATTTACACCGTGAGCGATGCTTACTCAATCTGACCTCCATGAGATGCCTGATGATCTCGTTGACGAGAGTTTACAAGGCCAAAAGCGGATAAGCAATGAAAATTGCCTTGGTTCGGCGATTCGATACTTCGCTTGGATGATCGGTAACGCAGGAGCCCTGGAATCACATGCCCAATCCGGGAAATCTGACAGACTGCAGCAAATGTTGTCGATGCGCGGCGGGGAACAATGCAGCGTCGTCAATTACCACCACTGGAAATTCGGCCTTCCGATAATCGGGCCGAAACGATCTTCTCCATCGAGACGTGCCTTGGCGGAAGTTTCACCTTTTGCGTAAAATTGGTTGCGGAACTTTTACTTGATGGGTTCTTTAAGCTTCGCGTTGTGGGGTCGCGATCCTCATAAGTGATTGAAAATCATGGCCGGGAACTTTCACCTTATGCGTAATGCCACATTGTGTACGGGGGCTCCTAAAAGGTGAAAGTCGCATCTTCGCATGGAAAGTGCTGCTTGTTTGACCGGTGCCCATGAGACCGTGGATACCGGTCGAAAACTGTGTATAGTTACTGGGCTCCGGCCCCTGAGGAATGGTGCTCTTTTCAAATTGACCCACTACGAAGAATCAGCGGCCTTTATATTTTCCGCCTAACATGCCTCGTGGATCCCCACTGCTGACTGGGCCTTTCAAAAGCGGAAGACGATGCCGTTTGAGAAGCGGACGTCGTATTGCCTCTGATCGGTGGCATTGGGCAGTTGTGTAGTGATGAAGTCTGCCTCAACAAGGCGCAACGCGAGGCAGCGCTTAAGACGGATGTTCACTCCGCCCCCCGCCTGTATGGCGCCACTGCTGGCGCTGCTCGAAACGCTGGAAGGGCCGGGGAAAACACTGTTGGAAGCAAAAACTTCGCCGCCAAGAAATTGACCGTACAGATCAACTGCGTGAGTGCTTTGCGCGACGATGTGAAAGGTGTAACGCGCACCGCCCATTACTGAGAATTGCGTCAGGTTCACCCCGGGCTCGATGTTGGACTTCGACTCGCCGTTTACATCAACTACGAGGCCCAGGCCGCGCGCCTTGCCCCCGAAGTTATAAGCCGCATCCAGCGAGCCGCCCGGAAGAACAAAGTGCGTAGTGGTGGAGGCGATCTTGGCCACCTTGTACGTAAAGTTGACGGCAACATCGAACTGGTCTGCCGTAGGTTGCGGCGCGCTGCCGCCCGAGGCTTGTCCCGCGGCAGGCAATGAGAAAACTCCAAGGATGATCGCCAACGTTGCACTGACAGGCAGAATACTCTTCATCTCATTCTTCTCCTTGATGTCGTTACTCGACCGTGAGTGAAACGCTGGCATTGTGACTCAATGTGCCGGAAGTCCCGGTGACTGTGATTGTGGAAGTGGCCGGCGCCTGGCCGAAGTAGCCGGAGGGGCCACCCCCGCAGCCTTCCAGCGCCGCCGCACCCATGATTCCGGCAGCAACCAGTAGCAGCAGCGACAGCATGCGGTTCAGTCTGCGGCCTGCGCGGCGCCATCGGCCGGTAAGCGGCAGCAGCAGAAGCGCCAGGGCCATCAACGGCCACCCGGTGCCCTGCGCCGGTGATTGGGGCGGCAGGTTGCCGGTGAGTGCGGTCACCGGCGTGGTCACGGTTAATGTTACCGGGGTCGAGCCCGCTCCCGCCGCGATGCTGGCGGGCGTCAAGGTGTAGGTAGCGCCGGTGGGCAGGCCCGCGGCGGTTAAGCTGATCGCCGCCGGAAACGTGGTGGCCGGCGAAACTGGGCTCACCGTGAAAGTGAAAGTGGCCACCGCGCCGGGCTCGACGGTGACGGACCCAGGCGCGTTTGCAGCCACGGCAAAGTCTTCCACCACCTCTGGCAGAGCTGTCGCGGTAGTGGAGCTCTGGTTGTTCGTGTCGCCGGGATAGCTGGCGGTGATGGGATGCGATCCAATCGCGAGGCTGCTCGTGGTCAGGGTGGCGATTGCCGATGCGCCGGAGCCCGAAGCGCTTAATGTTCCCGTGCCGATTGCCGTGCCGTTGTCATCGAAGGTTACGGTTCCGGTGGGCACAATCGAACCCGAGGTCGGCGTCACGGTGGCCGTGAAAGTGACGGTGGCGTCGAAGAACACCGGGTTGGCGTTCGTGCTCACTGTAGTCGTCGTGGGCTGGGTGTTGATCACCGTGAAGTTCTGGCAGGCGAAAGAACTGTTGTACTCCGCCGAGAAACTCGACGACGGATTCCACTGCACGCAAATCGTAACCGGACCCACGGCCAGCGTGGAGCCGACGTTGATCATCGTGCCGCCGACCACTGAGAGGGAATAAGTCAGCGCGCCGTCGCCCGTGACGTTGGTTTCGCCGGCCATCGCCGAGGCATCGAATTGGCCCGCCGTCGGACCGCTGGAGGCGATGATGGTTGTCGACGACGGATTCCAGCTAATCGATGTGGATGCCGCGTTGACCCGGATGGGCAGGCACTCGCCCGTGGAATTGTACTGCGATGAATAACTCGACGAAGGCGTCCATTGCACGCACAAGGTGTCGTTGCCGCCGGGCAAAATGGTGCTGCTGTTAGCCGCCGTTCCATTCACCGAGCCTACGAAATAGGTGAAGAAGCCATCGGCGCTGATATTGGTGGCGCCGCTGAAGGCTTGCGCGTTGAAGTCGCCCGAGCCCAGCGCCGTGCCGTACGTGATGGGCGAAGCGGGTGTCCAGGAGATGGTAGGAGCGGAGAGCCCGACGGCGGTGCCGCTGAGCGCGATGCTCTGCGTGGGGTCGCCCGTCGCCTCATTGGCGGTATTCGTTTCGACGTAGAGGTCATCGTCAGTGAATGTGAGCTGGCCGGTCAGCGGCGCACCCGGTGTTGTGGGATGGAAGTCAATCGCCAGACCGCAGACCGCGCTCACCGCGAGCGATTCTGCGCTGGAAGCTCCGGAGGAGACACTCGGACAGGCTCCGGTGGCGCCGGTCGCCCAGGTCCAGTTGGGATTGATCGACGGATTGGTTCCGCTGGCGGGATATCCAAGCGAGAGGGGCGCATTGCCCATGTTCGCGGCAAAGGCATAGTTCGTGGGGTTGGCGGTCTGACCGACGTTGGTATTGCCTGACCAGGTGAAGCTCGGTGGATCGCGGAAATCGTAGAAGTCGACAAAATACGGGGATTCATCTGGCGCCCAGGACACGAAGAGGTTTCCGTTGTCGTCAAGACCCATGCCTTCCCCGTGGAGAGCGGATCCGGTGAACACAATATTAACGACCTTGGGCGAGGAAGGAATGACGCCGTTGACGGCCTGAATTACGTTCACAGGATTGGAAATATCCGCCCACCAGAGATTCCCCGCCGCATCGACCGCCATTCCATAGCCGAACAGCGACCCGCAATAAACCTGCTGCACAGTAGGCGAGGACGGTATCTGGCCGTTGACCGGCGAGACTTTATCGAAGCAGCCGTGAGCGTCCTCGAAAAAGAGATTGTTGTACTGGTCAAACGCCATCGGGCCTGGAAGTTTCGAGATTGGGATGGAACGTGCTGTGGCTGAGGGAGGGATTGCGCCGTTCACCGCGACGAGTTCGTAAAAGTGTGAAAAGTCGCTGAAGTAGATATCGCCGTAGCCATCGACGGCAAGGCCCGGAAATAAATCGATGGAGAAAAACAAACCGGAGGCCAGAGTGACGATGGTGGGCGAGGCCGGTATTGAGCCGTTGACTGCCACAGCCTCCTGGATGCTTTCGGTGGCGAAATCATTCCAGATTACGTCGCCGGCGCCGTCGACGACGATGTCAAAAGGAACACCGGCCGGTGCGATCATGGTAACTGTTTGATAATTGCTGGCCGCAGTGGCCACATCGATTTCGCCGTTGTCGTTGGTGAGATAGACATTGTGGTTGCCGTCGACGGCGGAGTTGTGGTAGCCGTTATTATTGCTGGGGCCGACTTGAGTAATGCTGGATGGTGCATACGGGCCTGCAATAGGACCCACGCCGAAGTTGATCATGGGCGCAACACCATCGCCGGAGACGAGCCCCGTGCCGAGCACGTTGCCGCCGCTGCTGAGTTCTACGGCGCCCAGCCGCGTACCGGGATAAAGCGGTTTGAAGGTTACGTTGACGGTGCAGGTGTCGCCGGCGGAGTATGAGTGGCTGGTCCCGTTGGTGGTGCAGGTGCCTGTGCCCGCATCCTGGAAGTCCTGGCCGGGAGCACCCTGCGTGTAAACGCCCGGCGCGTTGATGGTCGTCGAGGCCAGGAAGCCGAAGAGCAGAGACGTGCTGCCGCTGGTTGGAAGAAGGGGTGGGGACGCGCCTACGCCAACGTATATCTGTCCGGAGTTGCTCGACGGACTCAGCTCGTTGACAGCCAGATTTCCCGAGCCGAAGGTCCCGGCCAGGAAGATATTGCCCTGGCCGTCGATGCTGACGAAGTACGCGGACACTTGCTGTGAGGGGGTGACGGCGTCGGTGGTGAACGTGATGATCGTAGGATTTGCGGGAATGCTGCCGCCGACCGCGACCACCTCGTAGAAGGACTTGGATTCGTCATCTTCAACCCATACATTGCCCTGGGAGTCGACCGCCACGGCCTCGGGATTGACAAATCCAGAGCCTATTTGTTTGTAGTTTGGATTTGCAGGAAGAGTGGAAGCAGCCGGCGGCGCCTCGCCGACCATCTCCAGGACCTTGCCTCCATCGGTATCCCCGACAAACACGTTCCCTTGCGCGTCGACCCATACGTCCGTCGGAAAACTCCAGCCGCTGCCCACCGTGTTGATGGTGGGGCTTGACGGGATCACCCCGCCTACGGCGACGATCTCCTTGACGGCATTATTCCTCGCGTCGCAGAACCATAGATCCCCCGAGGCATCGAAGGCCAGACCCCACGGCTCGTTGAGTTCGGCACTACTACCGACAATGGTCAATACGGTGGGAGTGCTGGGAATCACTCCGCCAACCGCCGCAATCTCCTTGATTGCGCCGCCACCGTTCGTGCCGGTACCCGCGTCGGCGATCCACAGGTCTCCGGCCGCGTCAACGGCAAGACCCGCCGGATAGACAGGAAGGTTAGCAGCGGAAACTTGCACCGTAGTGGGGTTTGCGGGCAGGACGCCGTTGACGGCCAGGATCTCGGTCAGGCCGTCCTCATGATAGGTAGACACCCAGAGGTTGCCCTGCAGGTCGCGTGCCATGCCATAGGGAGCCGTCGGGCTGGTGCCGGTATACGTCCAAGCCTCGGTTCCCATGAAAATGGCCGTCTGACAATACGCCGTGCCCGAGGTCAGCGAAACCAGAAGGGCCACGAGCAGGCGGCTCATGAGGCGTCGAATCCGCCAGTCAGGTAATGCCGCTGACGGCAACGACCTTGCCGAACGCTTTGTGACAGACGCTGTAAAGGCACACACTCTCTGCGATGGCGACATTCGGTCGTCTCCTCAAAAACCGGTAATTTCTGGAAACTGGATGGGTGGGGATGCGGTCATTCGCTGCATTCAATAGACCTTTGCTTCAACAGCCCAGCAAATATAAAGCCCGAGAACCTCCTCGGGAAAAACCTGCCGTAAACTCACGCCGCACACGAGGTTCATCGATAGGCAAACGGCTCGAGCGTGCGCATGGGTGGGGGAGGGAAGCGCATGTCTCCCTGCAACGTACGCAATGCAATGCGGACGGTCAATGGACGGAAGCTCAACTCTACCTGAAATCTACCTGAATCGATATCCAGCAGATTCCAAATAATTTAATTCCAGTTCATTCCGGAGTGTGCTATCGTGAAAACTTCTTGGCGTCGATTCCACGGACCCCCGAGTCAGACCCGAAACTCCAATTTATGGCCCCGCAAGATAGGTCGACCTTGTCTTCGAACAATTCGTTTCGTACGGAACTCCGTTTTGGGGCCTTCGTCCTGGACCTGCTTTCCGGAGACCTGACGAAGAACGGCCGGCCCATCCGCCTGCAGGAAAAGCCGCGCTGTCTGCTGCTGGCCTTGGCGGAGCGGAATGGGAAACTCGTGGGACGAGCGGATTTGCACGAACAACTCTGGCCGAACGACACCTTTGGAAGCTTCGAAGACGGCTTGAACGCGGCCATGAGTAAGCTGCGCGAGGTTCTCAGCGACGACCCGCAGGCGCCGCGTTACATTGAGACGGTACGGGGGCGCGGTTACCGCTTCATCGCCCGCGTAGAGACGGTTGAGGTCTTCGATCCCGCTTCACTCGAGAGTGCCCCATTGCCGGTGGGTGCCGCTTCGCCAGTCTCTGCACCGGAGCCCGAGGGGCCCGCGGCTCAGCCTTCCCCCTCGGAAAAGAAACGCAGCCACAAATTGATTGCAGCGGCGCTGCTTGCCTCAGTTTTGTTGGCCGCCACGGTAGCGGCCATCATGGCGTGGCGTGTGGCGCACACCCCGCCCGTCTCTATCGCTGTATTGCCCTTCGACAACCGCACGGGCAACCCCAGCCGGGATTATGTCTGCAGCGGTTTGGCAGACGAGCTTATCGCCCGGTTAGACAGCCTTCCCGTGAGGCAGTTGCGCGTCATCGCGCCTGACTCGTCCCGCATCGGCGCCGGCAAGCCGGTCAATGAAATCGCGCGCGAACTCGGGGTGCAATATCTGGTTACAGGCAGCCTGCAGCAGCAAGGCGTCAACGTGCGGGTCTCGGCGCAACTGGTGCGTGTCGCGGACCAGTCGCGCATCTGGGCCAGCGTCTACGATGGCGACCTGAGCGACGAGTTTGTCTTCGAATCCAGCATTGCTGACGCAGTGGAGCGCGCACTGTCGCTGAGTCTTCCTCCACTCGCCCACGCAGCCTACCGGCCTGAGAAATTCGAAGCCCGCGACGCCTACCTGAAAGGCCAGTATCTGTTTTCGCAGCGAACTAAAGCGGGCTTCGAAGGCGCCATCGAGAACTTTAGCAGCGCGGTGGCCATCGATCCCAAATACGCCGCGGCCTACGCGCAACTGGCTTCCGCCTACAATTTGATGGGCCAATACAACTGGATGGACCCGAAGAGCGCGCGCAGCCTGGGATGGGCAGCAGCATGGCAAGCCATTTCACTGGACCCAGCACAGTCCGAGGCGTATGCCGCCTTGGGCTTTTCATACTGGTTCTACCAGTGGAATCTGCCCGCGGCCGAGCAGGAGTTCCGCAAGGCCATCGAGCTCGACCACTCCAATGTCGACGCTCATCACTGGTATGCAATCATGCTGATGACCGCGGACCGCTTTCCAGAGGCTGAACAACAGATCCAGGCCGCCCTCGACATCGACCCGCTGTCGCCCATCCTGCGCACTAATCTCGGCTGGCTCGGCTACTACGAAGGCGACTTTCCCCGGGCCGTTCAGCAGATGCAGACCGTCTTGGCCGCCAATCCCAACTTCCTCGGCGCGCATTACAAGTTGTGGTATGTCTACTCGGTCATGGGCGACCAGGCACGCGCGTCGCAGGAATTTTCCTGGGTCATTCGCGCCATCCCCGATCCCGTCCCGCAACACGACATCGAGGAAGCAAACAGCACAGGCGGATACATTGCGGCCTTGCGTGCATTGGCCGCCGATGCCGGCTCCAGCAATTACGGCAGCGCGGTGGACGCTGCGCGCAGCCTGATCTTTGCAGGCGACCGCGACGGCGCGTTGCAATTGCTTGAGCTCGCTTACAAGAACCATGAGGGATGGATCATCTTTGTCCCTGCCGATCCTGCATTCGCCTCCCTGCGCGCCGACAGCACATTTCAGTCACTCATCAAGGAAATTGGAAAAGGAAGATGACTCAAGCCCTCTTCATTGCCGCCACTCTGCCGAGGGCCCAAGACCCCAACGTGGGAACCTTGCTACGGGTTGCACTGAACCGTGGTAATAATGTGTAAGCCTGCGCATCTGTTTTGCGATGCGCTATACAGACGAAAGACGAAAGCGCTTCAATCCACTAGTTTCCGTTAGCTCATTCAGCTGGGCAGCGACGCGAGCAATGCATCCAGGTCAGCGTGTGAGTTGTAAAAGTGGGGAGAAATCCTGAGACCTTCGTGGCGCGCCGAAGTAATAATGTTCCGGCTCGCAAGGTGGTTGCAAATCCGATCCGGAGAATAGCGGTCGTGTTTGCAGACAACGATGGAAGAAACCAAAGATGAATCTTGCGGCTCAATCACCTGATAGCCGCGTTGTTTTAGTTCCTGCGTCAAATAAGCGGCGAGCGCGAATAGATGGCGCTCGATATTTTCCGGGCCGGCGCGAAGAAACAAATCGATAGCTGCGCCCAGGCCGCAGATACCAACTACATTCAAGGCCCCGCCCTCAAACCGCGCTGCGCCCTCGCGAAAGTCCATCGTGGCGTGGGCCACGTAGTCGGAGTAATCCTTCACCGCCGTCCAGCCCACCACGGCAGGCTGCACCAGCTCCACTGCCCGTTCCGACAAATATAAAAGGGAAACGCCCTTGGTGCCGAGCAGAAATTTATTTGCTCCGGCGGCAAGAGCGTCCACGTAATCTTTTTCCACGTCGAGTTGCAACGCTCCCAGCCCTTGAATCGCATCCACGACAAAGAGAATATTTCGGTCACGGCAAAACTTGCCGATCTGCCGGATATCGAGCCGCTGCCCACTGGCAAACTGAACCCAGCTGACGGTCACTACCCGGGTGCGGTCATCAACCTGGGCCAGCAGTTGTTCCATGTCCACAAGGCCGCGGCCTTCCGGGTTGGTCACTCGCATCTCGACACCGTAGATGCCTGCCACGCGTTTCCATGGGTACGCGTTGGCGGGAAACTCCGCCGCCGAACTGACGATATTGTCTCCGCGTTGCCAGCGGATTCCATTGGCGATGGCAGAGATCGCGTCAGAGGTATTGCGGAGGAATGCAATCTGATGCGGCTTGGCATGCACCAGGGTCGCCGCGCTGGCCCGCGCAGCCGCCTGTAACTCTTCCAGTTTGTCGAAAATCAGTGGGCCATGGGTCATGATGCCATCCAGCACCTGCACCATGCAGTCCCGCGCTGGCCGGGACAAAGGACCCGACCCCGCATGATTCAGATAAACGCAGGTGTCCGTGATGGGGAAGAGCGGCCGGACGCTGTCGGGAAGAAGTGCCATTGTGTACCAAAATATTCCGCTGAGGTGTGTCTGCTCGCAAGAATGGAGTGGCGCATTGAAATAGGCTAGCCGTGTTTCGCTTTCGGCTCACCCCGATAAAAACGGCCACCGGTTCGCTGTTCCTCAGAGATTGCGTCGAGAACAGGGCGAAGGGACTCTTTGCGAATGCTTGTTACCACCACGAGCAGGGCATTGAGAAA
>JBEKEQ010000109.1:0-14322 GCA_050013735.1 Occallatibacter sp.
GGATACGGCGGTGGCCAGGCACAGCAGCAAAGAAACAAAGATGCCTATCCACATGGCTGGCGCGGTAGAGGGTTGGCCGGCAACGCCGGTGTTAGCCTGGATAGCGAACGTGAGCCAAAGAAAGGCGCCGGGGGCGATGAGGGCCATTGCGTTGCTGGTCAGCCCTGTAAGGCCCAGGGTGGCCTGCATCTGTGGTGCTTTTTGTTCTGCCATGAAGATTCTCCTGGTAAGTGAGGTTTATCTGGCTGCTCCCGGCGGCTGGCCTCCGGGAATTTCGTAAGTTTCGTCCGTGTTCGAGTTTTTCGATCCGGGCCCAAGTGGAAAAGACCTCGTGGGAGCTGGTTGCCCGGCCAGGCCTGGGAGGCAGCGGTTGCCTGGCCGGACAGCAGATTCAAATACGATTAGCGCTTGGGGCCGAAGAATGCGACAAACGCAATTGTCAGCGTCTGTTGCTGGCTCTTTGTCGGGCTCTCGTTGGCGTCGGAATAGAAGTACATCGCGTTGGAAGCGTCGCAGCGGTACTCGACCCGTGTGAGCAGGCCTTCTACCCACTTGTACTCATACGTGAAAGTTCCTTCCACAAGGTGTTGCGGCGTCCCGGTTTGGAAACCGTCAGGATCGTTGAAGTATTCAGCGCGCAAGGCAATGGCGCTCTTCGCGTTCACCTGAGCATGCAGCGCGCCTGCCGCGCCCCACCAGTCATGCGTCTTCGTATCGCCCTGTGCCGCCAGGGCGTCAGTGTTTTGACCGTAGTCGAAGTTGAAGTAGGCGTTGTATTTCCCAGGGGGCGTCAGCAGCAGCGTAGTATCGATCAGGTTGCGCAGCCCACTGGTGGTGTTTTGGTTTTCCGGACCGACAATATAATTCAGGCTCCACGCGGCTTTCGGTTTGGTGTACGTGTTGGTGAAGATCCCCGTCACGCCGCCGTTGCTTTTCGATACGTTGTTCCAACCGTTGACCAACTGGAAGCCTATCGTGTCTGTCTTCGACACTGGGTACGACGTCCGCGCCCCAAAGTGCCAGTAAGGAATGGCGTTCACGAAGAGCAGTGAGCGCGAGTAGTTCCAGTTGTCCTTGGCTTCGATGACTTCGGCGCCGGCCGAGGTCACGAACTTGCCAAAGTCCAGCTCAAAGCCCTTTGCCTTGGGCGGCTTCAGGCTCAGGAACGCCTGCTCAATGTAGTTAAGCTGCTCGCCCGATGTGCTATTGGTCGGAGCATGATTGATATCCGAGTTCGTGCGCCCGTAGATGAAGTCCACGTGCGCGCCCACCGGATCGGGATCGTGGTTTAGCGTCAGCTTGGCGGCGCTCAGTTCGAACTGATCTGTTTTGTCGTTGAAGTTATAAAGCTGGTTGAGTTGGTCGCCCAGGCCGTCGGTCGAAGACGGCCGATTGAAATTCAAGCTGTAGTAGCCATCGATGAAGCCGCTGAGATCCATTGGGCCGACACTCCAGGTAGGCGCCGCCGGCGCTGCCGGAGCCGCAGCCGCAGCGGCCTGGTCGGCCGGAGCAGCTGCGGCTGCGGGGGCCTGCGCCGGTGCGGGCGCAGGTGGGGCCGGTGCTTGCGCGCCGGCCATCAAGGCCATTGTTAGGGCTGTTCCACTTATCGTTTTCAAGATGCGATTCACATTCAGATACATCGGCACTGTTCCTCCCCAAAAAGGATGGTTGTTAAATGAGGCAAAGTGAATTTCGACGGTGATCTCGGGGCATAACTCTGCACCGGAGCGTTGGTATCTCCCTGCCGGCCAGGCCGAAAAGCCTGTACGGGCACAAAAATCCTGTTGAATCCAAGAAGAGGATTCAGGTGTCGCGGGTCGGTCCGATCGTTTCGGATTAACTCTAGTACCACAAAGATTTCATAAGGAAGCCATTAAAAATACAGAAGTATTTCTTAATCATATTCATATACAATCCTCATATCGAGACGAACTGACCCCTTTCTGGATGCCCGATTTCCAGCGGTTCGGCCGCGGAGGCATGCACAAATCTGCCGTCGGAATTCTCTTCGCGGCCTCTTGAGTTCATGGTCCTGTCGGAATAGAAAGGCGAGTGGCTAAGTGTTTGAAACCTACACCCTTTCGCGCTCTGAGCGCGTCGAAGTTGATAACAGGAATTCCGGCGGCCAATTCGGGCAGCCTGGCTTCACCGTGCTCGACGGTCTTGCGCAGGCTTACAAGACGCCCTTGACGGCCATCCTCGCGGCCAGTGCAGGCCTGAGTGAAATTGGTAGGCTGTCGTCTACGCAAGCTGATTTGGTGGCGCTCATCGATGAACAGGCCCGCCTGTTGAGCCAGCTCACCACGCAGTTGTTGACCACTGCCCGCCTGGATGGAAAGGAAGCTGAGGTCCATCTTCGGCGCGTAGGCGTGGAACCGATCATCGATGACGCTTTGGCAGGCCTCAAGACTCGCCTGGCTAAGAGGAAAGTTGTCGTCGATCTCGAGGATGACAGCCTTGTGCTGTTTTGCGATCGCCAACTAATCCTCATGCTGTTGACCCAGTACATTGACAACGCCTGCAAGTACGCTACCGCGGGAACCGCCATCACCATTCGCGCCGTTCGCGTAAATTCCGAGGTCGTATTTTCGGTGCATAACTTCGGCCCGCTCATTCCCGTGGCCGATCGCGAGTCAATCTTCGATCATTACTCACTCCCGGCTTTCCTCGCCAATCGCACGGCCAGCGCCGGATTTGGTCTTGCGGTTGCCAAGCGGATCGCCTCGGTTCACGGTGGGCGCGTTTGGCTCGTCAGCGGCGAGGCAACGGGAACTTCATTCTTCGCGGCCATTCCAGCCCCGCTGCAGAAAGGGTGTTCCTCATGAATCAACCCGGAATTCGCGTTCTTGTGGTCGACGATGAATCGGCCATCCGCAGGGCGCTGAGGCCGCCGTTCGTCGAACTCGGCTTTCAGGTAGCCGAGGCCTCGCGCGGCGAAGAGGCGCTGCAAGCCTTGCGCAGCGCCGCCTTCGATGCAGTCTTGCTCGATGTAAATATGCCGGGCATTGGGGGCATTGAAACCCTCCGGCGCATCCGCGCCATTGCCCCCAGGCTGCCGGTCATTATGCTCACCGTTCGCGATGGCGAAGCGGATAAAGTCGAGGCCCTCGAGCTTGGGGCAGACGACTATGTCACCAAGCCGTTCAGCACCCGGGAATTAATTGCACGCGTCCGCACCGCGGTCCGTCGCTTCCAGGCCCCGGCCCGTGTAGAAACCGCACCCATCGAAATCGGAGAAATTCGTCTCGATCCAGTCAAGCGTGAGGTCACCAGGCGTGGTCAACAAGTACATTTCACTCGCAAGGAGTTCGCTGTCCTGCACTGCCTGATGAGCCGTGCCGGCCGCGTGGTGCCTAACGCAAAGCTATTGACCGCCGTTTGGGGAGCCGATTGCAGGGAAGAAATCGAGTACCTGCGCGTCTTCGTCAACCAGATTCGCAAAAAGATTGAGGACGATCCCTCTCGTCCGGTTTATCTGCTCACCGACGTGTATGTGGGTTACCGTTTCGTAGACCCCCAGACTTTGCTTGAGAATGATGCCGACGTGACGGCCAAATTGAGCAGGCCTGTATCAGCACCGAACGAAGCGTACGCAATTTAAGCTTGCAGCGGGTAAAGCGAAATATCGATTACAAAAAGCTTGAAGGGAGCGGATCAGCCCGCTCCCTTCTTTACAACCGGTTCAATGTGCTGTTTATACCCAACGCTCTACATGTGCTGTTGCATTGCGGCACCCGTCGGCTCCGCCAGTTGACTGTATTTTGCTGATAGCGAGCCGGCCTCTGACGCCTTCGCCGCATAGTACTCGTAAAGATATCGAGCCGAATCCGCGGGCCGTGGATACTTCGCATAAATGCTCGTGGTGATCTGGCTCCGGCGAATCCATTCCTGCTTTTCTTCGCCAGCTTTTTCGAGGTAGCTCTTTTGCTGGTTCCCGTAGAAGCTCGCCAGTTCTTTGTATTGTTGGGGTGTGTGCGCTTCGTGCGCCATTTGCTTCAATTGAGCCTGCGTGTAATTTCCGTGATCCTCGGCAGGGGCGGCTGCGCCTTGCGCGCTTCCAGCACTCGCCAGAGCGAAAGACAAGATGCTCCCTAGAATGAGACTCTTCTTCATTGTTATCTCACCTCCATGCCTAAGTATTTGCGCGATGGCATGAGGGAGGCATAAGTGATACGACAAATGATTATGGGCATCGAAAATCCAGACAGTTCTGTTGGGACCCTCAAACCGCACGACGATGGAATCACCCATGCGGCCAAGCCCCAGGCTATATCGGGCATCGCGACCGGCCCATAAAAAGAGCGTGATGTTTCAGCGTGTTTCCTCACCTGGAAGTAAAGCCCTTCGCGGGAGGAGGAACGCATTGATGGACATGCAGGTAACCGGAAGAAAAGTCGCTTCGCCGGCTCACTGGAGATTTGCGAGCGCTGGAGGCCACAACTCTTGGCCTGGAAAATTCCCTCTGGGCCCATGGCTGATGCTGGGATTTGCGGCGCTTGGCAGCATGATAGCCGGCTGCGGGGGCACCGCACCAAAGCCGACGGTGAGTTTGTCGTTGAGCTCCACCTCTATCACTCTTGGCTCTAGCGTAACCCTCACATGGTCGTCGACAAATGCCACGTCATGCACGGCGAGCGGCGCCTGGAGCGGGTCAGAAGCAGCGAGCGGCACGACCTCAGAAACACCTTCGGCCACCGGGTCCGATACGTACACTTTGACCTGCACCGGCAGCGGCGGAAGTGGCAGCGCCTCGGCGACGGTTACCGTCAATGCGCCTCCTGCGCCTACAGTGACAATCTCGATTTCGCCCAGTCCGATCATTTTGGGTTCTGGCGCTACCCTCACATGGTCTTCGACCAACGCCACATCGTGCACGGCGAGCGGCGCGTGGAGCGGGTCAGAAGCAACCAGCGGCACGGCAACGGAGACGCCAACCACCGTCGGCAGCTACACCTATAGCTTGAGCTGCAGCGGGGCGGGCGGTTCGGGCAGCGGCTCGACGTCGCTCACCGTTAGTCCGCCGCCCGCACCCACTGTCAGCATTTCGGTCGCCCCCACTTCCATCGCGCTCGGCGACAGTTCCACGCTCACCTGGTCTTCCACGAACTCCACGTCTTGCACGGCCAGCGGAAGTTGGTCGGGCCCGGAATCGACCAACGGCAGCGAATCGGTGAGTCCTTCCGTCACAGGGATTAACACCTACACGCTCGATTGCACCGGGGCGGGCGGCAGCACCGCTGAATCAGCCCAGTTAACCATCAATCCCCCACCCGCGGCAGCTTACATCTACACTCTGAATGGCGATGGAACACTGGCCGAGTTCTCTGAGGCGCAGAGCGGTGGAGACTTGTTCCTGCTGGCAAACTCTCCCTACATGCCCAACATCGCCGACAGCAACAGTATGGTAGTGGACCAGGCTCTGAACCTCATGTTCGTAAGCAGCTATCAGGGAACGGGCTCTATCGCTGAACTGACGGTTACTTCCGCCACGGGGTCTCTGGCTCTCACCACCAACTCCGTTACTACCCCGGACGTGCCCACGAATCTCGCCATCGGCCCCTCAAGTACTGTCCTCTATGCCTCCAGTTACGGCAGCGCGACCATTGCGGCCTATACCATTGCGCCTTCCTCTGGAGCTCTCACGCCGGTCCTCGGCTCGCCCTTCCCGGTAACCTGCTCGGGAGCCTTCTGCGTGAACGACAATAATCCGGGCCCCATGCTCTACGACGCGGCAGATCACACCCTGTACTTCGCTGACGTCACCGACTGGGTGGTGGGAGCCTACGCCGTTGGCAGCAACGGAGGGTTGACGTTCATCGCCAACACCTCGGCGGACATCAACGTGAACGGCCTGGTCATGACTCCGAACGGACAGTACCTTTACGCCACCAATTCCGGAGCACATGACATTTCCGCCTATGCTGTCACTCCCACTGCCACGCTCAATGGAAATCCCGAACCGCTCACGCCGCTGACCGATTCGCCGTTTCCCGCGGGGAGCAACCCCACCACCCCGGTGATTGAGCCGACCGGTCACTACCTTTATGTCTACAATTCCGGCGAGCAATCCGTCGAGGCGTATACCATCAACCAAACCTCAGGCGAACTGACGGAGATTAACACCTATTCCATCGACAACCCGGATATAACCGGCCTGACTGGGCAGGGCGGACTGGCCATAGACCCGTCAGGCGCCTACCTTTATGTCGCCAACCCCGTGGGCCACGGTAACATCTCAGTGTTTTCAATCAGCGCCGCCGACGGTACGCTGACCCAGTTGTCGACCTCGCCTTACACTATGGGGACTGGAGTCGGTCTTGGCCCCGACTGGATATCAGTGTATGACCCGAATTAAGCAGACGCCTTTCGGCCGGTGAAAAGCAATGTGCCGGCCGGTAGACCGTGCCAACCGGTCTTTTAGATCGCGGCGCACCTGGCTCACCCGTCATAAGGATCGGCAAACGGAGATCAGATAACTCGCCCGGCAGCAATGCGATTTCGCTGCCGGGCTTTTTCATCGGTCCAAACTCGAAAGCCTGTGCTCAGAAGCTTATGCTTGTGCTGCGCGCCTCGTCAGAGGAAAATATGTGACGTGGGGTTTTAGTTCCTCCGCAAGCGCCATACATAACAAAAGCAAGCTTGAAACCACGAGGGCACAGTGTCCGTTCCAAAGGAATCGCAATCGGGATTCGCTGGCAAAGGATGCGGGTTTCGATTTTCGCGCATGCCAATCGAGCGTATTCGGTTGTTTGCCTCATCTGTGTCTGGTCTCCTATTACTCACGCTCGTGAGCCCGATCGCATGCAAAGCGCAAGCCGGCGGTGCGGCTCCTCCGCCCGCGCAAGCGCCCATCGTCCTTAGTTCAGGCGAGGCCGTCTCCGCTGAAGTACCCGCAGGGGGTACGCGCACCCTCACGATTGCCGCCTGCGCGGGCTGCTTTGCCGAGGTTCGGATTGAGCAGATGGATAACTCGATGCCGATGGCGATATTAACCGGGCCCGGAATATCGAGCCCGCTTTCACGCTCGTGCGACTCAGGCATCCACTCTGTGCTTCGCATTCCCTTTATCGCGCCGCAATCGGCAAACTACGACCTTGAGATCCGCCTGGCCAAGCCGCCCTCTGGAGCGATACGGATCAGACTTGTCAGCCCGCGGCCCGCCAATGCCTCCGATTTCAATGTGGTTGCTGCCTACGACGCCATGGCCCGTGCCGAAAGCCTGCGCCGCGCGCCTGCTGTGGACACGGCTGCAAATGCGATTGCAAGCTACGATCGGACGTTTCAATTGGCGCAAACAGTTGGCGATCGAGGTCTGCAGCAGAGGGCATTGACTGGCAAAGCGCGCATCTATCTCTACAAGCTGGGCGATTACACGGCCGCGTTGAAGACTGCGGAAGAGGCCGGTGCACTAATGGGGAATCGATTTGGCGAGTCGCCTCAAAGCGTCCTTGCCGCCGATGCCGCCACGTGGAAAGTACTCTCGTCGGCCTATTACTTCCTGGCCCGTTATCCTGAGATGATCGACGCGACAGACCGCTCACTGGCGCTCTATGCCAAACTCGGCGACCTCTACTGGCAGGGAATTCTTGAGGGTAATGCCGCCAGTGTTTACGCCGAAATCGGAGAGATGCAGCAGGCTCTGTCCGCGGCCGAGCGCGCATTGGACATTGCCGAGCAATTATCTGACCTGCCGGGCATTGCGTTCACTCGGGCCACCATTGCGGCCATCCATTTTGAACGCGGCGAGTACCAGGCAGCCATCGACGCCGACCAGGCAGCTCTTGAAGAAATACGCATTCAGCCATACCCTGACGAGGAAGGGCAGGTCTGGCTCAACCTTGCCGAAATATACGACGAACTGAATGACTTTGAGCGCGAGCGCGACGCGCTCGAGCGATGCCTGCCGCTCCTTCGCAACAGCGGAAACCTGGCGAGCGAGAGTACCGCACTCGAAGATCTCGGCATCCTTTATCTCAGAAAAATGCAGAGCCGCAAGGCCGCCGAATCGCTTGACCAGTCGATGCGCATCGCCCAATCTCACAGCCTGCGCAGGGAAGAGGCGATGGCTTGGCTGGGCAAGTCCGAGCTTCTGGCCGCTGAGCACCAGGTTCGGCAGGCCCTGGCCGCGGCAGGCTCAGGCCAGATGCGCGCCATGCAAGCCGGCGAAGCGTTCACTTCCGCCCTGCTTCTTCAGGAAGAGGGCGATTTGCAAACACGTCTCGGCGATGCGCCGGCTGCCATGACTACTTATCGCAAGGCGGAGTCGTCCTGGTCGGCTATTCCAAATCCACAGCACGCCGCGCTGGCTCGCGCCAGTATTGCGCGCATCGAGTCCCGTTCCGGTCACGTCGTTGAGGCGCGAAACGACATCTTGCATGCGCTCGACGGTTTTGAGGCTTCGCGCAACAAGATCAGCGGGCGATCGCTTCGCGAATCGTTCTTTACATCGGTTCACGATTTTTACGATCTTGCCATCGAAATCTCCATGAGCACTTCGTCGCGTGCAGCGGCAAGGAACCGAGATGCAGAGGACGCCTGGCTTGAAGCATGGACCATCGCCGAACGCGCGCGCGCGCGATCGCTCGTAGATACGATTCGCGAGTCCAGCCCTTTCTCCACCCGCGGCGTTCCCCAATCGCTTATCGATCGGAGCTCCGGTGTGGAACGCCAAATCGTACAAACACAGCAGAATATCCTCCGCCTGAGTTCCTTGCAGAACGCGGCCGCCCCATTGCAAACAGCCAAGGACCAACTCCACGCGTTGATTGGTGAAGAGGACGATATCGAAGCTCGGGAGCGCGAGTCCTCATCTGCTTCGCTGTTCAGCGCGGCGTGGCATCTTCCTTCCATCGACTCGCTTCGCGCGCGATTGCTCGACTCGGAAACCGAACTCCTCGAGTATTGGGTCGGCAAACGGCATGCCTATCTATGGCTCATCACATCCCACTCGATGAGAGCCGTTCGGCTTTGCAGTTCGCCGCATTTGGCGGCCGCGGTAAGCGCATACCGCAAAGCGCTGCTGGCGCGCGAGCAAAGCCCGCCCGGTGAGGACCTGTCTGCCCGCGAGGCGCGCATTGCGCAGGCTGACCGCGAGCTGAACGTGCAGGCCGAAAGGCTGGGCAGCCTGCTTCTGCCGCTTCGTCCTGCGTCTGAGATTCATCGCTTGGTGGTGGTGCCCGACAACATTATCGCGTCCGTGCCGTTCTCCGCGCTTCGTTTCAGGTTGAGAGATGGTTTCCTGATCGAGAACTACGAAGTGACGGAAGAGCCTTCCGCCGCTGTTGCCATGGAACTGCTGTCGCGGCCGGAGCCATCGCCCAACCGGGACGCAATCGCCATCTTCGCCGATCCCGTGTACAACCTGTTCGATCCTCGGCTTGCGAACACTGGCGGCGCCTCATCGGCCGTGCGGATCACTTCGAATCGAGGGTCCGCAGCACCGCCCCCTTCGCAAACCTCTGTGCCCGTTCTGCGATCCGATGCCGATCTCGACCTCAGCGCCCTTCCGCGCCTCAGGGCGTCTGCAGAAGAGGCAAAGGCGATTTCTTCCATCGCCGGCGCCGGCCGCGTCCATTTATATCTCGGTTTACATGCCACGGCCGCCGCCGTTATCGAGATCGATTGGAGCCATTTTTTCATTGCGCATTTTGCCACGCATGCACTGGTAGATTCCGCAAGGCCTGAGCTTTCCGGAATTGTTCTTTCCACTTTCGACAAGAATGGCTCGCCGCAGAACGGTATTTTTTGGCTGCACGATATTTATCGCACGCCGATGCCGCTTCCACTCGTGGTGCTCAGCGGATGCCGTACTGCCGGCGGAGCCGCCATTCCCGGCGAGGGAATTTCGGGCCTGGCTCAGGCCTTCCTGTCCTCGGGCGCCTCGACCGTTGTGGGATCGCTGTGGACTGTCGACGATGCGGTAGCCGGTAAAATGGTTCCATGGTTCTATCAGGCGCTGTTGAACCGCCATATGACTATCTCCGGCGCGCTTCGTATTGCGCAACTGAGGATGGTGGCCGCCGGCAGTCCGCCCTACGATTGGGCCGGATACATTGTCGAAGGCAACTGGCGGATTGGAACCGTTTCGCCTGCTCACTAGCCGTTTTCGCTTGCCCGTTTTCCCGATGACGCAGGATCTCGACAACACCGCGCTGTATGCGCTTCTCGACGCGCTCGGACCCACTCCGGCAGAAGCCGGCGCGGCCTACGAGGGCCTCCGTGAGCGCTTGATTCGGTTTTTCCGGTGGAATCATTGCTCGTTTCCCGAGGAGCTTGCCGACACCGCACTCGACCGTCTCGCAGACAAGCTCTCTCGCAACGCCGAGCCGATTCTATCTCCTGCGCGATTTGCCACCGGCATTGCGCGCATGCTGCTTCTAGAGCAGCATGCCAAAAGAATCCGTGAAAACAAGATGCTCCTCTGGCTATCGTGGTTTCACGAACATCGCGGCCCGGGCGACGAAGAAAAGCAACTCTACGACGACGCATTGAGTCACTGCCTTGACTGCCTCACAAGCGACAGCAGGTTACTGCTTGAGCGCTATTACTCTGGCGACGGCAGCGACAGAATCCGTAACCGGCAAGCGCTCGCAACCGAACTGGGGATTGCTATGAATGCCCTGCGTAACCGGGCCCTCAGGCTTCGCGACTCGCTTGAAAATTGCACCGCCCGTTATCTGGCAAGAGATCGGCGGCGTGATAAATCGACGGGAAACGCCACTGATAGAAAGAGCACGCTCGCATGAATAACTTTACCGATCTCCGTCAGCTTCTGCTCGCCTACAAGCTGGGAGAGTTGCCCGCGGAAGACCGTGACCAGCTTGATGAGCGCATCATCGTCGATCGGGGTTTTTCCGATGAGTTCGCAGAAGCGGCGTATGACCTGCTCGATGACTACCGTGCCGGCCGGCTCGGGCGCGCGCAGCGTCGGCGCGTTGAAAAGGCGTTCTCGCAGGCAGAACTCCGCAGCGGCTTGGACCTTACGTTTGATCGGTCGAAGATGACGCATCCGGCATCGGGAGCCATGCTGCGTGGGCTTCCTCTCGCAGTTGCTTCGCTTGCGTTGGCGTCGGCAGGTTTGCTCGCGTTCTTCATCCACCTGCAGAAAGCGCCAGCGCCAACACCATTCGCCGCTTCCCATCCCGCACAGAGCCCCGGGCTGCGGGTCCCCCCTGCCACCCCCATTCCACCCTCGGGTTCCGGTTCCTCGACGGCAACGCAAAGTTCCAGCCGCTCGCTGGCGATTCTATTGCTGCACTCGTCCGTCGCGCGAAGCGGAACATCCTCTGTGCTTGAGCTTGGCCCCGACACGCAGGTGGTGCGTGTGCAGTGGGTGGTTCCCGATGACTCGATTGCGCGCGCTTTCACTCTATCGGTTGCGCGCGAAGGAGCTATCCTCACAACGATCGCGCAACGGGGAAATCCTCACAAAGTCAGCGGCCGCCTTGAAGCGGACTTTGATTTGGCTCCAGGAATTTTCGCAAAGTACCCTGAAGATGCGCATTTCCTCTTTATCGTTTCCGCCGGCGATCAATCGCATACTGCCGTTGGCGAGTATCCGGTGATCGTTCGCGCCCGGCCATGATCGTCGTCGGTAAGAATGCTTGCGAAGCGCGCGCTTTATGGTCCCGACCGCTCAAAATTGCTTGGCTTTAAAAGCTGCCATCATTTCGTCGAGTGTCGAGAACTGCGCCACCGGCAGTAGATCAAAGGTCGTGGAGAGGGCAACCATGGTCTTTTTGCCGGCCTTCTCCACTGGATGCTGAGGGTTGTCCATAAACAGGCGCGTAACCTCCATCCGGACAGCCGCTGAAGAGACCTGGCGCCTCAAGACCCCCATCAATACGTCCCTGCCCCATTGGAAGAACTGATCGCTTGGATGCAGGCCCTGAGCGAGCAACTGAACTGCGCCCATCAAGTATTCCGCCGCGGCCTTCTCGCCATATCGCTCTTCCACCATGTGCAGTATTGTGAGCTTGATCATGAGCACATAGCATTGACGATCGGTTCCGAATCGACCCTGCAGGCAGGCCATGGCCTGCGTTCGGCCGGGAAGGCCTGCCGCGCCTTCTAGTTCTTCCAACGGGCCGTCGCCGGCAGCTTCCCAATCCGACTTGATATTTTCCAGTGCGTGCGCCTTCTTGACAATTTCACGCTGCGTCACGGCGGTGCGATATCGATCCAATCCGCATTCGATCGCCTCCACCAGGACTTGCTTCTTGCACGGCTTGGTGAGAAAACGGAAGATGTTGCCCCTGTTGACCGCATCGATGGCCGCGTCGAGGTCGGCATGTCCAGTGAGCAACATGCGCACTGAATCCGGAGCCTTCTGGCTTACGTGGGCCAGAAACTCGACGCCATTCATCTCCGGCATGCGCATATCGGAAATGATCACCGCGTAGGGCCCACTTGCCTGAATGGCGGCAAGTCCCTCGCATCCGCCATGAGCGATGTTCACTGTGAATTCCTGTCGCAGCAGTCTTTGAAAGCCTTCGAGAACGGACGATTCGTCGTCGACAAAAAGAATCTTCTCGCTCATGATTTCTACCTCTGGATGGCGACCTTTCGGCGGCCTGTCGGTCGTGGAGACCGTGGCGCTTCACCATGCTCCCAATCGCGTACCTCACCAGGGCTTCGACGCGATTGCCGCTGTTTACATTGCTAATCTGCTCGCTCATCGCATCGAACCTGCCACCGGCTTGGAAGATACTGAAAGCGACCTTGCACAATTCGAAGAGGACTTTGCGGCGTTGGGAATTCTGGACCAGGTTGACGGGTGGCAGAACTTGATAACTGACATCCCGGCGGGCTTGGCCAGGGAAGAGGCTTTGTGAGCCCTTCGGAATAACAGGCTCCACATTGAGGAATCGATTATTTCTCAAACCAGGCGGTTCAGTAGCGGCTGGCCCGTCAAGCCTCGAATGATTTCCTCGGCTGCGATTCTTCGCAACTCTGAAATGCTCAATTCGCTGTACCAGGCTATATGCGATGACAGCAGGACATTGGCGCACTCGCGCAGTGGATGGCCGTCGGGCAATGGCTCCTTTTCAAAGACATCGAGCCCTGCGCCGGCGAGGCGGCCCTTCTTCAACGCGTCAGCGAGCGCGAAGCCGTCCACCAGGCCGCCGCGTGCGGTATTGATCAGAATCGCCGAGGACTTCAGAGAGCAAAGCGCGGCAGCGTCGATGATTTGGCGGGTTCCATCGGTGAGCGGCACATGGAGCGAAAGAATGTCGGCGGATGCGAGAGCATGATCCAGCGGCAGATTCTGCACATTCCCCGGCAATGGCGTGTCTGGCGCCAAATATGGATCGCAGGTGGCAACCTTGAATTTGCATGCCTGAGCCCGCTCTAGAACCGCGCGCGCAATACGGCCATAACCAAGAGTGACAAATGTCATTTGCCGGGAGGCAAGCATCGGACGCGGAGGGTAACCGCTCCAAACGTCTGCTTTCATCTGCCGGTCAACCTGCGGAATTTGCCGGGCCAACGCCATGGCTAAGGCAAAGGTGTGATCGGCGACCTCGTCGATGCAGTAATTGGGGACATTGCATACGGCAATTCCCCGAGCCCGCGCGGCTTCAAGATCCACGTTATCGATGCCGACACCGTAGCGAACAATAACCTTGGTGCGGGATAACTGTTCAATTACGGCGCGGGTAATGGGCGCCCATTGCACCAGCATGGCGTCTGCTGTTTTTGCTGCTTCAATAACATCCTGCTCGGTCTTGCATTGGAAAGCTTGCAGATGCGCACCAGAGGATTGGATAATGCTTCGTTCGATCTCCACATCTGCATACGACGAGTCTGTGATGACGACGTGCAACGGTTCTCCCATTCTTGTGCCTCGGTAGCGCAGCCGGACTGCAGCAACATTTGTCGCGTTGAAGTCACCACAAATCCGCCGCTGGCGCGATCCCTTGTGGGCAACGGGCGGCGGCAAATAGAATCCTGACTGCGCGCATTGCGAATCAAGCGTATACGCAAGCGGTCTCACTGGATATGAGTTCTCTGTGAGTTGAAGGCCACTGCATGATTTCAAGCGGAACGCGTGCTTCATGCCGATGGTTCACCTGGCGCGCACGATCCAGGGCGTGGCTGCAAAAGTGGCAGGACGCCGGTACTGCGCCGCCTCGAGAGAGGCGTTACCCGGCTAGGCGATGGCCCGTGACTGAACCGCGTCCAAACTAACCTAGAACTCAGTTCCAACCTGCAGGCGATACCGTATTCTTGGAGTCGATCTGAGCCCTGACTGCAATTAACTGCCGAGGCACTGGCAACGCGGAGGCATTGCAACGAAATGAATTTTAGCTGAACCTCTGC